>CAJYSA010000082.1 GCA_913777325.1 uncultured Sphingomonas sp. | reverse complement strand
CAGCTCGTCCAGGCTCAACCCGAAGTTCAGATAGCGCTCCAGATACAGCGCCGTCATGTCGATGTTCGCCGGATTGTCGAACCACGCTCGGCTGCGCAGCTTCGTCGCGTCGATAGAGGCGGTCATGTCAGGAAACTCCGTGGATCAACGCGCTACCGAGACGCGATACACCATGCGATGGTGATAGGGCTTGCCCGGATCGACTCGCGCGGAGCCGAACGATGGCTGGTTGGGGGTGTCCGGGAACTTCTGCGGCTCCAGCGCGAAGCCGTCGCCCATGCGATACACATGACGCTGCTTGCCGACGAAGCTGCCGTCGATGAAATTGCCGGAGTAGAATTGCACGCCCGGCTCGGTGGTCAGCACCTCCAGCACGCGCCCCGAGGCGGGATCCTCGACCCGCGCCGCCAGCCCCGGCTCGGCGGTCGCGCCCTTGTCGAGCACGAAATTGTGGTCGTAGCCGCGACCGATCACGATCTGCGGATCGCGTCCGTCGCGCACGCTCTGCCCGATGGCGCGCGGGCGCGTAAAATCGAACACCGTACCCGCGACCGGCGCCATTTCGCCCGTCGGGATCAGCGCCTGATTCACGGGTGTATAGCGCGATGCCGGCACCGTCATCCGCTGCGCATAGATGCCTCCCGCCGAGCCTTCGCCCGCCAGATCGAACAACGCGTGATTGGTCAGGTTGACGATCGTCGGCGCGTCGGTCTTCGCGTTCAGATCGATGGTCAGCGCACCTTTGTCGTCGAGGCTGTAGGTCGCCGACACCTGCAACGTTCCGGGATAGCCCTGATCGCCCGCCGGGCTGGTCATCACCATCGTCACGCTGGCCTGCGGACCCGACTTCACCGCAGTAATCCGCCAGATATATTTGTCGAAACCCTTCGTCCCGCCGTGCAGCGAGTTGGTCTTGTCGTTGAGCGGCAGCTGATAGACCTTGCCGTCGATCGAAAACTTGCCGCCCGCGATGCGATTGGCGTAGCGACCGACCGTCTGGCCCCAGAAATTAGGATTGGTGACGTAGCTGGCGGCATCGTCGTAGCCGAGCGTGATGTCGGCGACCTTGCCATTGCGGTCGGGCGCGTTGAACGATTGCAGCGTCGCGCCGAGCGTCATGATCCGTGCGCTCACGCCGTTGGCGCCCTTCAGCACCACCGCCTCGATCGCGGTTCCATCCGGCAGCGTGCCGAACGCGGCGCGCTCCGCGGTGGCCGCCTGCGCCTGCGAACCGGCCAGTCCTGCCGCCAATGCCGTCCCCACGCCCACTGCCCACCGCGCTACCGAAATGCTCACTGACACCCCTCCTGGACTTGCCAGTCAAACGCGTTTGTCGCATTGACCGCTACTTGGCGGCAAATATAGTCAGACATATCTGCGCGACGCAAGCCCGCCGCCGTCGTAGACGATCAGGTTGAGGAGAGGATGATGGCCGGACCCCCCATTTCGCCGGGCACCATGTCGCCCGGAGGCGGCGGCGCGATGCCGTCGTACGGTCGCGCGCTGACGTTGCTGGCCAGCCTGTTCTTCATGTGGGGGTTCATCACCGTCATCAACAACACGCTGCTGCCGCACCTGCGCAGCGTGTTCGACCTGAACTACACGCAGACGACGCTGATCGAGAGCGTGTGGTTCATCGCCTATTTCTTCGCCTCGATCCCCGCCGCCAAGCTGATCGAGCGCATCGGCTATCAGAAGTCGCTGGTGATCGGGCTGCTGATCATGGCCGCCGGCGCGCTGGGCATGGTGCTCGCGGCCAGCCTGCCGAGCTATGGCGTCACGCTGATCATGCTGTTCGTCATCGCCAGCGGGATCACGCTGCTGCAGGTGGCGGCCAACCCGTATGTCGCGGTGATCGGCCCGTCGGAGACCGCCTCGTCGCGGCTCAACCTGGTGCAGGCGCTCAACTCCGCCGGCACGATGCTGGCCCCGCTGTTCGGCGCCTACCTGATCCTCGGGCGCTCGAAGGGCGGCACGGCGGCGACCGGCACCGTGCTGACCGAGGCGGAGCGACTGGCCGACGCGCAATCGGTGATCCTCCCCTACGTCCTCGTCGCGATCGTGCTGGTCGTGCTCGCCGTGGTGATCGCGCGCTTCCCGCTGCCCGCGATGGGATCGTCGACCAGCCGCGTCGCCAAGGAGGAGCGCAAGAACCACTCGCTGTGGAAGCATCGCAACCTGGTGTTCGGCATCCCCGCGATCTTCATCTATCTGATCGCCGAGATCGGCGTCGCCAACCTGTTCGTGAACTTCGTCAGCCAGCCGCAGATCGCCAACGTGACCGCCGAGCAGGCCGGACGCTACCTGACGCTGCTGTGGGGCGGGATGATGATCGGGCGCTTCGCCGGCTCCGCGATCATGCAGCGCATCCCCGCCGAGACGGTGCTCGCCGCCTTCTCGATCGGCGCGTTCATCGTGATGCTGATCACCGTCTTCACCACCGGCCCGGTCGCGATGTGGGCGCTGATTTCGGTCGGGCTGTTCCACTCGATCATGTTCCCGACGATCTTCACGCTGGGAATCAAGGGGCTGGGGCCGCTGACCGAGGAAGGATCGGGGCTGCTGATCATGGCGATCGCCGGCGGCGCGCTGGTGGTGGTGCAGGGCAAGCTGGCCGACACGTTCGGGCTGCAGCCGTCGTTCCTGCTGACCGCCGCGTGCGAGCTGTACATCCTGTTCTACGCGCTGTGGGGCGCCAAGGCGACCAACGCGCTGCCGGACGTGCCGGTGGAGTGAAGAAGGCGGACCTTCGCCCCGGCGGAGGCGGTGCGATGGCTTTCCACGTCATTGCGAGCGTCGCGAAGCCATCCAGCGACGCACCAGGACGCCCTGGATTGCTTCGCTCCGCTCGCAATGACGGCGTGGGGCCCGACCACCCTTTCGCGGGCGAACGTGGAACGGCCGGTGGCTCCCTGCGAGCCGCCGGCCGTCGTCGTATCAGCCGACGCGCACCGGGGGGAGTGGCTGACCGGGCACCGCGACGTCGAACGCGAAGAGGCCGCCCGCGTCGGGCTGTTCGGCCAGCGCGGCCTCGTCCAGCCCCTTGCGCGCGGTGGTGGCGAAGGCGGTCTTCAGATCGGCGCCGCCCAGCGCGATCTTGGTGACGTTGGCGGCGGGGAGCTTCACCTCCTGCACCAACGATCCGTCGGGCGCGTAGCAGCGCGCGCACCAGCCGCCCCATAGCCCGACCCAGACGTTCCCGGCGGAATCGACGGTCACCCCGTCCGGATGCCCGTCCGCCTGGTCGATCGTGACGAAGGTGCGCGCCGCGCCGACCGATCCATCGCCGTGCAGCTCGACCGCATGGATCACCCCGCCCAGCGTATCGACATGATAAAGCGTCGTTCCGTCCGGCGAGATGCCGGGACCGTTGGTGATCGCGACCGGGGCGATATCGGTCGTCGTCACGCTTTGCCCGTCCCAGCGGTGGACGCGTCCGGTGATCGCGCTTTCGCCGTCGTCCATCGACCCGAAATAGACCGAGCCGTCCGCCGCGACGGTGGCGTCGTTCAGGCGGTTGCCCGGCAGATCCGGCTCGACCTCGGCCAGCGGGGTGAACTCGCCCGTCTCGGGATCGAACCGCGCCAGCCCGGTCTGCAACCCGGCGACCAGCGTGCCGCCGACGCTGGGCAACACCCAACCGACCTGCGCCGGGGCCGCCCAACTGGTGACCTCGCCCGAGGTGGGATCGTAGCGATGGACGCGCTGCTGCTTGATGTCGACGAACCACAGCACGCCCAGCAACGGATCCCACGCCGGCCCCTCGCCCAGCGTCGCCGCCCCGCGCCACAACGTCCGCACCTCGGTCATCACACTCTCCTCGTTTCGCTGGACGGGCGTACAGGATCGCGCCCGCATCGCACAGCCTTGACCTCCCCGTGCAAGGCTTTATGTCCTACAAATAATTGGGAGGATGGCGTGGCGGGTGACTATATCGTCATCGATTGGGGGACGACGAACCGCCGTGCGTGGCGCGTCGGTGCCGACGGTGTGCCCAAAATAACCTCCAGAAACGCGCGCGGTGTCCTGTCTGTGCCGCCGGACGGCTATCCGGCGGAGATCGGTGCGCTTCGGGACGAACTCGGCGCGTTGCCGATCATCGCGGCCGGGATGGTCGGGTCCAATCGCGGCTGGCACGAAGTCCCGTATGTCGATGCGCCCGCCGACCTGCGCGATCTGGCGCGCGGGTGCGTGACGCTGGCCGACGAGGATGTGGTGCTGGTGCCCGGCGTCGCGCTGCGGGGGGAGGCGCGGGCCGATGTGATGCGCGGCGAGGAGGTGCAGGTGCTCGGCGCGATCGCGGCCGGGCTGGCGCCGGCCGACGCGCTGTTCTGCCAGCCGGGCACGCACAACAAGTGGATCGCGACCACGGCGGGGCGCATCACCGACGTGGCCACCGCGCTGACCGGCGAGCTGTTCGCCCTGCTGCGCGGGCACGGCATCCTGGCGGGGATGCTCGACGGCGCGGTCACAGACGGTGCGGCGTTCCGCGACGGCGTGGCGCGCGGCGCGGGCGCGCGCGACCTGACCGTCGCGCTGTTCGAGGTACGCGCGCGTGTGCTGCTGGGACGGCTCGCCGCGGACGACGCGGCGGCCTTCGCCAGCGGGGTGCTGATCGGTGCCGACGTCGGCGCGCGCGACGATCTGACGGGGCGCACGGTGCAACTGCTCGCAGGCGGTGCGCTCGCCGAACTCTATGCCGCGGCGATCGGCCAGTGCGGCGGCGCGGCCATCGCGCTGAACAGCGAACGCGCCTTCCTCGCCGGCATCCAACGCCTTTGGGAGCTGACACGATGACGACCGAGACCCACACCCGTTTCGACACCGCGTTCGCCGCCGCGCCGCTGGTCGCGATCCTGCGCGGGCTGACCCCGGCGGAGGCGCCCGCGATCGGCGATGCGCTGGTCGAGGCCGGCTTCACGCTGATCGAGGTGCCGCTGAACTCGCCCGATCCGTTCGACAGCATCCGCATCCTGGTGGAGCGCATCGGCGACCGCGCGCTGGTCGGCGCGGGGACGGTGCTGACCACCGAGGACGTCGGGCGTGTCGCCGATGTCGGCGGCACGCTGATCGTGTCCCCCAACACCAACACCGACGTGATCCGCGCCAGCGTGGCGCGCGGGCTGATCTCGATGCCGGGTTACTTCACCGCCAGCGAGGGGTTCGCCGCGCTGGCGGCGGGGGCGACCGCGCTGAAGCTGTTCCCCGCCGACGGCACCACGCCTGCGTATCTGAAGGCGCAGCGCGCGGTGCTGCCCAAGACGACGAAGATGCTGGCGGTGGGCGGGATCACCCCCGAGAACATGGCCGACTGGCGCGCCGCCGGGGCGGACGGCTTCGGGCTCGGCTCCAACCTGTATCGTCCCGGCAAGTCCGCCGACGCGGTCGCGCAGGAGGCGCGCCGCTATCTCTCCGCGCTCAAGGATTGAGGAATGACCCACCATCGTTTGCTGCAACATCGCGATGCCGGCGGGCGTCGCCGCGTGATCCTGGCCGAGGGCGACCGCGCGGTCTTCCTGTCGGACGTCCAGACGACGCGCGAACTGGCGCTGGCGGCGATCGCGGCGGGCACCTCGCTGCTCGATGCCGCGACCGCGCGCCGCACCGACGAGACGGTCGATATCGCCGCCGAACTGGACGCCGGGCATCTGTTGCCGGCGATCGACCATGAGGACAGTGCCCGGCTCCTGCTCGCGGGCACCGGGCTGACGCACCTCGGCTCCGCATCGGGGCGCGACGCGATGCACAAGGCGGCGGCATCGTCGGAGCATCAGACCGATTCGATGCGGATGTTCCTGGAGGGCGTGGAGGGCGGCAAGCCCGGCGTGGGTCAGGTCGGGCAGCAGCCGGAGTGGTTCTACAAGGGCGACGGCCAGTCGCTGGTCGCGCCCGAAGCGCCGTTCGCATCGCCCGCCTTCGCGCAGGACGGCGGCGAGGAGCCGGAGCTGGCGGGCATCTATCTGATCGGCGAGGACGGCACGCCGTATCGGCTGGGCGTCGCGCTGGCCAACGAGTTCAGCGATCACGTGACCGAGAAGCACAATTACCTCTGGCTGGCGCATTCCAAGCTGCGGCAGGCGTCGCTGGGCGCGGAATTGCTGCTCGGTACGCCGCCGGCGGACATTCGGGGCACGAGCCGGATCGTGCGCGACGGGCAGACGCTGTGGGAAAAGCCGTTCCTGACCGGCGAGGACAATATGTCGCATCACCTCGCCAACCTGGAGCATCATCACTTCAAGTACGCGGGCTTCCGTCGTCCGGGCGACGTGCATGTGCATTTCTTCGGCACCGCGACGCTGTCGGTCGCCGATGGCGTGAAGACGCAGGCCGGTGACGTGTTCGAGATCGAGGCGGCGCCGTTCGCGCTCCCCTTGCGCAACGAACTGACCGATGCGGCGCCCGCGCCGGTCACGGTGCGTTCGCTGTGAGCGCGCCGATCCGCCCCCATCCGATCCGACTGGCGCTGGTCGGCATGGGCAAGATCGCGCACGACCAGCATCTGCCCGCGATCGCCGGCAACGCCGACATCGAACTGGCCGCGACCGTCAGCCGCAGCGGCGAGAGCGTGAACGGCCTGCCTTTCTATCGCAATGTCGAGGAACTCGCCGCCAGCGGGACCGCGATCGACGCGGTGGCGCTGTGCACGCCGCCACAGGTGCGCCACGCGATCGCGATGTTCTGTATCGAACAGGGCTGGCACGTGTTCCTGGAGAAGCCGCCGGGCGCGACGCTGGCCGAGGTCGCGGCGCTGGACGAGGCGGCGACGGCGAAGGGCGTCAGCCTGTTCGCGAGCTGGCACTCGCGCTACGCCGATGGCGTCGAGCCGGCGCGCGCATGGCTGGCCGGGCAAGAGGTGCAGGGCGCGACGATCACCTGGCGCGAGGACGTGCGCGTCTGGCATCCGGGGCAGGACTGGATCTGGGAGCCGGGCGGCTTCGGGGTGTTCGATCCGGGCATCAACGCGCTGTCGATCGCGACGCGCATCCTGCCGCGCCCGTTCTTCGTCGAGCGCGCCGAGCTGGACGTGCCGTCGAACCGCGCCGCGCCGATCGCCGCGCGCGTGGCGTTCCGCGACACCGCCGGGTGCGCGATCGACATGGACCTCGACTTCCGACAGGAAGGCCCGCAGCATTGGGATATCGAGGTGCGCACCGCCGCCGGCACCTTGCTGCTCGCCAAGGGCGGATCGGTGCTGACCATCGACGGCAAGGAAGCGCTGGCGCACGACGGCGACCTGCACGGCGAATATCCGGGGCTGTACGCGCGGTTCGCCGACATCGTGCGCGCGGGTGAGAGCGACGTCGACGTGTCACCGTTGTGGCTGGTCGCTGACGCCTTCCTGCGCGGGCGCCACGTCGCGGTCGCGCCGTTCGTGGAATGACCGCGCCGGGGGCGGGGCTGGCCCCCGCCCCCGGGAGCGGGCCTTACGCCAGTCGCGCGATCAGCGCGCCATAGCCATCGAACGCGTCGCCCGCGACGCCGTGCGACAGCAACGGCGCCGCCGCGCCCGCCGCGAACCTGCTCGGATCGGGCGACAGGTTGACGACGCACAGCAGCCGCTCGCCATCATGCGCGCGTTCGAAGGCGACCACCCCCGGCGGCGCATCAATGAAGCGCAGCGCGCCCAGGCGCAGCGCGGGATGCGCGCGGCGCAGCGCCAGCGCCCGCCGGGTCCAGTGGAGCAGCGACGCCGCGTCGGCCTCCTGCGCCGTCACCGCCATCGCGGCGTGATCGGCGCCGAACGGCAGCCACGCCTCGTCGCCACCGGTGAAGCCATGCCCCGGCGCCTCCACCGTCCACGGCATCGGCGTGCGCGCGCCGTCGCGGCTGAGCGTCAGCGGCCAGTTGGCGATCGCCTCCGGATCGCGCAGTTTCTCGAACGGGACCGCGACCTGCGTCAGCCCCAGTTCCTCGCCCTGGTACAGGAAGATGTTGCCGCGCAGCGCCGCCAGCAGCACGATCTTGGCGCGGGCGAACCGGTCGCGATCCGCGGGTAGCGCCCAGCGCGAGACGGCGCGCGGCGCGTCGTGGTTCTCGAACGCCCAGCTTGGCCAGCCCTCGCCCGGCGCGCCCGGCCATTGCGACAGCGCGTCATGAACCAGTTCCGGGGTCAGCCGATCGGCGTACAGGAAGTCGAAGCCATAGGCCGTCTCCAGCCGGCCCGGCGCGGTATAGGCCTTGCGCACCGCGTCATTGTCGCCCCCGCCGATCTCCGCGACCGAGAAGCGCGCGTCATAGCCGTCGGTCAGCGCGCGGATCCGCTCGACGAACGGCAGCATGTCGGGCTGGTCCTGGCTGTGCGTCTTGGTCTGGAAATCGAACGAGCGCGTGCGCGGGCGATCGGACGGCGGCGCGGGCGGATTGTCGGCCAGGTCCGCCGCGCCCATGCCGTGGTTGATCGCGTCGAGCCGGAAGCCGTCGACGCCGCGATCGAGCCAGAAGCGCCCGACCGCCAGCAGCGCGTCCTGCACCGCCGGGTGGCGGATGTTGAGCTGCGGCTGCTCCTTCAGGAAGGTGTGCAGATAATATTGCCCGCGCCGCGCGTCCCATGTCCACGCCGCGCCTCCGAACACCGATTGCCAGTTGTTGGGCGGGGTGCCGTCGGGCTTCGCGTCGGCCCAGACGTACCAGTCGGCCTTGTCGCCATCCCGTGACGCACGGCTCTGCGTGAACCACGGATGCTGGTCCGACGTGTGCGACCACACCTGATCGGTGATGACGCGCAAGCCCAGCGCGTGCGCGCGCGCCACCAAGGCGTCGAAATCGGCGAGCGTGCCGAACACCGGATCGATGTCGCAATAATCGGCGACGTCATAGCCGAAATCGGCCATCGGCGAGGTGTAGAAGGGCGAAATCCAGATCGCATCCACGCCCAGCGACGCGACATGCTCCAGATGCGTGGTGATCCCGCGCAGGTCGCCCACGCCATCACCGTTCGCATCGGCGAAGCTGCGCGGATAGATCTGGTAGATCGCGGCGCCCCGCCACCATTCGGTCGTCATTCGCTCAGTCCCCCCAAAGACGTCGTCGTGCCGATCGCATTGCGGCACCCCGTCGTTGCCTGCGCGTGACGCGGGCGGTCAACCGCGCATGGTCGTGAATCCGAGCGAGACCGCAAGATCGTCCCAGTGCGGGTTGTCACGCTCGATCAGATTGAGTTTCCATTCGCGCGGCCACCTTTTGATGCGCTTCTCCGCGCCGATGGCCGCGTCCATCGTGTCGGCCATTTCGTACCAGACGAGACGCTTCACCCCGTAGCGCTCGGTAAAGCCGCCGAAGATGCCGTCGCGATGCTGTTGCACACGATGGATCAGGTTGGAGGTGAGGCCGACATATAGCGTCCCGTTCACGGCGCTTGCCATGATGTAGACGCAGGGTTGCCGTTCCCTCAAACCCCTCTCCACCGTCATGCCGGGCTGGTCCCGGCATCCACCGCTCCGCGCCCCCGCGTCCTGTGATCCTGCGGCACCGTGGACCCCGGAACAAGTCCGGGGTGACGCTCATGCGGAAGCGCCGGCGCCATGCCCCACAAGGACTCCGTCACCCCGCCTCGTCCGCCGGTGCGCCCGCCGCCGCCGCCAGCAGGCGCTTCTCCAGCGCGCGGACGCGCGTGGTGGAGGCGATCTTGTCGCCGGTCAGGTCGGTCAGATAGAAGACGTCGACCGCGCGCTCGCCATAGGTGGCGACATGCGCGGAGTGGATCGTCACCTTCGACAGGAACAGCGCGTAGGCAAGCTGGTTGAGCAGCGCCGGGCGGTCACGCGCGGCGACCTCCACCACGGTGAAGCGGTTCGACGCCTTGTTGTCGATCAGCACGTTCGGCTCGATCCGGAACGCGTCGGCGCGCGCGCGTGGCAGCGGCTTGGCCTTCAGCCGGTCGGTCAGCTTGCCGCGCCCGGCCAGCGCATCCTCGATCGCGGTCTTCAGCCGTACGAGCTGCCCCGCCTCGTCGAACGGCCGCCCGAGCGGATCCTGGACCAGGAAATTGTCAAGCGCCATACCATCGCGCGTGGTGTGAATGCGCGCGTCGATGATGTTGCCGCCCGCGACATGGATCGCGCCGGCGATGCGGCTGAACAGCCCCGGATGATCGGCGGCATAGACGGTGACCAGCGTCGCGCCGCGTTCGGGATAGACCTGCGCGTCGATCGCGAGCTGCACCTCGCCGGTCTGCGTCACGAACGCGGCATTGTGCGCCAGCACGTCGTCCGGCTCGGCGATCCAATAGGGCTCTGGCAGGCGACGGACATAGGCGGCCAGCGCGGCGGCATCCCATTGCATCGCGGTGCGCAAAGCCTCCTGCTTGGCGACCACCCGCTCCCCCCGCCCCTTCTGCTTGTGGCCGAGCCGCAGCACCTCCTCGGCGCGATCGTACAGGTCGCCGAGCAACTGCCCCTTCCACCCGTTCCACGTCCCCGGCCCGACCGCGCGGATATCGACGACGGTCAGCACCAGCAGCAACCGCAGCCGCTCCGGGCTTTGCACCACCTCGGTGAAGTCGAGGATCGTCTTGAAATCGGTGAGGTCGCGGCGGAAGGCGGTGCCGCTCATCAACAGATGGTGGCGGACCAGCCATGCGACCGTCTCGGTCTCCGCCGGGGTCAGCCCGAAACGCGGGCACAGCCGCTCCGCCACCTCCGCGCCCAGGATCGAATGGTCGCCGCCGCGCCCCTTGGCGATATCGTGGAGCAGCACCGCGACGTACAGCACGCGCCGCGACACGATCTGCGCCATGATCTCGCTGGGCAGGGGATGGTCGCCGGCCAGCGCGCCCGCCTCCATCCGCGCCAGCAGCCCCAGCGCACGCGTGGTATGCTCGTCGACCGTATAGTGATGATACATGTCGAACTGCATCTGCGCGACGATCCGCGCCCAGTCCGGCACGAACCGCCCGAGCACGCCGGTTTCGTTCATCCAGCGCAGCGGCAGTTCGGGATCGTGCCCGCCCGCCAGCAGATCGAGGAAGCGCGCGTTCGCCCGCGCGTCGCGCCGCACCGCCGTCACCAGCCGCGCGTCGCGCGTCGCGCAGCGCAGCGCGAGCGGGTGGATCTCCATCCCCTGTTCGGCGGCGAGCGCGAAGATCTCCACCAGCCGGCGCGGATCGGCGCGGAAGAAGTCGTCCGACGGCAAGGCGATCCGCCCGCCATCGACCGCGAAGCCGTTCAGCCGCTTCGGCGTGCGCGCCACCGTCAGCCCTAGCCGGCGGCGGCGCGAGAAACGCTCGTCCATATGCGCCAGGAACAGCCCCGTCAGCGAGCCGACGGTACGCGCCTGGAGGAAGTAGAATTGCATGAACCGCTCGACCGCCGACTTGCCGGGCCGGTCGGCGTAATTCATCCGCTGCGCGATCTCGCGCTGATAGTCGAAGGTCAGCCGGTCCTCGCCGCGCCCCGCGATCAGATGCAGGTGGCAGCGCACCGCCCACAGGAAATTGTCGGCGCGCTGGAACAGCCGATATTCCTCACGCGTGAACAGCCCGACCGCGACCAGCTCGTTCGATCGCTGCACCTGGTACGTGTATTTTCCGATCCAGAACAGCGCGTGGAGATCGCGCAAGCCCCCCTTGCCTTCCTTCACGTTCGGCTCGACCACGTAGCGCGTGTCGCCCATCCGCACGTGGCGCGCGTTGCGTTCCGCCAACTTGTCGGCGGCGAACTGCCGCTCGGTGCCGCGTCGCACGTCGTCGTGGAAGCGGCGCGACGCCTCGTCGTAGAGATCCTCGTCGCCCCAGACGTAGCGCCCCTCCAGCAGCGCGGTGCGCACCGTGACGTCGCCCTTCGCCTGGCGCACCATCTCGTCGAGCGAGCGGCTGGAATGGCCGATCTTCAGCCCCAGATCCCATAGCGTGTAGAGCATGGATTCGATCACCTGCTCGGCCCATGGGGTCTGCTTGCCGGGGGTGAGGAAACCGATGTCGACGTCGGAAAAGGGTGCCATCTCGCCGCGCCCGTACCCGCCGACCGCGATCAGCAGCAGCCGCTCCCCGGCGGTGGGGTTGGCGAGCGGATAGAGCCGGTCGATCGTGAAGTCGGCGAGCACGCGCAGCAACTGGTCGACCAGATAGGCCTGCGCATTGGCCGCCTCGATCCCGCGCGACGGGTTCGCGGTCAGCCGCCGCGCGATCTCCGCGCGCCCGGCGTCCAGCGCCGCCTTGAGCAGCAGGCTGACCTGATGCCGTAGCGCGGAGGTATCCTTGGCCGTAGCGGCGGCGACCTGCTCGGCGAGCAGGCGCCGATCGACGATCGCGCGGCGATTGGGAAGGTGGTCGAAACGGCCGATCATAGGGGGCGGGATAGCGGCTGACGGTTAACGCGTCGCCCCCCTTGGCGGGCAAGGTGCAATGCAGTCATCAATCGCAGCGCCCGGACGGTGTGACGTGGGAAAGAGCCGCGCGCCGGCAACGCTTTCCCACGTCAGGGCCGTGCCCGACGCGGCCCGCTCCGTCGATCAGCGGCGCGCGGGAGCCAGCGCCCCGCGGCGACGCCGCACCGCCACGCCGACCGCGCCGAACCCCAGCAGCATCGTCAGCCAGGTCGCCGGCTCGGGCACCGCCGCCGCGCCGCCACCGGTGAGGAACTGCCCGGAGGCCGACGTCATCGTCACGGTGCTGGGCAGGCTGAACTTGATGGTGGCCGTATTGCCCATATCGGCCAGCCCGGCGGCGAGCGTGTCCGGGTTCATGCTATAGGCATGCAGATCCAGCTGCAGCTCGAGAAGCGGGTTCCAGGTTTCACCCCAGAACGACGCGCTGCCGCGAAAGACGCCCTCGGTCGCCGACAGCGCCGTGTAGGTGGCGTTGCCCTTCTTCCAGGAAACGGCGGCATCCGCCATCGACCTGCCGCCCACCGCGAATTGCGAGCCATATTGATCGGACTTGCCCAATCCACCGTCCAGCCCCCAGCCGCCGGTGCCGCTGAACACTCCGTGCAGCGTGACCTCATAATCGATCTTGGTCAGCGTCTTGTACGTGGCGCCGATCGCGGTGAAAAGAAGCCGCTCCTTGAGCGACGCGCTGGCGTTGGACGTCAGGTTGAGCTGGCCCATTTCGTTCGGCGGCAATTGCGGCGCGCTGGCATAGGCGCCCATTTTTCCCGTCGCGAGATCGACATAGGCCGATGCGGCGCCGGCCCCGGCGGACACCGTCGGCGTCTCCAGACGGGCGCGGGCGCTATTGTCGGTGGAGACGGTCTTGTAGTTCTGCGTGACGACGACGGAGGCATCGTTGCGGTTGACGGCATATTGGTTGTTGGTGTCGCCGTGGATCACATTTGCCTGCACCCCCAGATAGGTATTGGGCGCGTTGGCGAGCGCCGGCGCGCTGTTCAGCAATGACATGACCGCGGTGCTGGCGGCGAAAGCGAACTTCATCATGGCGAGCGACCCTTTATTTCGCAGCCGTCCTGCGGCGGCGCGAAAGACGTAAGCGCCGGCACGACTATGGTAAAGGATCTACAAAGCTTTGAAATTTACAATACTCCCCCGCCGGGACATATTGTAACTTTTCCCTATCCCTCTCGCGCCAGCGATTTCAGTCGGTACAGCGTATCGAGCGCCTCGCGCGGGGTGAGCGCGTCGACGTCGAGCGCCTCCACCTCGGCGCGGATCGCGTCGCATTGCGCCTCCTCGGCCTGCGCGGCGGCGGCGAACAGCGGCAGATCGTCGAGCCCCGCCGCCAGCCCGCCGGTCTTGGCGCGGCCCGCCTCCAGCTTCGCCAGCACCGCCTTCGCGCGCGACACCGTCGCGGGCGGCATGCCGGCGAGGCGCGCGACCGCCAGGCCATAGCTGCGGTCGGCGGGGCCGTCGGCAAGTTCGTGGAGCAGCACCAACTCGCCCTTCCATTCGCGCGCGCGGACATGGTGGAGCGACAGCGCGTCGCAGCGCTCCGCCAGCCGGGTCAGCTCGTGATAGTGCGTCGCGAACAGGCAGCGGCAGCGATTGTCCTCATGGATCGCCTCGACCACCGCCCAGGCGATCGCAAGCCCGTCATAGGTGGAGGTGCCGCGCCCGACCTCGTCGAGGATCACGAAGCTGCGCTCGGTCGCCTGCGCGAGGATCGCGGCGGTCTCGACCATCTCGACCATGAAGGTCGAACGCCCGCGCGCGAGATTGTCCGACGCGCCGACGCGACTGAACAGCCGGTCGACCAGCCCCAGCCGCGCCGACGTGGCGGGCACATAGGCGCCGGCCTGCGCCAGCACCGCGATCAGCGCATTCTGCCGCAGGAAGGTCGACTTGCCGCCCATGTTGGGGCCGGTGACCAGCCAGAGGCGCGACCGCTCGCCGAGCACGCAATCGTTGGCAACGAAGCGGTCGCCGCTCTTCGCCAGCGCCGCCTCGACCACCGGATGTCGCCCGCCGGTGACGTCGAAGCACGCGTGATCGGCGAAGGCGGGGCGCGACCAGCCGCCCTCGACCGCGCGCTCCGCCAGCGCGGCGGCGACGTCGAGCCTTGCCAGCGCATCGGCGGTGGCGGCGATGCCCTCCCGCCCCGCCAGCGCCTGTGCGGTGAGGTCTTCGAGATGCGCGGCCTCGGCGGCGAGCGCGTGTGCGCCGGCCTGCGTCACGCTGGCGGCGACCTCATGCAGTTCGGGGGCGTTGAAGCGGACGACGCCCGCCAGCGTCTGGCGATGCGTGAACCCCGAATCCGCCGCCATCAGCGGATCGGCGGCGCGCGCCGGCACCTCGATATGATAGCCGAGGACGCCGTTGTGGCGGATCTTGAGCGCGGCGATGCCGGTCTTCGTCCGGAACGTCGCCTCCAGCGCGGCGATCGCGCGGCGCCCGCCGCTGCCGGTATCGCGCAACGCATCCAGCGCGGGGTCGTAGCCGGCGGCGATATAGCCGCCGTCGCTCGCCTCGATCGGCGGCGAGGGGACCAACGCGCGCTTGAGCAGGTCGATCAGTTCGCCGTGTCCGCGCAGCCGTGGCGCGATCTGTGCCAGCAGCGCGGGCGCGTCCGCCAGCTTGCCCAGCCGGTCACCGATCGCCCACGCGCCGTCCAGCCCGTCGCGCAACTGCCCCAGATCGCGCGGGCTGCCGCGCCCCGCCGCCAGCCGCCCCAGCGCGCGGCCGATATCGGGCAGGGCACGCAGCGCCGCGCGGATCCGGTCGCGCAACGCGGCATCGTCGTGGAACAGCCGCACCAGATCGAGCCGCGCCTCGATCGCGCCGCGCTCCATCAACGGCGCGCCGAGATCGGCGGCGAGCAGGCGCGCGCCCGCCCCCGTCACCGTCCGGTCGACCGCGTCGAGCAGGCTGCCCTTGCGCTGCCCCTGCGCGGTGCAGGTGATCTCCAGGCTTTCGCGGGTCGCGGCGTCGATCGCCATCGTGTCGCGCGCGGCGGCCAGCACCGGCGGGCGCAGGAACGGCAATTGCCCCTTGGCGGTATGGTCGAGATAGGCGACCAGCCCGCCCGCCGCCGCCAGCCCGGCGCGCCCGAATTGCCCGAACCCGTCAAGCGTCGCGACCGCGAACAGCCGCTTCAGCCGCTCCTCGGCGCGCGCGCTGTCGAAATCGGCCTTGGGACGCCAGACGGTCGCGGGCGCGTCGCTGCCCTCCGCCGCGACGACCTCCGCCGCGCCGAGCCGCGCCAGTTCGGCGCCGAGCGAGGCGGGGTCGCACGCGATCACCTCGAACCGTCCGGTCGACACGTCCGCCGCCGCCACCGCGACCTCGCCGCCCGCCGTCTCGCCCACCGCGACGCACCAATTGGCGGCGCGCGCGTCGAGCAGCGTCTCCTCGGTCAGCGTGCCCGCAGTGACGACGCGGACGATCGCGCGGTTGACCAGCGCCTTCGACCCGCGCGCCTTGCGTGCCGCCTCCGGGCTTTCGGTCTGTTCCGCGATCGCGACGCGGTGCCCGGCCTTGATGAGGCGTTGCAGATAGGCGGTGGCGGCATGGACCGGCACGCCGCACATCGGAATCTTCTCCCCCGCATGTTCGCCGCGCGAGGTCAGCGCGATGTCGAGCACCTGCGCCGCGACGCGCGCATCGTCGAAGAACAATTCGAAGAAGTCGCCCATGCGATAGAACAGCAGGCAATCCTCGGCCTCGGCCTTGAGCGCGAGATATTGCGCCATCATCGGCGTCGGGGCGGCGGGGGTGGTGGTCATGGAAGAAGTCCGAGAGTCGCGTGGCGTGTCAGGAATGCGCACGTGGCATCGCGATGCCGTCAGCCATCACGGCGCGCAAGCCACTCCCTGAAGGGCAGGCGCCCGAGCTTGCCCCAGGTCTTCAACCATTCGCCGACAACCGCATGGGCGTGCACCCGCCCTGCCGCCACGTCGGCTTCCGCACGGGCGAGGTCTGCGGCCAGCGCCGCGTCATCGCGGTTCGCCCACCGGTGATAGTCCTCGATGATACGACGTGTGTCCATGACGACGGGATCATAGGCCGACGGAGGCACGGCGGCCACCCGCCACTTTGACCGCAAGCAACGGGATGCGACCATGCGCGCAAGCCGGTAGAAGCATCGCCATGCTCTATCGCACCACCCTTTCCTCCCCGCTCGGCGCGTTGACGTTGGTCGCCGACGATGCCGCGCTCGTCGCGATCCTGTGGCCCGACGACAAGCCGGGGCGCGTGCGGCTGGAGGCGACCAGCCAGCGCGACGATCATCCGGTGCTCGCCGCCGCCGCCGCCCAACTGGGCGAGTATTTCGCCGGCGCGCGCACGACCTTCGACCTGCCGCTCGACCCGCGCGGCACCGCCTTCCAGCGCGACGTGTGGCGCGCGCTGGGTGCCATCCCGTACGGCGAGACGCGCAGCTATGCCGATATCGCGCGCGCGATCGGTCGCCCCACCGCCACCCGCGCGGTGGGCGCGGCGAACGGGCGCAACCCGATCTCGATCGTCACGCCGTGCCACCGCGTCATCGGGCGATCGGGCGCGCTGACCGGGTTCGCGGGTGGGCTGGCCGCGAAGCAACATCTGCTCGCGCACGAGCAACGCTAGCAGATATTCCCAACCGCCCGCGCATTCCGTAAGGGCTGTCGCCATGACCGACGATCGCACCCAGCCCGACGAGCGCAACGTCCAGTTCGAGCGCGAAGCATTATTGTTTCACTCCGAAGGGCGCCCGGGCAAGATCGAGATCGTCCCGTCCAAGCCGATGGCGTCGCAGCGCGACCTGGCGCTGGCCTATTCGCCGGGCGTCGCGATCCCGGTGCAGGCGATCGCCGACGATCCGTCAACGGCTTACGATTACACCGCGAAGGGCAATCTGGTCGCCGTCATCTCGAACGGCACCGCGATCCTGGGCATGGGCAACCTCGGCGCGCTGGCCGGCAAGCCGGTGATGGAGGGCAAGGCGGTCCTCTTCAAGCGCTTCGCCGACGTCGATTCGATCGACATCGAGCTGAAGAGCGAGGACGTCGACCGGATCATCGACGCGGTCGAGCTGATGGAGCCGACGTTCGGCGGCATCAACCTCGAGGATATCAAGGCGCCGGAATGCTTCATCATCGAGCAGACGCTGCGCGAGCGGATGAACATCCCGGTCTTCCATGACGACCAGCACGGCACCGCGATCATCTGCGCCGCCGGGGTCATCAACGCCTGCCTGCTGACCGGGCGCAAGCTGTCGGAGATCAAGGTCGTCGTGAACGGCGCGGGCGCGGCGGCGATCGCGTGCACCGAGCTGATCAAGGCGATGGGCGTGCGGCACGACAATGTGCTGATCTGCGACCGCACCGGCGTGATCTACCAGGGTCGCGACGACGTGAACCAGTGGCAGTCGGCGCATGCCGCCAACACCGATCGCCGCACGCTGACCGAGGCGCTGCACGGCGCCGACGTGTTCCTGGGCCTGTCGGCGGCGGGCGCGCTGAAGCCCGAGATGGTGGTCGACATGGCGCCCGCCCCGATCATCTTCGCGATGGCCAATCCGGAGCCGGAGATCCGCCCCGAACTGGCCAAGGCGGCGCGCCCCGACGCGATCGTCGCGACCGGGCGCTCGGACTATCCGAACCAGGTCAACAACGTGATCTGCTTCCCGTTCATCTTCCGCGGCGCGCTCGACGTGCGCGCCACGGGTATCAACGACGCGATGAAGATCGCCGCCGCCAATGCGATCGCCGAACTGGCGCGGCAGCGCGTGCCCGAGGAAGTCGCGATCGCCTACGGCGTGCAGCACAGCTTCGGTCCGGAATATATCATCCCGTCGCCGTTCGACCCGCGCCTGATGGAGATCGTTCCCGCCGCCGTCGCCAAGGCGGCGATGGACTCGGGGGTCGCGACCAAGCCGATCCTTGACATGACCGCCTATGCGGCGGCGCTGCGCGCGCGGCTGAACCCGACCACCTCGGTGCTGAGCCTCGCCTATGAGGGCGCCAAGGCGAACCCGAAGCGCGTGCTGTTCGCGGAAGGCGAAGAGGAAGTCGTGCTGCGCGCGGCGATCGCGTTCAAGGAAGGCGGCTACGGCACGCCGGTGCTGGTCGGGCGCGAGGACGTGTACGACAAGCTGCGCGCGCTGGGCATCGCCAATCCGGAAGAGTATGAGCTGCACAACAGCCGCGTCTCGCCGCTGGTGCCGCGCATGGTCGACTTCCTCTACGAGCGTCTGCAACGTCGCGGCTTCCTGCGCCGCGAGGTCGAGCGGATGATCAACCAGGATCGCAACATCTTCGGCTCGGTGCTGCTCCAGCTCGGCGAAGCGGACGCGATGATCACCGGCGTGACGCGCCCGTTCGCGCAGTCGATGCGCGAGATCAAGCGCGTGATCGACCCCGCGCCGGGCCGCACCGCCTTCGGCATCCACGTGCTGGTCGGCCAGTCGCACACCGTCTTCATCGCCGACACCACCGTCAACGAGCGCCCGACCGCCGAGGAACTGGCGGATATCGCCGAGCAGACCGCCGCCGTCGCACGCCGGCTGGGCCAGGAACCGCGTGTGGCGTTCCTCAGCTATTCGACGTTCGGCAACCCGGCGGGCCAGTGGCTCGACAACATCCGTGGCGCGGTGAAGGTGCTCGACGATCGCAAGGTCGGGTTCGAATATGAAGGCGAGATGGCGCCCGACGTGGCGCTGAACCCGCGCCAGCTGAAGAACTTCCCGTTCGCGCGGCTGTCCGGCCCGGCCAACGTGCTGGTGATGCCGGGGCTGCAATCGGCCAACATCTCCGCCAAGCTGCTGCGCGAACTCGGCGGCGACGACATGATCGGCCCGATGCTGGTCGGCATGGAAAAGCCGGTGCAGATCGCGCCGATGACGTCCACGGCGGGCGATCTGGTAACGCTGGCGGTGCTGGCGGCGGGGGGAATTGCGCGCTGAGGTGCGCGTAAGCGACCGCGCTGTTGCCGGACGTCTGGCGGTGGCTCATGATCGGGCCGGTTGCATGTCAGACGAAGGACGGCGGTCATGAGGATCGGTCGCGGGCGATGGGTGGTTGCCGCGGTGTCGCTGATGAGCGGCGGGGCGTCGTTCGCCTCCCCCGGCCCACCTCCACCCGACTATATCATGGCGAGCGTCAAGCGTGTCGTGCCGACCGCGACCGCGACGACGTTCGATGCCTCTGTCGCCGATCTCGCCCCCGACCTGACCGTCACCGTCAACGGCGAGACGGTCGCGCGCGACAAGGCCGCGTGGGTGGCGACGGAACGGCACCGGCTGGGCAAGCTGGACCGCCGCGTGCTTTCCTACACGCTGGGGTGGGACTCGATCCTCGTGCTGGACCAGTATGACGATCATTCCGACGTGCCGCCTGGCGCGTTCTCGGATGCGCGTCCGCGAACGCGCGCGGTCCGTTACGCCTTTGGCGAGGACCATCTGGTCCATACGATCCGCATCGTCGAAACCGAGGGGCTGATGTTGCGGCCCTGACCTCCGCCCCGTCATCTCCGGCGCAAACGGGGTCCACCTATCCGCAATATTGCCGGCGTCGGTTCCTGCGGTGGCGTGGATCCCGGCCTACGCCGGGATGACGAACGGAGTTCGACAGAGGTCGTACCCCACGCGAATGTCGGTGGCCGGCTCTACGCCCCCGCCCGCGCGCGGCGCATCATCCCCTGCGCGCTCGCGACATGGTGCGCGTGGCAGATCGCGACCGCCAGCGCGTCCGCCGCATCCGGCCCGGCCAGCTTCGCGCCGGGCAGCAGCACCGCCATCATCGCCTGAATCTGCCGCTTCTCCGCGCCGCCAGTGCCGACGACCGCCTTCTTGACGGTCGAGGGGTGGTACTCCCCGATCGTCAGCCCCGCGCCGCTCGCCGCCAGCAGCACGACGCCGCGCGCCTGCCCCAGCTTCAGCGTCGATTGCGCGTTGGTGTTGCCCAGCACTTCCTCGACCGCCGCCTCGTCGGGGCGCTCGGCGCGGATGACGTCGATCAACGCCGAGTAGAGGTTCGCGAGCCGTCGCGGCAGCTGCATCGACGGGTCGGTGCGGATCTGGCCGTTGCCGACGTGGCTGAGGCGGTTGCCCTCGGCGCGGATGACGCCCCAGCCGGTCGTGCCGAGGCCGGGATCGAGGCCGAGAATGATCATCGCGCAAGCCCCTCCCTTTCAGGGGAGGGGTTGGGGTGGGGCAGGCCGGACCAGCGATCGGGCGTGGCTTGGAGCGTGTGGACGATCGTGAGCAGGACGCCTTCCATGTTCTCGCGAATGTCCAAGTTCGAGAAGCGCAGGGTGCGGAAGCCTTTTTTGGCAGTGAAGCGGTCGCGCATCATGTCCGCCACCGGATCGTGCGTGTCGCCATCGACCTCCACGATCACTCCTTTCGCCGGGCAGAAGAAGTCGGCGATGTAAGGGGCGATAACGTGCTGGCGTCGGAATTTATGGCCGAGCTTCGTGCCGGAGAGTTCGCGCCAGAGCCGCTTCTCCCACTCTGTAGGATTGCGGCGCATTTCCGCGGCGCGCGCCAGCAATTCAGTCTCGCTCGTCATTCCCCCACCCCAACCCCTCCCCTCAAGGGGAGGGGCTTTTAAATCGCCACCCCCGCCCCTGCATCACCCCAGCTTCGCCATCACCTCGTCGGACACTTCGTAATTGCCCCACACCGTCTGCACGTCGTCGTCGTCGTCCAGCGCGTCGATCAGCTTGAACAGCGTCGCCGCATCCGCCTCGGTCACCTCGACCATCGTCTGCGGGCGCCACGCCAGCTTCGCGCCCTCGGCCTCGCCCAGCACCGGCTCCAGCGCCTTGGCGACTTCGTGGAGCGACGCCTGTTCGGTCCAGATTTCGTGGCCATCCTCGCTCGACGTCACGTCCTCGGCACCGGCCTCCAGCGCTGCCTCGAACACCTTTTCGGCGTCGCCGGCGCTCGCGGGATAGTTGATGAGGCCCATCCGGTCGAAGCCGTGGCTGACCGATCCGCTCGCGCCCAGGTTGCCGCCGTTCTTGGACACCGCGGTGCGCACGTTGGTCGCGGTGCGGTTGCGGTTGTCGGACAGCGCCTCGATGATCAGGCTGACCCCGCCCGGGCCGAAGCCCTCGTAGCGGATCTCCTCGTAATTCTCGGTATCGCCCTTCGACGCCTTGTCGATCGCGCGCTGGATATTGTCCTTGGGCATCGACTGCGCCTTGGCGGCGTTCACCGCGGCGCGCAGGCGCGGGTTCATGTCGGGATCGGGCATCCCCATCTTGGCCGCCACGGTGATTTCGCGGCTGAGCTTGGAGAACATGCCGGAGCGCTTCTTATCCTGCGCGCCCTTGCGGTGCATGATGTTCTTGAACTTGGAATGGCCTGCCATGATCGCCTCTGACGGATAATCCCCCGCCTTTAGGCCGTGCCGCCCCCATTCGCCAAGCGGTCGATTTTCGCCTCCAGCGTCGCCAGCCGTTCCGCCACGATCAGGTCGAGCTTTTCGTGGAGCCGCAATATCTCGAGCTCGGCGCGCAGATTGGTCTCATAGTCGAGGCTGGCGGCCAGCCGGTCCTTCGCGGCCTGGCGGTTCTGGCTCATCATGATGACCGGCGCCTGCACCGCCGCCAGCGTCGACAGCATCAGGTTCAGGAAGATGTAGGGATACGGATCGAACTGCATCCCGAAATGCGCGAGCACGTCGGTGTTGAGCAGCATCCAGCCGAGCAGCACCACCGTGAAGGCGATGATGAAGCCCCATGACCCGCCGACCGCCGCCACCTTGTCCGCCAGCCGGTCGCCGAAGCTGGCCCGCAGATCGGCCTCGTCGGCGGCATCGCGGCTGACGGTGGTGCCCGCGTCCATCATGTCCAGGACGCGCCGCTCTTCGGCATCCAGCGAGTGCTGCGGCTTGCCGAGCAGGCGCAGCGCGAGATCGGCGATCGGTTGACGGTGTGCCATGCGACGGCTCCTTTCGTGTGCCGCGCTCTAGCCGCGCGCCCGCCGCACGCAAAGCGCTTGCTCAACCCGCCCCTGATCGGCCACACGGGGCGCGATCATGACCGTCAGCGTAGACATGGGGCACGACGAGCGCGGCGCGCCCGTGACCATGGACCTCGAAGAATTGCTCGCCACCCGATTGCTCGTGCAGGGCAATTCCGGGTCCGGCAAGTCGCACCTGCTGCGCCGCCTGCTCGAACGCAGCGCGGGGCAGGTGCAGCAGGTGGTGATCGACCCCGAGGGCGATTTCGTCACCCTGTCCGACCGCTACGGCCATGTCGTGATCGAGGGCGCGGATTATGCCGAGCGCGAGCTGGCGCGAATCGCCGCCCGCCTGCGCGAACATCGCGCCAGCGTGGTGCTGAGCCTGGAGGGGCTGGAGGCCGAGGGGCAGATGCGCTGCGCCGCCGGATTTCTGAACGCGCTGTTCGATGCGCCGCGCGAACATTGGTATCCCGCGCTGGTGGTGGTGGACGAGGCGCAATTGTTCGCGCCCACCACCGGGGGCGAAGTGGCCGAGGAGGTCCGCCGCGCCTCGCTGTCGGCGATGACCAACCTGATGTGTCGCGGGCGCAAGCGTGGGCTGGCGGGCGTGATCGCGACGCAGCGGCTGGCGAAGCTGGCCAAGAACGTCGCGGCGGAGGCCAGCAACTTCCTGATGGGGCGCACCTTCCTCGACATCGACATGGCGCGCGCCGCCGACCTGCTGGGCATGGAGCGGCGGCAGGCGGAGACGATCCGCGATCTGGCACGCGGCACGTTCATGGCGCTGGGGCCGGCGGTGTCGCGGCGCCCGATCACGGTGAAGATCGGCGCGGTCGAAACGCAGGCGCGCAGCGGCAGCCCCAAGCTGGTGCCGCTGCCGCAGGCCGACTCGGTCGATCTGCAATCCTTGCTCGACGTGACGCCGGAGGCGGCGCCGACGCTGCCGATGACCTTCGACCCGCGCCCGCGCCGCGTGCCCGCCGAGGAATTGCTGTCCGATATCGAGGCGCCCGCGCCCGCCGTCCCCGCGCCGTCGCTGCCCGACCGCAACGAGGAAGAGGTCGAGGCGGTATACGCCGAGGTGCTGCGCGCGATCGTCACCGATGGCGAGAGCGCCGGGCGACCGGCGGCGGTGCTGTTCCAGGATTTCCAGGTCCGCTGCCGCATGGCCGGGATCGCCAAGCCCGCGCTGGACCTGCCGGCGTTCAGCCGCCGCCTGTCGTGCGCGCGGGCCGGGATCTTCGATCCGCATGCCGAGGAATGGGCGAGCGTGCTGGCGCTGGCGGGCGGACTGCCCGACGACATGCTCGGCGCGTTCCTGCTGGTCGCGAAGGCCGCGCGCGACGGCGCCCCCTGCCCCTCGGACGTCGCGATCGCCGACACCTATGGCACCAGCTCGATCGGGCGGGTGAAGCGGCTGATCGGCTATATCGAGAGCCGCGACCTGTTCGTGACCCGCACCGACATGGGCGGCAAGCGATCGATCACGATCCCGCATCTGGGATGGACGACGGGGCCAGCCGAAGCGGCGTGAGGTGAGGACAGGGACGTCACTTAGTGCGCCCGGTTCCGCCCAGACCCGGTCGTTCAGGCGAGCAATCCTGGCTCCCGATAGCGGCCATTCGTTTAGCCCGGTCATTCCCGTTTCCCCATCCTCGAAGGCCAATTTCGGGAAAGAGCAATCGGGAACAGGTTTTGGGAAAGCCGATGCTACGGTCGCCTGTCGGCGCGAGCAGCAGGACCACCTTCCCGCTATGGGTTCCTTTCCGGGAAAGTCTTACTCGCCCCGGCAAGTCCGCATTGCCGCCACGATCCCCGATCATGCAGGCACTTGAGCGATCATTTATGATGGCGCACGGGGGGCGGTGGTGAAAATTGTGAAGCGGATCGGGATCGCCGTCGGCGTCCTGCTGGTGTTTGGCTTTCTGTATCAGCGATGGGCCGAGCATCGGGATGCAGCGCGTTTCCCGCCCCCCGGCGCATTGGTATCGGTAGGCGACCATCGCCTGCATCTATGGTGCGCTGGCCGGGGAAGTCCGACCGTCCTTCTTCTCTCGGGTGACGGCACCCCATCCGTGACGATGTATGCCGCACAGAGCAGGATCGCGGGGTTCACGAGGGTATGTAGCTATGACCGAGCGGGTCTTGGTTGGAGCGATCCCCCCGCCAAGCCGATGGGGCTTGCCGATCAGGTCCGCGATCTGAAGGAGATCGTACAAAGGGCGCATCTTGCGACCCCGCTTGTCCTCGTGCCGGAATCCGGGGGCAACGTGATCGCCCTGTCATTCTTCGATCAGTTTCCGTCCAGCGTGGCGGGCATGGTGATGGTGGACGGCTCCGAACCCGACCTGTGGTTTCGCGGTAGCCCGGATGAGTTCTCCTCGATGCGGATGATGGACCCCATCTGGCAGGCGGGATGGCGCATGGGCGCTGTCCGGCTGTTGCTTCCCTTTGCCGTGCCGGAATGGGTGGACGCTCTTCCGTCGAACCTGCGTGGGCAATTCGATGCCGTCTGGTCGAAGCCCATGCCAAGCTACGCTCGGGATACGATAGATCGTTGGGAGGAAACCCCGGTGGCCACGCGCCCGAAGGTCGTGGCGGGCGCACTAGGATCACGCCCCTTGATCGTCATCCAGCATGGCCGTCCCGGTGGCATGGGTGTTCCCGAGAAGTACGAACCCGAATGGCCCGCCGCTCAAGCCAAGCTGGCGACCCTTTCGA
The DNA here is from genome assembly GCA_913777325.1 of uncultured Sphingomonas sp. Classification (GTDB taxonomy): domain Bacteria; phylum Pseudomonadota; class Alphaproteobacteria; order Sphingomonadales; family Sphingomonadaceae; genus Sphingomonas. The sequence continues at coordinate 19,787 of CAJYSA010000082.1, read as the reverse complement.
GGAACACCGAAACGGTCGTCGCGAGGGACAACCATCATCCTATCGCCGAGGAAAATCCCGGATTGGTGAGCGATCAGGTGGAGAGGCTTGTTGCTAGGGTTCGGTCGCAACACGGCTTTCCCAAATGATCGGCTGCAACGGGTTTTGGGAAGGCGTCCATTTTCCCACTCGACCATCCCAATCGGGACGGCGGGCGGCGTTAGCCAACTTCAGCTATGCGCGCTGCCTCACCAGAAAGCGGTAGGTCCGCAGACCACCAAACCCCGTCATTCCCGCGCAGGCGGAAATCCAGACGCGTAGGTCTGTCGATAGAAGCGCGAGGTCAGACCGCCTTTGCGGGGATGACGGGCAAAGGGCGACCTGCCCGGTCGCACGACCGCCACGATCGATCCCGCCCGCTTACGGCGTCTTCAGAGCCGCCTCGATCTGTTGTGCCGGGGCGGACAGCATCCCGTATACCGTGTGCGCGGCGATGCCGGCCATCGTCAGCCCGACCAGCACCAGCACCACGAACTGGAACGCCGAGGCGAAGGTGCGCGAGCGTTCGACCTGTCGCGCCATCTGCGCCTCGTGCGCTAGGCGGCGCTCGGCGCGGCGGTCGGCGACCGCGCTCTCCTTGTCGCCGCTGCGCACCGGGCGGCTGGCGAGCCGCGGCTCGTCCACCAGCGCCTTCACCGACAACCGGTCCTGCGAGCGCAGCCCGAAGAAGCGGCTCTTGTTCCATTGCACGCGCCCGACGATCACGATCGTGCCGCGCCGGATCTCGACATAGCTGCCGACCGGGGGCGGCTCGTCGCATCCCGCCATCAGACCGCGCGACGATACGTTGTGGATCACGACGTCGAGCCAGCGCGACTCCAGCCGCATCCGGGACGGGATGAGCACGGTGATGCGCTCTTCCCGTGGCCGAAAACCCGTCTGCAACGCCGCAAGCACCTTGTTCACCCCCCATCGGCGATGGCCGTTGCAAACGTATACAAAGGGAGAGCGAAGGGAAGGTTAACGGCGCCGCCGACAAGATGTCAGATCATGCCCAACGCCTGCATATAGACTTCGAGGATCGACTGTTCTTCTTGATATTCCTCACGCTTCTTTTTGCGAATCTGTAAAATTTTGCGGATCGCCTTGGCGTCGTAACCACGGCTCTTGGCCTCGGCCATGACATCCTTGATGTCGTCGGCGATGCCCTTCTTCTCTTCCTCCAGCCGCTCGGCGCGTTCGATCAGCAGCCGCAGCTCGTCCGCCGCCACCGATCCGCCGCCCATGCCTTCGCCACGCTCTTCCGCCATCATATGTCCCCGAAACGATCGACGCCGCCCGCGGCGCCGGCACGAATCGCGCAGGCGGGGACGGCGTGGTGATTACCCGGATTGGGTGCGGCGGCGCGTCTACGCCCGCGCGCGCCGATGCTCAAGGGCGTCGCGGACGGCGCGACGCGAACGGGCGTTCAGGCGTTCTTCTTCACGCTGTCCGCCATCCGCGCCAGTTGCTCGGGCGTGGCCTCGCCCTGATGCTGCGCCTTCCACTGCGCATAGGGCATGCCGTAGATCGCCTCGCGCGCCGTGTCCTTGTCCAGCCCGCCGGCCTCGCCCACCCAGTCGGACAGGCAATTACGGCAAAAGCCCGCCAGTCCCATCAGGTCCACGTTCTGCGCATCGGTGCGATGGCGCAGATGCCGCACCAGCCGCCGGAAGGCCGCCGCCGCTACGGCATCGTCAAGGGTGTCGAGGCGGTCCATGCTGTCTCCGTCATTTGATCCTGCGGCGTTAGCGGTTAAGGCCGGCACGGCAAAGCAGGAAGGCGCATGACCCTGAACCCGAATCATATCGCTCCGCGCTCACGCAAGGTCCGCGTGCTCGCGACGCTCGGTCCCGCCAGCAACACGCTGGAGATGATCACCACGCTGTTCCAGGCGGGCGCGGACGCGTTCCGCGTCAACATGAGCCACGGCGACCAGCAATCGAAGATCGCGGTGATCCAGGCGATCCGGTCGATGGAGGAACGCTTCCAGCGCCCCACCACAATCCTCGCCGATCTGCAGGGCCCCAAGCTGCGCGTCGGCAAGTTCGACGGCGGGCGCGTGGTGCTGCAACATGGCAGCACCTTCACGCTCGACCATGATCCGACGCCGGGCGACGCCACGCGCGTGCGCCTGCCGCACAAGGAGATCTTCGCCGCGATCGAGCCGGGCGCGCGCCTGCTGCTCGACGACGGCAAGCTGGTGCTGCGCGTCACCGATCACGACGCGGAGCGGATCGTCACCACCGTCGAGGTCGGCGGCCCGCTGTCCGACAACAAGGGGCTGAACGTTCCCGACGTCGTGATCCCGATGGCGGCGCTGACCGAGAAGGACCGCTCCGACCTGGCGTTCGCGATCGACCAGGGCGTCGACTGGATCGCGCTGTCGTTCGTGCAGCGTCCCGAGGATCTGTGGGAGGCGCGCAAGCTGATCGGCGGCAAGGCGGCGTTGCTCGCCAAGATCGAGAAGCCCGCCGCGATCGAACGGCTGGAGGAGATCGTCGAGGCATGCGACGGCGTGATGGTCGCGCGCGGCGACCTGGGCGTCGAACTGCCGCCGCAGTCGGTGCCGCCGCTCCAGAAGCGCATCGTCGAGACCGCGCGCCGCATGGGCCGCCCGGTGGTGGTCGCGACGCAGATGCTCGAATCGATGATCCAGTCGCCCTCGCCCACCCGCGCCGAGGTGTCCGACGTCGCGACCGCCATCTATGACGGTGCGGACGCGATCATGCTGTCGGCGGAAAGCGCCGCCGGGCAGTGGCCGGTCGAATCGGTCGCGATGATGAACGCGATCGGCGACGCGGTGGAGCGCGACCCGATGCACGGCGACCGCATCCACTTCACGGTGACCCGCCCCGACCCGACCACCGCCGACGCGCTGGCGGAAGCGGCGAAGAACATCGCCGACACCGTGTCGGCGGCGGCGATCATCTGCTTCACGATGTCCGGCTCCACCGCGCGGCGCATCGCGCGCGAGCGGCCGGCGGTGCCGATCCTGGTCCTGACGCCCAGCACCGACACCGCGCGGCGGCTGGGATTGTTGTGGGGCACGCACAACGTCAACACGCGCGACGTCGAGTCGTTCGAGGAAATGGTCGCCAAGGCGAAGCGGATCGCGCTGCGCCAGGGGATCGCGCAGGCCGGCGACCGCGTGATCGTGATGGCGGGCGTGCCGTTCCGCACTCCGGGCTCCACCAACGTGCTGCACGTGGTGCAGATTACCGGCGACGAACTGAAGGACTATCGCGCGCCCGACGCGCACTGATCGCGCCCCGGCGCACCACGAGGCCTGTCGCGATGGAGGCATCGCGGCGGGCCTTCGCATGCCGGACACGCTTCGTCGCAAATGCCAGACGATTGCAAATTTTGAACCGGCTGCGGGCAATTTCGTACAAGCGGCAATCCGGCCGCTACAGCATCTTCGTTGCACGTGGAACGAACACGAAGGTGGCGACGATGACGGTGGTGGAGCGTAACGACCGGTTACGCATAGATCTGGCTGCCGCGCGTCGTGCCCATACCCTGATCACCGATCCGCTCTCGCTGCAGACGCTGAACGACTATATCGTCGAACTGGAAGAGGAATTGCATCGCGACGCCGCGAGCTTCCTTCTCCATCCCCAGGCGGTCGAGAGCGAACTGGCGCCCGCCTGACGGGACGGTGGCGGGCGGGGCGGGCGACGCTCGGCCGCTTCCCCGCCCCGTTTTAGGCGTTACGATGAGACGGCGCGGGCGTCGGCGGTCAGCGGCGGGGTCTGCTGGTGCTGCACCACCGTCCATTGCTCATGCGCGACGCGGCGGTACGTGGAGGTGCAATGCGCGACGTAACGCTCGTCGCCCTTCACCGCTTCCACGCCATAGGCGATGACGATCAGCCCCTCCTGCGGACGGACGATCCGACCGTCCCTGAACGTCACCGTTTCCCAGCGCGGCGTCTGCGCCACCGCCTCCACGGCCGCCGCGCTCTCCAGCACATACGGCGGCTGCGGCACGACCATCAGCGCCGATTCGTCGATCGATTCGCGGTAATGATCCGCATCGCCGGTCCACAGGCTTTCCTCGAACGCCCACACGCGATCGTCTTCCATCTGATGCTCCCGTTCAGGTGACGGGACGAGAAAGCCGTGGTGCGTCCGAACGTTCCGCGCGCCTAACGCAGCAGCCCGTGCGCGACCAGCGCGGCGCGCGCCGTGGCGGCGTCGCGGAACAGATGCGCGTGAATGCCCATCGCGTGCGCGCCGGCGATGTTGGCGTCATTGTCGTCGATGAAGAACGCCTCGTCCGGCGTCAGCCCGAAGCGGTCGAGCGCCAGCCGGTAGATCGCCGCATCCGGCTTCACCAGCCGTTCCGCGCCGGACACCACGATATCGCGAAAGCGATCGAACACCGCCGCCTCGCGCGCGCGGAACGGCGGGAAGAATTCATGCGAGAAATTCGTGATCGCGAACAGCGGCACACCGCCGGCGTCCAGTTCCTCGACCAGTTCGATCATGCCGGGGATCGGACCCGGGATCTGCTCGCCGAAGCGCGGCCCCCACAGCGCGATCATCTCCGCATGTTCCGGAAATTGCGCGGCAAGCTCCGCGCTGGTCTCCGCGAACGGGCGACCGGCGTCGTGCTGAAAATGCCACGTGCGGGTGGCGACCTGATTCAGGAACACGTCGAGCGCCCGTTCGTCATCGAACAGGCGCTCGTACAGAACCCGCGGGTTCCAGTCGTACAGGACGTGTCCGACGTCGAAGATCACCGACGTCGGATCAGCCATCGTGGCTTAGCCCTGACGGGCCTTGAAGCGACGATTCGTCTTGTTGATGACATAGGTCCGGCCGCGACGGCGGATCACGCGATTGTCGCGATGGCGGTCCTTGAGCGACTTCAGGCTGTTGCGGATCTTCATGGCTGCGCTTCTTCGAAAACGGGAAAGCGCGCCGCCTAGAGAGGGCAGGCGCGAAAGTCAACCGAGCGGGAGCTTGCGGCGCGGGTGTGCGTTGCTATGTCGCAACGATCGAAATGGGGGTCCAGTCATGCGTCGCGCGCTTCTTCTGCTGGTTTCGCTGGTGCCGTTGGCGGGGTGCGCCACCGGTCCGCAACGCTTTCCGGTGCAGGCGACGCGCTTCCACTATGACGCGGTGGCACAGCGCGGAACGATCGCGGTGGAGCCGCTGCCCGGCCCCTCCTCGGCCAGCCTCGAGTACAAGACCTATGCCGCCGCGGTCGAGGCGGAGCTGCTGCGCAACGGCTTCACCACCCCGGCGGCGGGCGCGAAGCCGGACTATATCGCCACGGTCGGCTTCACCCGGGCCGAACGCGGGCTGCCGCCGCGTCGCTCGCCGATCCAGATCGGGATCGGCGGCGGCGGCTATTCGGGCGGCTGGCGCGGCGGCACCGGCCTGGGCGGCGGGGTGAGCTTCCCAGTCGGCGGCGACAGCGGCGGTCGGCTCGGCTTGGTCACCGAGCTGGCGGTGCGCATCCGCCACGGCGCCGACGCGATCTGGGAAGGGCAGGCGCAATCGCTGACCGACACCAGCGCCCCCGACGCCGATGCCGCCACGGTCGCGCAGCGGCTGGCCGGCGCATTGTTCAAGGACTTCCCCGGCGATTCGGGGCGGACGATCGAGGTAAAATGACGCTTGAGCTCAACGCCGCCTTCGACAGTGGCAACATCCGCGTGCGCGCGATCGAATCATCGGGCGAGGCGTGGCGCTGCGACCTGGAGATCGTGCGCGATCACCAGTCGGACTTCTTCCAGTGGTTCTACTTCCGCGCTGCCGGCCTGCGGGGGAAGCGCGTGACGTTCCGGATCCTGAACGCGGGCGAATCGGCCTATCCGTTCGGCTGGCCGGGTTACCGCACCCGCGCCTCGACCGACCTGGACACGTGGCGGATGATCGACACGCGCTATGACGCCGGCGTGCTCAGCTTCGAATGGAGCGGGGAGACCGACCTCGCCTGGTTCGCCTATTTCGCGCCGTACACGATGGAGATGCACGAGCGGCTGGTCGCGCGGATCGCCGCCCGTCCCGGCGTCACCCACCGCCAGATCGGTACCTCGCTCGACGGGCAGGCGATCGACTATTTCCGGATCGGCAGCGGCGCGCGGCAGGTGTGGCTCTACGCCCGCCAGCATCCGGGCGAGTCGATGGCCGAATGGTGGATGGAGGGGGCGCTCGAGTGGCTGACCAGCCCCGCCGCCGCGCCGCTGCTGCGCGAGGCGACCGTCCATGTCGTGCCCAATATGAACCCGGACGGGACGCGGCGCGGGCATCTGCGCACCAACGCGGCGGGCGTGAACCTGAACCGCGAATGGCACGCCCCCAGCGCGGAGCGCAGCCCCGAAGTGCTGTGCGTCCTGCGCGAGATGGACGCCACCGGCGTCACCTTCGCGATCGACGTCCACGGCGACGAGGCGATCGCGGCGAACTTCATCGCCGGGTTCGAGGGCATTCCGTCGTGGAACGACGCGCATGGCGCGACCTTCACCGAATTCGGGCGGCGGCTGGCGGCGCACACCCCCGATTTCCAGACCACGCTCGGCTATGAGAAGGCCGCCGCCGGCGCGGCGAACCTGTCGATGTCGACCAACCAGCTCGCCGAGCGGTTCGGGGCGGTGTCGGTGACGCTGGAGATGCCGTTCAAGGACCATGACGCCAATCCGGACCCCGAATTCGGGTGGAGCCCGGAACGATCGAAGGCGCTGGGCGTCGCCTGCCTGGAGGTGCTGGCGGAGATGATCGCGGAGATGTGATCCGCCCGGCCCCGCGCCGCCCTTTCGCCGACATCGGCCTCGCGCGGATGGGCGCCACCCCCTTTCGCACATGCGGCACCGCTGCTATCGCCCGCGGCGATCGAGAGTTTCGCTCCCGTCGCCGCCCGCACGCGCTGATCGCACGCGCCGCGCCCGGCGACGGCCCTTGAGGAAAGGACTGCCCATGACGGCCATCGGCCAGGATACGCTCAACGCCCGCCAGACGCTTCAGGCCGGGGGCCAGTCCTACGATTATTTCTCGCTGAAGACCGCCGAGGAAAAGTTCGGCGATATCAGCCGCCTGCCCTTCTCGATGAAGGTGCTGCTGGAGAATATGCTCCGCTTCGAGGACGGCGTGACCGTGACCGAGGCCGACATCAAGGCGATCATCGACTGGCAGCAGGAGCGCCGTTCGGACCGCGAGATCCAGTATCGCCCGGCGCGCGTGCTGATGCAGGATTTCACCGGCGTTCCCTGCGTGGTCGACCTCGCAGCTATGCGCGATGCGATCACCAAGCTGGGTGGCGACGCGGCGAAGATCAATCCGCAGGTGCCCGTCCACCTCGTCATCGACCACTCGGTGATGGTCGACGAATTCGGCACGCCCAAGGCGTTCGAGGATAACGTCGACCTCGAGTACGCCCGCAATGCCGAGCGGTACGAGTTCCTGAAGTGGGGCAGCAAGGCGCTCGACAATTTCAAGGTCGTGCCGCCGGGCACCGGCATCTGCCACCAGGTGAACCTGGAATATATCGGCCACGCGGTCTGGGCATCGCAGGAAACCGGCGATCATGCCAAGGCCGGCGCGACGATCGCGTATCCGGATACGCTGGTCGGCACCGACAGCCACACGACGATGATCAACGGCCTGGGCGTGCTCGGCTGGGGCGTCGGCGGGATCGAGGCGGAGGCCGCGATGCTCGGCCAGCCGGTGTCGATGCTGATCCCCGAGGTCGTCGGCTTCAAGCTGACCGGTTCGCTGCGCGAGGGCATCACCGCGACCGACCTGGTGCTGACCGTCACGCAGATGCTGCGCGCCAAGGGCGTGGTCGGCCGCTTCGTGGAATTCTATGGCCCGGGCCTCGACCAGATGACGCTCGCCGATCGCGCGACGATCGCCAACATGGCGCCCGAGTACGGCGCGACCTGCGGCTTCTTCCCGGTCGACGACAAGACGCTCGATTACATGCGCCTGACCGGTCGCCCGGACGAGGTGGTCGCGCTGACCGAGGCCTACGCCAAGGCGCAGGGCATGTGGCGCCACGCCGACGCGCCCGACCCCGTGTTCACCGACACGCTGGAGCTGGACATGTCGACGGTCGTGCCGTCGCTCGCCGGCCCGAAGCGCCCGCAGGACAAGGTCAGCCTCGACACCGTGGACGAGGTGTTCAACGGCGACCTGTTCAAGCTGTACCACCGCGAGAAGCCGGCGCGCGTCGCGGTCGACGATCGTGGCCATGACATCGGCGACGGCGACGTGGTGATCGCCGCGATCACCAGCTGCACCAACACGTCGAACCCGTCGGTGCTGGTCGCCGCAGGGCTGGTGGCGCGCAAGGCGAACGCGCTGGGGCTGAAGCCCAAGCCGTGGGTGAAGACCTCGCTGGCGCCGGGTAGCCAGGTCGTAACCGATTACCTCGACAAGGCGGGGCTGTCGGCGGATCTCGATGCGATCGGCTTCAACCTGGTCGGCTATGGCTGCACCACCTGCATCGGCAATTCGGGGCCGCTGGCCGCGCCGATCAGCAAGGCGATCAACGAGAACGATCTCGTCGCCGCCTCGGTGCTGTCGGGCAACCGCAACTTCGAAGGCCGCGTGTCGCCGGACGTGCGCGCGAACTTCCTCGCCTCGCCGCCGCTGGTCGTCGCCTATGCGCTGAAGGGCACCGTGACGACCGACATGAACGACACGCCGATCGGTCAGGGCACGGACGGCGCGGACGTGTACCTGAAGGACATCTGGCCGACCAACCAGGAGGTCGCCGACCTGATGGCCGCCAATATCGACGACGGCATGTTCCGCGCCCGCTATGGCAACGTCTATGCCGGCGACAACAAGTGGCAGGCGATCGACGTCACCGGTTCGGACACCTATGCGTGGCGCGCCGGGTCGACCTATGTCGCCAACCCGCCGTATTTCGAGGGCATGGAGATGACCCCGGCGCCGGTGACCGACATCATCGAGGCCAAGCCGCTGGCGATCCTGGGCGATTCGATCACCACCGACCACATCTCCCCGGCCGGCTCGATCAAGGCCGACAGCCCGGCGGGCACGTGGCTCCAGCAGCATCAGGTCAGCCGCGCCGACTTCAACAGCTATGGCGCGCGCCGTGGCCACCACGAGGTCATGATGCGCGGCACGTTCGCCAACATCCGCATCAAGAACGAGATGGTCCCCGGCGTCGAGGGCGGCATGAGCCGCTACGAGGGCGAGGTCATGCCGATCTATGACGCGGCGATGCGCCACAAGGCCGACGGCACCCCGCTCGTCATCATCGCGGGCAAGGAATATGGCACCGGGTCGTCGCGCGACTGGGCGGCGAAGGGCACCAACCTGCTCGGCGTCCGCGCGGTCATCACCGAGAGCTTCGAGCGTATCCACCGCTCGAACCTGGTCGGCATGGGCGTCCTGCCCCTCCAGTTCGCCGAGGGCGTGACGCGCGAGACGCTGAAGCTGACCGGTGACGAGACGTTCACGATCCAGCACGTCGCGCAACTGCGCCCGCGCCAGGACGTGACCGTCACGCTGAAGCGCCAGGATGGGTCGACCGAGCAGTTCCAGACCCGCTGCCGGATCGATACGGTCAACGAGCTGGAATACTTCCTGAACGGCGGCATCCTGCAGTACGTGCTGCGGAACCTCGCTGCATAAAGCAGCGCCGTCAGGGGTGTTTTCGGGAAGGGAGGGCCGCTGGTCCTCCCTTTCTCTTTATGGGGGTCACGAGGGTTGAGCGACGAGTATTTCTATGACGAAGCGACCGGCGAATGGGTCGCGGAAGCCGATGCGGCGACGGTGCCGGTGGCGGCACCCGACGGCGTCGAGGTGCGCGACGCGGTCGGCAACGTGCTGGCGGATGGCGATGCGGTGACGTTGATCAAGGACCTGAAGGTCAAGGGCACCAGCCAGACGCTGAAGCGGGGGACCGCGATCAAGTCGATCCGGCTGACCGGCGATCCGCAGGAGATCGACTGCCGCTTCGACGGGATCAAGGGATTGGTGTTGCGCGCGGAGTTCGTGCGGAAGCGCTGACGTCGCGCCCGTCATTGCGAGCGGAGCGAAGCAATCCAGTGACGGATCAAGACGCCCTGGATTGCTTCGCTCCGCTCGCAATGACGAACATCAGGCCACCACCGCCCGCTTCCGCCCCCACGCGAAATACAACACCAGCCCCGCGACATTCCACAGCAGGAAATATTCCTGCGTCTTCAGCGGCAGGCTGAAGAACAGATACACGCACCCCAGCACGCCCAGCGTCCCCACGACATTCGCCATCGGTGCGCGGAACGTCCGCTCCGCATCGGGCGCGCGGCGGCGCATCACCATCATGCACACGCACACCGCGACGAACGCCGCCAGCGTCCCGGCATTCGCCAGTGCCGCGATCGCATCGATCGGCATCACGCCCGCGATTACCGCGACCAGTGCTGCGGTGATGAGCGTGATCCGCACCGGCGCCCCGCGCCGCGAGACCTTCGCCATGCCCGCCGGCAGCAAGCCATCGCGCGCCATCACGAAGAAGATCCGGCTCTGCCCGAACAGGAAGCCGAGCAGCACCGTCGGCAGCGCGATCACCGCGCTGGCCGCCAGGAAGGTCGCGAAGCCCGGGCGCCCGATATCGCGCAGGATCAGCGCCAGCGGCTCGGGCGATCCCGCGAAACGGGTGTAGCTGAGCGCGCCGACCGCCGCGACCGCGACGCCGACATAGATGACGATGCACCCGAACATCGACCCGATGATCCCGATCGACAGATCGCGGCCCGGGTTCTTGGTCTCCTCCGCCGCGGTCGAAATCGCGTCGAAGCCGTAGAAAGCGAAGAAGATGATCGCCGCCGCCGCCATCACCCCGCGCTCCTTGCCGTCGGGGTCGACCGAGGCCGCGAAGCCGTGCGGCATGAAGGGATGCAGGTTGGCGGCGTCGAAATGCGGCAGCGCGACCACGACGAACACCGTCAGCGCGACCAGCTTGATCGCGACCAGTACCGCGTTCAGCGTCGCGCTCTCCTTCGTGCCGAAGCACAACAGCGCCGCGACCACCGCGATGATGAACACCGCGGGCACGTTGACGATCCCGCCCAGTTCCGGCCCATTGGTGAGCGCGACCGGGAAGCCGAGCGGGGTCAGCAGCGCCGAGGCATAACCCGACCAGCCGACCGCGACCGTCGAGACGACCAGCGAATATTCGAGGATCAGCGACCAGCCGATGACCCAGGCGATCACCTCGCCCAGCACGACATAGCTATAGGTATAGGCACTGCCCGACGCGGGGATCATCGTCGACATTTCGGCATAGGCCAGCGCGGCGCAGGCGCAGATCGCACCGGCGATCGCGAAGCTGAGCATCACCGCCGGCCCGGCGCGGTCGGCACCGACCCCGATCAGCGTCAGGATGCCGGTGCCGACGATCGCGCCGATCCCCAGCGCGACCAGATGCGGCCACGACAAGGTACGCGCGAGCACCGGGCCACCCTGATGATCGATCGCGATCGGCTTGCGCCGGAACAGACTGGACATGCTCTCCCCTTTTTCTGGTGTCGCGCGGGGATGTAACAGGTGCAACGATCCTTGGGGAGGGTGCGGCACGCCCCCTCCCCCATCTCACCCGTGCGTCAAACCGATGTCGGCGTTCAGGCGGTCACCGCCGCTCGTACGCCTTGGGCAACGCGCCCTCGGTGGGCGTCAGATAGCGGTCGCGCAGCTCGGTCTGGCGCGAGTGCATCGGCTGCGACACGCCGTCGATCCACGTCGCCACGGGCACCGACGACAATTCCAGCGGGTCACCGTCCCAGATCACGACATCGGCGCGGCGCCCGGCGCGCAGGCTGCCGATCTCTCCGCCCATGCCGATCGCCTCCGCCGGGCCGCTGGTGATCGACGCGAACGCCTGTCCCCAATCGAGCCCGGTGGCGCCCGGCACGCGCGTGATCGCGACCAGATTGCCCGCGAACTGACGCAGCACATGGTCGCCGCCCGACGCGCCGGTGGAGGCGAGCGCCACCGGCACGCCCGCCGCGCGCAGCCGCCCGACGTTCGATTCGGTCGCGGCCAGATTCTCGAACTGCGCAGGCAGGTCGGCCAGCGCCGCCGCGATCACCGGCACCTTCGCCGCCGCGATCTCGCGCGCGACCAGCCAGCCCTCGGTCACGCCGACCAGCACCAGCTTCAGCTTCGGATAGTCGCGGGTCAGCGCCAGGACGTTGCGGATGTCCGCCGCGCGCTCGACATGCACCAGCAGCGGCACCTCGCCGTCCAGCACGCGCAGCAGCGCAGCGGCATCGCTGCGCGTCACCAGCGCGTCGCGCGAGCGGCCATCGAACGCGGCGGGGGTGCGGCGGTAATCCTGCGCCTGCGCGAAGGCGTCGCGCAGCATCGCATAGGCCGCCGGGCGGCTGCCGCCCGCCAGCTTGCCGCCGTCCTCGCCCAGTTCGACGAACTGGAAGGCACGCGGGCGCGTCACCGCCGCCGGATCGGCGCCGAGGTCGATCACCGCGCCCTGCCCGGCGAAGATCGAGCCGCCCGCATTGGGCGTCACGATCGCGCGGGTGACGCCACCCAGCCGCTCGTTGGCGACCTTCACCGCCGCCGGATTGACCCCCAGCGACACGTCGATCGATGCCTTGAACGGCGAATTGCGCGCGCCGGCGTCGTTGCTTTCCTGCACGCCATCGGCATCGACCAGCGAGAGGTCGCTGAGCGCCGAGACGACGCCCGCCGACACCCATTTGCCCGTCGCGTCGATCACCTGCGCACCCGCCGGCACCGCGACGCCGCGCCCGGCGGCGACGATGCGGCCGTTGGCGATCACCACCGTGCCGCCCTCGACGGGAGCGGAGCCGTCGCCGATCGCGACGGTGCCGCCGGTGATCGCCACAGTCTGGGCCATTGCCGGACTCGCCAGCATCGTGGCGAGAAGGAGCAGCGCGCGCTTCACTTGACGTCTCCCGATCCGGGCTGGCCGAGTTCGAAGTCGCTCACCGGGCGACGTTTCGGGTCGTTCGCGTCGTACAACAGCGCCCCGTCGACCCACACCTTTTCGGGCCGGGTATAGACGCTGAACGGATTGCCGTTCCACAGCACCACGTCGGCCATCTTGCCCGGCTTCAGGCTGCCGGTCTGCGCATCGATGCCGAGCGCCTTCGCCGGGCCGAGCGACAGCCACTTCCATGCCGCCGCGTCGCTGATCTGGATGCCCGAATGCCGCGCCGAGGACAGCACCTTGGCGACCTCCTGGTTCAGGCGCTGGATACCGTTCTCGTCGTCGGAGTGGATCATCGCGCACGCGCCGGCATTTTCGAGGATCGCCAGGTTCTCGCCGATCCCGTCGTAGCTTTCCATCTTGAAGCCGTACCAGTCGGCCCACACCGCCGCGCAGGTGCCGCTGGCCTTCAGCAGGTCCGCGATCTTGTACGCCTCCACCGCGTGGTGGAACGCGGTGACGTGATAGCCGAACTCCCGGGCCATATCGAGGACGATCGCCATCTCGTCGGCGCGGTAGCAATGGTTCTGGACCATGATCTCGCCCGACAGCACGCCGCGCAGCGTATCCATTCCGATATCGCGGTCGGGCATGTCGCCGCCCTCGGCCTCGTACTTGTCCCATTTGCGCTTGTACGCCGCCGCCTTCGCCCAGGTCTGGCGATCGACCGCGACATTGCCCATTCGCGTGGATGGTTCGCGATTTTTGCTTCCGTAGACGCGCTTGGGGTTCTCGCCGCACGCCATCTTGAGGCCATAAGGCGCGCCGGGGAACTTCATCGCCTGCATCGTGCGGCCATAGACGTTCTTCAGCACCACGCTGCGCCCGCCCATCAGGTTCGCCGAGCCGGGCAGGATCTGCAGCGTCGTCACCCCGCCATTGGCCAGGGCGCGACCGAAGCCGGGATCCTGCGGCCAGACGCTGTGTTCGGCCCAGACGTCGGCGGTGACCGGGGCGGTCGCCTCGTTGCCGTCGGAGTGCGCCTGGACGCCGGGACTGGGATAGTCGCCGAGATGACTGTGGATGTCGACGATGCCGGGGGTCAGATACTTGCCCTGCCCGTCGATCACCGTCGCGCCCGCCGGGGCATCGAGCGCCTGCCCGACCGCGACCACCTTGCCATCGGCGAAGAGCGCCGCGCCATTGTCGATCCGGTTGCCCTCGCCATCGAACACGGTGACGTTGCGCACCAGCGTCGGCGTGCCGGGATAGGCACGATAGGTCGATGGATAGGGATCGCGCGCGTAGCGGACCGGCGGCGCCTTCTTCGCGGCGGTCGCCGGCTTCTCCTTGGTCGCGGCGCACGCCGCCAGCGGCAGCGCCAGCAACGCGACCGACAACAACGCACGCCGCGCGCGGTCCGAATTCATGCCAATGCCCCTTTTATTCGTGCTTTGCTTGTCCCGATCATGGACGCGCGGTTGCGCAACGGTCAAGCGGAGGCGCGTCATTCCGCGCTTAAACGCTGGACCGAAAAGGTTCCCGGTCGATATTTGCGCGCGCAAATAGATGTATGTTGATTTGTTGGTACTGATCGCGTTGACCTGCGTCAAAACGCTGTCTAGTGCGACGCACATAAGTAAGGGAGCCCCCCATGTCCGACGATACCATGACTGCCAATGCGGTTGAGCTTGCCACCGAACTGACCATCGCGTGGCTGGCCAATCCCAACACCCGCGCCTCCGGCGAGGACGTTCCGGCGTTTCTGCGCACGATGCACGATGCGGTGACGAACCTGTCGTCCGCGACTGCACCGGCGGCGCCGGAAGAGCCCGCGACCGAATATACGCCCGCCGTGTCGGTGCGGAAGTCGCTGGCATCGAAGGATCACCTGATCTCGCTGATCGACGGCAAGCCTTACAAGACGCTGCGCCGCCACCTGGCGGGCCACGGCCTGACCCCGGACGACTATCGCCAGCGCTACGGGCTGAAGCCGGACTATCCCATGGTCGCCGAAAGCTATTCGGAAGCACGCCGCGACATGGCCAAGAAGATCGGCCTGGGCCGCAAGCCCGGCGCGCGCCGCAGCGACGCCGCGCCCGCCGCGAGCGAGCCGGCCCCCACCGGCGGCCGTGGCCGTCGCAAGAACGCGGCAGCCGAGGGCTGACGCATACGGCGCGGGCGCGCGACCGATGGCGATCGTCGACCCGATGATCGCCCCAGCGGTCGATCGTGCCCGCGCCGCGCTCGCGCAGGCGCTGCGCGAGATGGTGGGCAGCGGCACGCTCGACCTTGCCCGCGCGCCCGGCGACGACGGGCTGATCGCCGCCGACTCCCCCGCCTGGGCCGTCCACGGCGACTTTTCCGCGATGATGATCGGCGGCATCTCCGCGCTGCTGCTCCAGATGCTCCATCCCGGCGCGCTGGCCGGCGTCTGGGATCATAGCGACTTTCGTCGCGACCGGCTGGGCCGGCTACGCCGTACCGCGCAATTCATCGCCGTCACCACCTATGGCCCGACCGCGCTGGCGGAGCGCACGATCGCGCAGGTCCGCGCGATCCACGACCGCATCCACGGCACGCTGCCCGATGGCGCACCCTATGACGCCAACGATCCCGCGCTGCTGACCTGGGTGCATGTCGCCGAAACCGACAGCTTCCTGCGTGCCTATCTGCGCTATCGCGACGCGGCGTTGCCGCCCGCCGCGCAGGACCGGTATATCGCCGACGTCGCGATCGTCGCGGAGCGGCTGGGCGCGCGCGACGTGCCGCGCTCGCGTGCCGATATCGCCGCTTATTACCGCGCGGTGCGCCCCGCACTGCGCGGCGACCACCGCGTCCGCACCGTCGCGGACGCACTGCTCGCGCCCGGCCCCGACCGCACGCAGGCCGCCGGCCTGGCGGTGGCCGCCGCCGCCGCGCTGGACCTGTTGCCCGACTGGGCAGCGGCCCTCCACGATCGCCGCCCCGCGCCGCTCGCCCGCCCCGCGATCCGCGCCGGCGCGGACGGGCTTGCCCGCGTGTTGCGTTGGGCGCTGCGCACCCCCTGAACCGTTCGGCGCGCCGGATCGTTTCACCCGCGAAGGAGCCGAGCCATGCCGCTGACCACCGACGACGAGATCCGCACCTTGCTGGAGGAAGTCCGCACGATCGCGCTGGTCGGCGCCTCGGACCGGCCGACGCGGCCGTCGCACGGCGTGATGGCGTCGCTGCAGGCGCATGGCTATCGCGTGATCCCGGTCAATCCGCAGATCACCGGCACGCATGTCCACGGCGAGTTCGTGTTCCGCGATCTCGACCAATTGGGCGACCCGATCGACATGGTCGACATCTTCCGCCGCTCGGCGGAGGCGGGCGCGGTGGTCGATCAGGCGATCGCGATCGGCGCGAAGGCGGTGTGGCTGCAATTGGGCGTCATCGATCACGATGCCGCCGCGCGGGCCGAGGCGGCGGGGCTGAAGGTGGTCATGGACCGCTGCCCGGTGATCGAGATCCCGCGGCTGGGCGTGGACCCCATCCACGGCTGAGGCGCACGGGGCCGTCCCCAGCCGCCGCCGCGATCATCGCGACGATCAGGCGATCGTCAGCACGATCTTGCCGACATGGCTGCCCTCTTCCATCCGCCGATGCGCGTCGGCGGCCTGGCTGAGCGGAAAGCTGCGGTCCATGACCGGCTTCAGCTTGCCCGCCGCCGCGAACGGCCACACTGTCCGCGCGATCTCCTCGGCGACCAGCGATTTGAACGCCGCGTCGCGGGCGCGCAGCGTCGATCCGGTCAGCGTCAGCCGCCGCTTCATGATCTCGAACAGCGGCACCGTCGTCGAGGCGCCGCGCTGCACCGCGATCGACACGTGGCGCCCGTCGTCGGCCAGGCATTCCAGGTTGCGCGGCACGTAATCGCCGCCGACCATGTCGAGCACCGCCGCGCAGCCGCGCCCGCCGGTGATCTCCTTGACGCGCGCGACGAAATCCTCGTCGCGGTAATTGATCGCATGATCCGCGCCCAGCCGCAGCGCCGCCGCGCGCTTCTCGTCGGAGCCGACCGTCACGATCACCTCCAGCCCGAACAGATTGCCCAGCGTTATCGCCATCGTCCCGATCCCGCTGGTCCCGCCGTGGACCAGCACCGTGTCACCCTCGACCGCGAAGGCGCGCTCGAACAGGTTCGTCCACACCGTGAACAGCGTCTCCGGCAGCGCCGCCGCCTCTTCCATTGTCAGCGCGTCGGGCACGCCCAGGCATTGCGCGGCGGGCGCGACCGCATATTCGGCATAGCCGCCACCCGCGACGAGCGCGCAGACGCGCGCGCCCAGCATGTCGGGATCGACGCCCTCCCCCAGCGCGACGACCTCGCCCGCGATCTCCAGCCCCAGCGTCGAGGGCGCGCCCGGCGGCGGCGGATAGAGCCCGCGCCGCTGCATCACGTCCGGGCGGTTCACCCCGGCGGCGGCGACGCGCACCAGCACCTCGCCATCGCCCGGCACCGGCACCGCGCGGCGCACCGGGGCCAGCACCTCGGGCCCACCCGCCTCTTCGGGATCGATCGCCAGCATCGTATCGGGCACGTCGGTCATGGATAGCGCAACCTGTCTTAGCGTGACGGTCATATTGACTCCGACTTCCCCAGCGTCAACGATGCTGCCCGTGGACCTGGACGACATCCTGGGGGCGCGCCCCGACGATCCGCTGACCGCGCTGCTGCGCGAGGATCTCGATCGCCTGTCGGTCGTCGAGCTGGAGGCGCGGGTCGCCGCGCTGGAAGGCGAGATCGCCCGTGCGCGCAAAAAGATCGAAGGCGCCGTTAACCATCGCGCAAGTGCCGACGCGTTATTCAGAAAATAAGGTCGGCGCCGGCAGCGAGCGACAGTTGCCGGGGCATGCGGTCGAGACGTGGTGAACGGACCCGCTTGATGCGGCGCCCCTTCATCACGACATTCGTGGCAAGGGGTCGCGTGGCTTCACGCGGCCTGCAAGGAGTAACCTGATGCCGTCATTTGCCAGCGCCCTCGAATCCACGCTGCACAAGGCACTCGAGGCCGCGTCGTCGCGCCGCCACGAATATGCGACGCTCGAACACCTGCTGCTCGCGCTGATCGACGATGAACATGCCGGACAGGTGATGTCGGCGTGCGGGGTCGACCTGGGCGAGCTGAAGACCACCGTCGCGCATTATCTCGACACCGAACTCGGCGCGCTGAAGGTCGACGCCGCGACCGATCCGTCGCCGACCAGCGGCTTCCAGCGGGTCGTCCAGCGCGCGATCCTGCACGTCCAGTCGTCGGGCCGCGACGAGGTGACCGGCGCCAACGTGCTGGTCGCGCTGTTCTCCGAGCGCGAGAGCTACGCCGTCTATTTCCTGCAGCAGCAGGACATGAGCCGGCTGGATGCGGTGAGCTACATCAGCCACGGCGTCGGCAAGGGCGCGGCCACCCCGGAGGCGACCAGCGCCAAGGGCGCGCCCGAGGAAGAGAAGAAGGAAAAGCCCGAGGCGCCGGGCAAGAAGGGCGAAAGCGCGCTGAAGCAATTCACGGTCGACCTCAACGAAAAGGCCAAGATCGGCAAGGTCGATCCGCTGATCGGGCGCTCGGCGGAGGTCGATCGCACCGTGCAGATCCTGTGCCGCCGCTCGAAGAACAACCCGCTCTACGTCGGTGATCCCGGCGTCGGCAAGACCGCGATCGCGGAAGGACTGGCGCGCAAGATCGTCGAGGGCGAGGTGCCCGACGTGCTGAAGGAAGCCGTCATCTATTCGCTCGACATGGGCGCGCTGCTCGCCGGCACCCGCTATCGCGGCGACTTCGAGGAGCGGCTGAAGGCGGTCGTCAACGAGCTGGAGAAGCTGCCGCATGCGGTGCTCTTCATCGACGAGATCCACACCGTGATCGGTGCGGGCGCGACCAGCGGCGGCGCGATGGACGCGTCGAACCTGCTGAAACCCGCGTTGTCGGGCGGCACGATCCGCTGCATCGGATCGACCACCTACAAGGAGTTCCGCAACCACTTCGAGAAGGATCGCGCGCTGCTGCGCCGTTTCCAGAAGATCGACGTCAACGAGCCGACGATCGAGGACACGATCAAGATCCTCGCTGGCTTGCGCTCCGCGTTCGAGGAGCATCACGCGGTCAAGTACACGCCCGAGGCGATCAAGTCGGCGGTCGAGCTGTCGGCGCGCTACATCAACGATCGCAAGCTGCCCGACAAGGCGATCGACGTGATCGACGAGGTGGGCGCGATGCAGATGCTGGTCGCCCCCTCGAAGCGCAAGAAGACGATCACCGCCAAGGAGATCGAGGCGGTGATCGCGACGATGGCGCGCATTCCGCCGAAGAGCGTGTCGACCGACGACAAGAAGCAGCTCGAGACGCTGGAGACCGACCTGAAGCGCGTCGTGTTCGGGCAGAACATGGCGATCGAGAAGCTGTCGTCGGCGATCAAGCTGGCGCGCGCCGGCCTGCGCGAACCGGAAAAGCCGATCGGCAATTACCTGTTCACCGGCCCGACCGGCGTCGGCAAGACCGAGGTTGCCAAGCAATTGTCGACGATCCTGGGCATCCCGCTCCAGCGCTTCGACATGAGCGAATATATGGAGCGGCACTCGGTCAGCCGGCTGATCGGTGCGCCCCCGGGCTATGTCGGCTTCGATCAGGGCGGGCTGTTGACCGACGCGGTCGACCAGAACCCGCATTGCGTGCTGCTGCTCGACGAGATCGAGAAGGCGCATCCGGACCTGTTCAACATCCTGTTGCAGGTGATGGACAACGGGCGCCTGACCGACCAGCACGGCAAGACCGTCGATTTCCGCAACGTCATCCTGATCATGACGACCAATGCGGGCGCGGCGGACATGGCGCGCGAGACGATCGGCTTCGGCGCGCTGACCCGCGAGGGTG
>CAJYSA010000081.1 GCA_913777325.1 uncultured Sphingomonas sp. | reverse complement strand
ATCCCCGCGATGCCGCTGGCGGTATGCTTCGCGCTCGCCGCCGTCGTCTCCCCGACCGATCCGATCGCGGTGTCGGCGATCGCCGCGCGCGTGCCGATCCCGCGCCGCATGATGCACATCCTGGAGGGAGAGGCGCTGCTCAACGACGCCTCCGGCCTCGTCTGCCTGCGCTTCGCGATCGCCGCCGCGCTGACCGGCACCTTTTCGCTGGCGCAGGCGGCGGGCAATTTCGTGTGGCTGGCGGCGGCCGGGATCGCGATCGGGATCACCGTCACGCTGGCGGTGACGCGTGCCAAGGCGTGGGTGTCGCGGCGCTTCGGCGAGGACATCGGCTCGCAGGTGCTGGTCAGCCTGCTGATCCCGTTCATCGCCTATATCGCCGCCGAACACGTCCATGCCTCCGGCATCCTCGCGGTGGTCGCCGCGGGGGTGACGATGACCTTCGCCGAGCTGTCGCGCCAGGCGCTGCCCGCCACGCGGATGCGCCGCAACTCGGTGTGGGACACGATCCAATTCGCGCTGAACGGCATCATCTTCGTGCTGCTGGGCGAGCAATTGCCCGTGATCCTGGCGGGCGCGCGACGGACGGTGAAGCTAACCAATCACGACAGCCCCTGGTGGCTGGCGCTCTACGTGCTCGCGATCGTCGCGGTGCTGGCGGGGCTGCGGTTCCTGTGGGTGTGGCTGTCGTTCCGGCTCACCGTGCTGCGGCGCGGGGTGGACGATTCGCCGCTGCGCAGCCCCGACTGGCGGGTGTTCGCCGCGATGTCGCTGGCCGGGGTGCGCGGGGTCATCACGCTGGCCGGCGTGTTGACCCTGCCGCTGACGCTGGCGGACGGCACGCCCTTCCCCGCGCGCGATCTGGCGATCGCGCTGGCCGCCGGGGTCATCATCGTCTCGCTGGTCGCCGCGAGCATCGGCCTGCCGCTGGTGCTGCGTGGCCTGGCGCTGCCGCCGGAACCGTCGAAGCAGGGCGAGGAAAATCGCGCGCGCGTGGCCGCGGCCCGCGCCGCGATCCGCGCGGTCGATGGCGCTCAGTACGACCTCGCCAAGGGGCGCGACGATGTCGATGTCTATGCCGAGGCCGCGACGCGGATCATGGACCTGTACCGCGAGCGGATCCGCGTCCGCGTCGATGGCGAACCGGAACTGGCGGTGATCCAGCAGAATGAGCGGATCGATCGACTGTTGCGACTCGCCGCGATCCGGGCCGAGCGCGAGGAGGTGTTCCGGATGCAGCGCAGCCGCGCGATCGGCAGCGAGACCGGGCGCAAACTCACCCGCGAACTCGATATGCTGGAGGGACGGTTGCGGACGTAGGCGCACCGCGCCTCCGTCCGCCCCGGCGCGGGCTTACGGCTGCTCGCTCAGCGAGAAGATCCGCCGCGCCGCGACCCACTTCACGCCCGGCTCCGCCCAGGGCAGGCGGCGCTGGACGGCATCCATCTTCGCCTCCCACGCCTGCACGTCGGGGTCAGCGGCATCCGCGGCGGCCTTCGCTGCCGCGTCGAAGCTGGCATCGGTCTCCATCACCATCACCAGCCGCCCGCCGGTGCGATAGATATCCATCGCGGTGATCCCGGCGGCGCGGATGCTGGCGACGACCGGCGCGGGCACCGCGCCCGCCGCGTGCCACGCCTCATAGGCCGCGGTCGCCTCCGCCTCGTCGGCGATATCGACCAGCAGGACGTGGCGCTCGGTCATTGGCCGTAGGCCGTCACGGTCTGGCGCTGCTGCCCCAGCCCTTCGATGCCCAGTTCCATCACGTCGCCCGCCTTCAGGAACACCGGCGGCTTCTGCCCCATGCCGACGCCCGGCGGGGTGCCGGTGGAGATGACGTCGCCGGGCTGGAGCGACATGAACTGGCTGACATAGCTGACCAGGAACGCCGGCTTGTAGACCATCGTCGAGGTCGACCCGTCCTGATAGCGGTGGCCGTTCACCTCCAGCCACATCGACAAGGCGGTCGGATCGGCGATCTCGTCGCGCGTCACCAGCCACGGGCCGATCGGGCCGAACGTGTCGCATCCCTTGCCCTTGTCCCACGTCCCCTGCCGCTCGAGCTGGAAGGCGCGCTCGGACACGTCGTTGATGACGCAATAGCCCGCGATATGGTCCGCCGCGTCGGTCTCATCGACGTAACGCGCCTCCTTGCCGATCACGATGCCCAGCTCGACTTCCCAGTCGGTCTTGGTCGACCCCTTGGGGATTTCGACATGGTCGTCGGGGCCGACGATCGCGCTGGTCGCCTTGGTGAAGATCACCGGCTCGCTCGGCACGGTCGCGCCGGTCTCGGCGGCGTGATCCGAATAGTTCAGGCCGATGCACAGGAACTTGCCGACCGCGCCGACGCACGGGCCATAGCGATCGACCTGCACCACCGGCAGCGTCGCCGGATCGATCGTCGCCAGCTTGGCCAGTTCGGCGTCGCCCAGCGTCGTGCCCGCGATATCCGCCACATGCGCCGACAGGTCGCGCACGTTGCCGTCCGCATCGACCATCCCCGGCTTCTCGGCGCCGCGCGCCCCGTATCGTACCAGCTTCATGCGCTTTCCCTCAATTGACCCAGCCGCCGTCGATGACATGCACCGCGCCGGTCGTGAACGCCGCCTCGTCGCTGGCCAGATAGGTGGCCAGCGCCGCAATCTCTTCCGCACGGCCCAGCCGCCCCATCGGCTGTCGGGCGACGAACGCCTGCTGCGCCGCCTCATAGTCGCCGGTATCGCGCAGCCGCTGCTGCAGCGACGGCGTGTCGACCGTCCCCGGGCAGATCGCGTTGCAGCGGATGCCCTGCCCGACGAAATCGGCCGCCACCGATTTGGTGATGCCGATCACCCCGGCCTTGGTGGCGGTATAGGCGAAGCGATTGGGGATGCCCTTCACCGAGCTTGCGATCGACGACATGTTGACGATCGCACCGCCGCCCGCCGCCAGCATCCCCGGCAGCACCGCGCGGATCGTGCGGATCATGCCCGTCATGTTGATCGCGACCGCCTGCTCCCATTCCTTATCGGTCAGGTCCAGGATCGTGCCCGCATGGACGATGCCCGCGATGTTCGCCAGCACGTCGACGCGCCCGATCTCGGCCACCAGCGCGCGGGCCTGCTCGGCGTCGGTGACGTCCAGTGCATGATGCTCGCAGCCCTCGAGTCCGGCCAGTGCAGCCGCATCGATATCGGTCGCGATCACGCGCGCGCCCTCGGCGAGGTAGCGCTGCGCGGTTGCGCGCCCGATGCCGTTGGCCGCCGCCGTGACCAGCGCGACCTTCCCCTTCAACCGGCCTTCCATTTATAGACCCCTCATTCAACGATTACGTGCAGCGACCGGCAGGCACGCCGGCCCCACCGGGTCGAACGCCTTGTAGGTCAGGATGAATTCACGATGCCCCAGCGCTTCGGAGACGCTCGGCCGTCCGCTGGCGACCGCCATGATCGTGTCGACGATCTCGGTGCCGACCTCGTCCAGCGTCGCTTCGCCTTCCAGGATGCGGCCCGCGTTGATGTCCATGTCCGCCGCCAGCCGCTTTGCCGTCTCCGGGTTCGCGCAGATCTTGATGACCGGCGCGATCGCCGAGCCGACCACCGATCCGCGTCCGGTGGTGAACAGCGTCAGGTGGCATCCGCACGCGATCATCTCGACGATCTCGGCATTGTCGGAGATGTTGGGGAAGCCGAAGCGCGGCTCGCCGTCGGGCACCACGTCCAGCAGGTACAGCCCGCCCGCCGGCGGCACGTCGCCGGGCTTGATGATCCCGCTGATCAGCGACGATCCCGATTTGGAATAGGCGCCCATCGACTTCTCTTCCTGCGTCGTCAGCCCGCCCTCGGCATTGCCGGGTGCGAAGCTGCCGAAGCCCATGATCGTGTAATATTCCTCCGCCTTGCGGACGCAGGCCATGATCTCCTCGCCCAGTTCCGGCGTCAGCGCGCGATCCGCCATGATCCCTTCGCACCCGACCAGCTCGCCGGTCTCCTCGAAGATGCAGGTCGCGCCCTCGGCCACCAGCCGGTCGAACGCGCGGCCCACCGCCGGATTGGCGGTGATCCCGCTGGTCCCGTCCGACCCGCCGCAGATCGTGCCGACGATCAGTTCGTCGACCGCCATCGGCACGCGCGGCACGTCGGCGATCTGCGCCTTCACGCGCTCGACCGCCGCCAGCCCCGCCGCGATCGTCGCCGCGGTCCCGCCGGTCTGCTGGATGACGTAGAGTTCGACCGGGCGGCCGCTGTCGCGGATCACCTGCTGTAAGCGCTCCCGGTCGAAGCTCTCGCAGCCCAGCGACACGATCACCACGCCGCCGACGTTCGGATGCGTCGTCACCGCCTCCATCACGCGCGCGGCATAGGCGTTGGGATAGCAGCCGGGAAAGCCGATCAGATGGACGTCGGCGTCGTCGGCCTTGTCGACGATCTTGCGCGCCACATGATGCGCGCATTCGACCAGATAGGCGACCGCGACGGTGTTGCGGATGCCTTTGCGCCCGTCGGCGCGCTGCCATGCCTGGATCATGCGCGCTGCTCCGTCACGGTGCTGCGCGTGTGGCTGGCGATGTAATCGCTCTTCATGTTGTGCATATGGACCCATTGCCCGGCGACCGCCGCATCGGTCATCGATCCGATCGGCGCGCCATATTTGATGACCTTCTCGCCCGCCGCCAGCGGATAGCGCGCGATCTTGTGCCCCACCGTCACGCCCTCGCGCGCCGGGATCGTCCCGCCGGAGACGGTCAGGATATCGCCCGCCTGGATCGGCGCGACGCAGATCAGCACATTGTCCTCGGGGTGAAGCAGGATCAGCTGCTGCGGTGCGGGCCGCTCCAGCGTCTCCCACAGCGCGGCGGGAATGGGGGTGTCGATCCGGGTACGCATGTCCGCGACCTCGCCCGGATCACCCAGCCCGGCCAGCACGCATGCCACCGCCGGATGCCGCAACGGGAAGTGCAGCGCCGCCGCCGGCAAGGGCACGCCAGCCGTCGCGCAGGTCTTCGCCAGCGAACGCGTCCGCGCGACCAGCGCGGGCGACGGCGCGGCGTAATCGTAGTGCGATTGCGCCGGATCGGCCTCCGCCGGATCGCGCGCCAGGATGCCGCTGTTGTACGCGCCACCGATGATGACGCGAACGCCCTGTTCGGCGCAGCGATCGAGCAGCGCCACCGCGCTGCGATCGAGCAACGTATAGCGCCCCGCCAGCAGGATCACGTCGAGTGCGACGTGGTCGAGCAGTTCCTCGCACACCGCGATCTCGTTCACGCCGATCCCGATCGCGCCGACCGCGCCGGCTTCGCGCAACGCGACCATGGCGGCATAGCCGCCGTCCAGGAAGTCGCGCAGGTGGCGCGCATGGTCCTCGCCATGCGTCAGCGTTCCCAGATCGTGGGCCAGCAGCACCTCGACACGGTCACGCCGCAATCGCGTCAGGCTGGCATCGAACGAGCGACGAATGCCGTCCGCGCTGTAATCGAACACCGGTTCGAACGGATCGGCGTCGACGAACCCGTGCCGCTCGCCCGTCGCCTCGGTCGGCTCCAGCAGCCGCCCCACCTTGGTCGATATCGCGCACTCGCCCGCCGGGTCGAGCCGCGCCAACGCCGCGCCCAGCCGTCGCTCCGCCAGCCCGAAGCCGTAATGCGGCGCCGTGTCGAAATAGCGTAGCCCGGCATCGATCGCGGCGGTGACGGTCGCCTCGGCGGTGGCGTCATCGATCGCGCGGTACAGGTTGCCGATCGCGGCGGTGCCCATGCCGAACGGTGGCAATCGCGCCGCGTCGCGGCCGGATCGTGCCCGCGCGTCGGCGCCCACATGCTCCATCATGCATCCTTCCTGTCTCGACGCCACCTAATCCGCGGTCGTCGTTCGCACAATCTAGGCGAATGGTCGGACAATTGAAATATGAAAAGGACTTTTATCCGCGGGTACGCTCCACGCTGGCTCCGCGAAGCCCATATAGTTAGTAGACCAAGATATGACGACTGCCCCCCGCTACCAGGCACCTGCGCTCAAGAAGGGTCTGGAAATCCTCGAATTACTGGCCAGCGCCGATCACGCGCTGACGATGTCCGATATCTCGCTTGCGCTGGGCCGATCGGTCGGCGAGATCTTCCGCATGCTGCAGGTGCTGGAGGAGCATCGCTATATCGCCCGCGATGACGACGGGTATCGGCTGACCAACCGGCTCTTCGCGCTGGGCATGGGCCGTCCCCCGGTCCGTGACCTCACCGTCACCGCGCTGCCGGTGATGCAGGGGCTGGCGCGCGCGACCGGACAAAGCTGCCACCTGGCGGTCGCCTCCGGCGCGGAGATGGTGGTGATCGCCGGGGTGGAGGCACCCGGCCTGTCGGGCTTTGCGGTGCGCGTCGGTTATCGTCGCCCGCTGCACCGGTCGAATTCCGGGCGCGTGCTCCTCGCCTTCCAGACGGCCGCGGTGCGCGCCGCGATGATTGAGGACGTGCGTGCCGGCGGCGGCGATCCCGACGCCGCACTGATCCAGACGCTCGACGCGCTGAAAGTGGAGGGCGATGCGGTCACGCCCAGCCCGATGCTCGACGGGATCACCGATCTGTCCGCCCCGGTGCTGGAGCACGATGCCGCGCGCGCCGCGCTGACGGTGCCGTATGTCGCGGGGCGCGCGGCGCGGGTGACACTGCCGGAATGCCGCGCCTTGCTGCGCGACGCGGTGCGCGCGATCAGTCGCCAGCTGCAACCGACACTCGACTGACCCTGCCGCTATCCCGCCAGCGCCAGCATGATGCGGGTGGAGCATAACGAGCAATGCAGCGCGCGCGCTGCGCCCTCGGGGCAGTGGATGCAGTCGCGCTGCGGCCGCGCGCCATCGAGCAGGTCGAGGAGCATCCGCTCGTCCGCCGACAGGCGCTGCGCCGCGCCGACCGCGAACCGCCGTCCCAGCGCCGCCTCGCACAACGTCATCAGGCTGTCGACCACCGGCGCCAGGATCCCGGCGCCATGCGGGGCGAGCAGGCGGTGGAGTTGCTGCTGTGTGCAGGCGTGACGATCGCGCGCCGCCCGCCATCCGCGCGCCAATGCCGGCATCATCCGCCCGATCCGCCCCGCCGACAGGGGCGCCGGTAATCGATTATCCATGCGATCCTCCTGCCCGCCCTGCGAGAGGAGCATAATTCAATTGATAATCATTCTCAACTGATCATTGCGTCCCGATCGCCTCGAGTGAGCGACGCTTGGTCTCGGGGAAGAACATCCACACGATCACGAACTGCAGCGCCATCATCGCCGCGAAGACCGCGAACGGCAGCCCGCGCGTGTGCGCCGCGATCACCGGGAACGCCATCGCGATCACCGCGTCCATCGCCCAGTGCGTCGACGATCCCAACGCCTGCCCGCGCGCGCGCACGTCGGTGGGAAAGATCTCGCTGATATACACCCAGATCACCGCGCCCTGGCTGAACGCGAAGAAGGCGATGAACGCGATGAGCAGCGCGAGCAGATATTGCTGTCCCTGCCCGGTCAGGAACACCGCCGCGGTCCCGCCCAACGCGAGCGTCAGCCCCACCGATCCGATCAGCAGCAACGTGCGCCGCCCCAGCCGGTCGATCACCAGCAACGCCAGCGCGGTGAACACGAAGTTGCACAGCCCGATCGTCACCGCCTGCCGATCCGCCGACACCGCATCATAGCCCGCCGCCGCGAAGATATCGTTGAGATAGTAGAGGATGGCGTTGATGCCCGACAGCTGGTTGAACGCCGCGACCGCGAACGCCAGCAGGATCGGCTTGCGATGCCGCGCCCAGGACAGACGTGGGGCGCGGCCCACCGCGACGGCGGCGGCGGCGCGCGCGTAGCGGTCCAGCTCGTCCTGCGGATCGGCGACCCCCAGCCGGCGCAGCACCGTGTCCGCCTCCGCCTCGCGCCCCTTCGCCGCCAGCCAGCGCGGGCTGTCGGGTATCGTGAACATCATCGCGAGCAGCAGCAGCGCCGGCACCGCGCTGATCCCCAGTTTCACCTGCCAGTCGCCCGCGCCCAGCCCCAGGCCGCCGACGATCGCGTTGCTGAGATAGGCCGCGAGGATGCCGAGCACGATGTTGAGCTGGAACGTGCCCACCATCAACCCGCGTCGCTCGGCGGGCGCGATCTCCGCGAGATAGACCGGCGCCAGCACCGACGACGCGCCCACCGCCAGCCCGGCCATCACCCGAAAGCCGATCAGCACCGGCCAGCTCCACGCCACCAGACAGCCCAGCCCCGACAGGCAATAGAGAAGCGCGATCCCCTTCAACGCATTGCGCGCGCCATAACGGTCGCCCGGCAGCCCGGCCAGCAACGCCCCGGCCAGCGTGCCCCACAAGGCCGCCGACACGGTGATGCCGACGCCGCTGGCATCCAGCGCGAAGGCGGCGCGGATCCCCTCGGTGGTGCCCGCGATCACCGCGGTATCGAACCCGAAGAGCAATCCGGCCAGTCCGCCGACCAGCACGCCGCGCAACAAGGTGGTGTTCAAGGATCGTCGCTCCGCCCGCCGTTCCGCACCCCCGTCAGGCCGGATCGGCGGAGGGGACCGGAAAGCGCGCCCGCCGTCAAGCCGCTCACACGCCCGGCTGGCGGCTTGGCAAAGCGCCTGACCACGGTTACTTGTCTTACAAAATGACTTAATCGGGAGGATTATCGTGCAGCACATCGCGCATCGTCGCATCGCCGTTCTGGTCGCGGCGCTGCTGTCCGGCGGGTTGCCCTACGCCGTCGCACAAACCGCCCTTCCGCCCGCGCCGCTCCAACCGCAAGTGGATCCCGCGCGCCCCGACTGGGAAAATCCGGCGGTCAACTACATCGGTCGGATGCCCGCGCACGCGACCGGCTTTCCGTTCGAGACGCGCGCCCTGGCGGTATCGGGGCAGCGGGCGACGTCGTCGCGGTTCCTGTCGCTGAACGGCCAGTGGCAGTTCAGCTTCTCCCCGAATGCCGATGCGCTGCCAACCGGCTTCGAACGCCCCGATTACGACGCGTCGCAGTGGAAGACGATCAAGGTGCCCGCCGACTGGCAGACCGAGGGGTATGACCAGCCGCGCTACAACAACATCACCTATCCCTTCCCCGCCAACCGCCCGTTGATTCCGCACGCCGCCAATCCGGTCGGCTCATACCGCCGGACGATCGAGTTGCCGGCGGGCTGGACCGGGCAGGACGTGGTGCTGCACATCGGCGCGGCGGGCTCCGCCTATAAGGTGTGGGTCAACGGCCAGCAGGTCGGCTATGCCGAGGACAGCAAGCTGCCGTCCGAATTCGACGTCACCCGCTTCGTAAAGCCGGGCGCGAACACGGTCGCGATCCAGGTCTTCCGCTGGTCCGACGGCAGCTATCTGGAGGATCAGGATTTCTGGCGCGTGTCCGGCATCGAACGCGACGTCTACCTGATGGCCGCGCCCCGGACCCGCCTCCGCGACTTCTTCGTCCATGCCGGGCTGGACGACCAGTATCGCGATGGCAAGCTGGCGGTGGATCTGACGGTCGCGCCCGGCGCGGCGGTCAGCGCGCGCTACGTATTGATGGACGGCGATCGCATCGTGTCGCAGGGCCGCGCGCCACTGGCCATGGCCGATGCGGATCGCAAGGCGACCTTGTCGGCCACCATCCCGGCGGTGAAGGCGTGGAGCGCGGAAACGCCGAACCTCTACACGTTGCTGCTCGAACTCTATGACGCCAAGGGTGCGATCATCCAGTCCACCGGGCAGCGGATCGGCTTTCGCACCGTCGAGATGAAGAACGGGCTGGTCAGCGTCAACGGCAAGCCGATCACCATCCGCGGGGTCAACCGCCACGAACACGATCCGGAGACGTTCCACGTCGTCAGCCGCGAGTCGATGGAGCACGACATCCAGTTGATGAAGCGCAACAACATCAACGCGCTGCGCACCTCGCACTACCCCAATGATCCGTATCTCTACGAACTGGCCGACCGCTACGGCCTGTATGTGATGGACGAGGCCAATATCGAGAGCCACGCCTATATGGAGATGGGGAACAATCACCCCGATCAGCGCCACGTCTATCAGGTCGGCTTCGATCCCGCGTGGAAGGCCGCGCATGTCGATCGCGTGCTGAACATGGTGGAGCGGGACAAGAACCATCCCTCGATCATCTTCTGGTCGCTGGGGAACGAGGCGGGGATCGGCCCGAACTTCGCCGCCGCCGGCACCGCCGCCAAGACGCGCGATCCGGGACGGCTCATCAGCTATCTCGGCTGGGGCACCTACGAAGGCGTGCAGCAGCATCGCACGAACTGGTTCGCGGACATCTATGCGCCGATGTACGATCCCGTCGCCAAGATGGTCGATTATGCGACCAACTGGAATTACAAACAGCCGATGATCCAGTGCGAATATGCGCACATGATGGGCAATTCGGGTGGCAACCTGAAGGAATATTGGGACACGATCTATGCCCATCCCGACAAGCTGCAGGGCGGCTTCGCGTGGGATTGGGTCGATCAGGCGATGTATCGCTATACCAAGGACGGTCGCCGCTATTGGGGCGACGGCGGGGAATATGGCCCGAACCCGGGCGGCGACATCGAATTCGGCGATGGCATGCTCCAGGCCGATCGTACCCCGAACCCGCAATTGTACGAGGTGCGCAAGGTCTACGCCCCGGTCCAGTTCACGGGGTACGACGCCGCCGCCGGGCAGCTCACCGTCGCCAACCGTCACGACTTCCTCGGTGCCGACGGCTACGACTATAGCTGGGAGGTGCTGGAGAATGGCGTCGCGGTCGCGCGCGGCACGCTTCCAGCGCCCACCGTCGCCGCGCACCAGAGCGCGCGCGTCGCGCTGCTGCCCACCGGCTTCACGCGCCGCGCCGATGCCGAATATCTGCTGACGGTCAGCTACCGTGCGAAGGCGGGGGTCACGCCGGGCGTCGCGGCGGGAATGCTGGTCGGCTGGGAGCAATTCCCGCTGGGCACCGCACCCGCTCCGGTGGCTCCGGCGGATAGCGGCGCGGTCTCGCTCGACACGCGCGGCGGAACGGTTCGGCTGGCTGCGAACGGCGCCGAACTGGTGATCGACCGCAAGACCGGGCTGATCGACCGCTACGCGGCCGGCGGGCGGACGTTGCTGTCGGGCGGCGCACCCAATTTCACGCGCGCGCTGACCGATAACGATTTGGGCGTGGGCACCGAACGGCGTAACCTGCCGTGGCAGCGCGCCAGCCGCGAACGCGTGGTGGAAGGGATCGACACGAAGAAGCTGCCCGGCGGCGGCGCGGCGGTCACGGTCCGCTGGCTGACGGGCGGCAATGTCGCGCGCTTCTCGGCCACCTATCGCATGGCGGGCGACGGCAGCGTCGCGGTGACCGGTGATTTCCAGCCGCTCGACACGACGCTGGGCGATCCGCTGCGCATCGGCCTGTCCTATGTGACGCCGCGCGATTACCGCACCGTGCAATGGTACGGACGCGGGCCGCACGAAAGCTATAGCGATCGCAAGACCAGCGCGCCGCTGGGGCTGTGGCGTGGCGACATCGCGGCGCAGAACCATGACTATCTGCGCCCGCAGGAAACCGGCAACAAGGTCGACGTGCGCTGGATGGAGCTGGTGCGCGGTTCGGATGGCGGTCTGCGTGTGACCGGGGAGCAGCCGCTATCGATGAACGCGCTGGCGTTCCCTTATTCGGAGCTCGACCGCCGCGAGCCCGGCACGCGCAAGAGCACCGATATCGTGCCGGGTGCCAACGGCAGCCTGCTGGTCGATGCCGTCCAGTCCGGCGTCGGCGGCGATACGCAGTGGAGCGACTGGGGCCGCCCGCTGGAGGCTTACCGCATCAAGGTCGCGCCGCTGCGCTACGGCTTCACCTTGTCGCCGGTGTCCAGCGACGCCCATGGCGCCGGCGCCAAGCCGGCGAGCGCGACCGGCGAGGAATAAGGCCCACGCGGCGGAGCGACCGGCCAACGTGTCGCTCCGCCGCTGACCGGCCATCCCCCTTGCATGGCACCCGTCACCGCCGCGATACGTTACGTGTCCGCTGCAGGGGACCGAAAGGATGGCGACCGACCTTTCCGCTGACCCGGCGCCGCCGGGGCGTTGGCGCACCGTGTGGCGGCTCGGCTGGCTGACGCTCGGCTGCCTGTTCGTCGCGCTCGGCGTCATCGGTGCGCTGCTGCCGCTGATGCCGACCACGATCTTCCTGATCCTGGCCGCCGGCTGTTTCGCGCGTTCGTCGCCACGACTGGAGGCACGACTGCTCGATCATCCGCGCTGCGGCCCGGCGTTGCGCGCCTGGCGACGCGATCGCGCGATACCGCGCCGCGCGAAGCAACTCGCCTGCACCGGGATCGCCGCCGGCTACGTGATCTTCGTCGTCACCGCCGAACCGCACTGGCCGCTGGCGTCGGGCGTTGCGCTCGTGATGCTGAGCTGCGCGGCGTTCATCCTGTCGCGCCCCACCGCCCGCTGATGGTCGGACGGGTCAGGCGGAAAGCCGGGCTCGCGGCGGCCGAGGCGCTGGCCGGGCATCGCGACGCCGCACCAGTGCGATGCGCGCTGTGCGACCGTCCGTTAGGGGACGCACCGAATGGCATCATGTCGTGCCGCGTAGCGAAGGCGGCACCGACACCGTGCCGCTCCATCCGATCTGTCACCGCGCGATCCATGCCGCCGCCGACAACGCCGCGCTAACGCGTGCCGGAACGCTCGACGCGATCCGCGATCTTCCACCGCTCGCCCGATTCCTGCGCTGGATCGCGGACAAGCCCGCCGACTTCCACGCGCCGACCCGCCGCCTCCGCGATCGACATTAAGGCCGGTTTACGGCGCGAAACCCTGACTGTGGCCGCGATGCGGCAGCATTGTTCATCGCGGTGACAGGAAGCGTGGCTTTCGCGCAACAGTAAATTTACTCGATGCGATTACGTGACTTTTTCGCGCAACCAAGCGCGCGAGGCGTGGTTAGAGCAGTCCCCGGCCCGGTCGCACCTAACCTGCGATAACCCGGGCTACGAAACGATATTGAGGTTTATTATGCGTAAGCTCGTTCTTGCGGCCGTTGCCGCTTCCGCCGCGTTTGTCGCCACCCCGTCGCTGGCGCAGGACGCCATGACGACCACCGACACGACGACCGCGACGGCGCCGGACGGCACCCGCGCGTTCGGCATCGAGCCCTACGTGGCGGTCCGTGGCGGCTGGGAAGAGTTCCAGAGCGACAGCGTTCCGGGTGCGCCGCGTCAGAACAAGCTGAACGGTTCGCTGGTCGAAGGTCTGGCCGGCGTCAACATTCCGCTCGGTCCGGTGTTCGTCGGTGCCGAAGGCAATGTCGCCAAGGGCGTGTCGGGTGACATCGACTGGCAGTATGGCGCCGCGGGCCGCTTCGGCTTCCGCGCCGGCGACAGCGGCCTGATCTACGGCAAGGTCGGCTATCAGTGGGTGAACTTCGACAAGCGCGTCGACACCAGCCGCGACTTCCACGACGTCACCTACGGCATCGGCTTCGAGGTCGGCCCGAAGGACATCGGCCTGGGCGGGATCACCAGCAACTCGGGCATCCGTCTGCGCGGCGAAGTGTCGAGCTTCGGCTGGACCAACAGCTTCCGCCCGACGCTGGGTATCGTCGCGCACTTCTAAGGCGCTGACGACGGGTTTCGGTCGCCAAGGGAGCTACCAGGCGACCGGCCGCACCAGTTGCGTTTCGTGCGGGGAGAAAAGGGCGGGGCCGCAAGGTCTCGCCCTTTTCCACATCTTACGGGATGCGTTGCGCCCGTCGCCCGGTTCGTCAGGGCGGATCACGCGCCCCGATCGGCAAGCCGATGGCTTAGCGGCGGCGTCCGCGGCGTATCGGAGTGTTCGCGATCAGCGTCGCCAGCAACGCGCTTGCCGCCGCCGTCTCCGCCTCCTGCTTGCTGGCGCCCTCCGCACTCACCTCGTCCTTGCCGACCGCCACGCGCACGGTGAAGCGCGGCGCATGGCCGGGGCCGGCACGATCGACGATCGCATAGGTCGGCACGGCGCGCCGGTTCGCCGCCGCCCATTCCTGCAGCGCCGATTTCGGGTGTTGCGGCGCCTTGTCGTCGGTGTGGATACGGTCCGCCCACAGCCGGCGCACCGCCGCGCGCGCCGCGTCGAGCCCGGCGGCGCGATACAGCGCGCCGAGCAACGCCTCCATCACGTCGCCCAGCAAATTGTCGCCATGCTGCGCCCCGTCGTCGCGCGCCTGCTTGCCCAGCCGCACATGCGCCTGCGCCCCGATCCCGCGCGCCACCTCGGCGCACACAGCACCGGTGACCAGCGCGTTGAAGCGGCGCGACAATTGCCCCTCCGGCTCGTCGGGGAACAACTCCCACAGCCACTCGGCCATCACCAGCCCCAACACGCGATCGCCCAGGAACTCCAGCCGCTCGTAGCTTTCGCCGGCCTGCCCCGCCGCATGGCTGCCATGGGTCAGCGCGCGGACGAACGGTGCCGGATCGCTCGGGCGGACGCCGAGCACCTCGCCCACCCACGCCGTCACGTCATCACTCACGCTCAGAAGCCGTGTCCGATCCGGCTGAAGCGCGCCGCCGACACCCAGGTCCAGGGCTTCAGCCACTCCGCCGAGCCATCGGTCGACCAGAAGGTGACCAGCGCCTTGCCCTCGATCCGATCCATCGGGATGTACCCCATGCCCTCGGGCGGGGCGAAACGGCTGTCCGCGCTGTCGTCGCGATTGTCACCCATCAGGAACACGTCGCCCGCGGGCACCGTGTAGAGATCGGTGTCGTCGGCGATCGGCAGGTTGCCCTGATCGAGCACGTCGTAGCTGCGCCCGCCCGGCAATGTCTCGCGGAAGCGCGGGTAGCGGCAGATCGGCTTGCCGGTCGCGTCCACGTCCTGGAACGGCGCGCCGCACTTTTCCGCGGGGAAGTTGGGGGTCAGCGGCACGATGAAATCGGCGACCCGCTGCTTCGGGATCGCCTTGCCGTTGAGAAACAGCTGGCCATCGCGCATCTGGATCGTATCGCCGGGCAGGCCGATCACGCGCTTGATGACGTCATGATCGTCCGGCCCCATCGAACGAAAGACCACCGTATCGCCGCGCGTCGGCGTGCTGGCGAAGATCCGCCCGGGGATCAGCGGAATGCCCCACGGCAGCGACCAGCGCGAATAACCGTAGTTCCACTTCGACACGAACAGATAGTCGCCGATCAGCAGCCGCGGCAGCATCGATTCGGATGGGATCGAAAAAGGCGAGAAGATGAAGCTGCGCAGGATGAAGACGAACAGCGCCAGCTTCAGCAGGAAGCGGATCGTCTCACTGGTTTCCGAACGCGCGGGCTTGCCGGGGGCAACAGGGGTGGCCATGAAGCACCGCGTCGCGCAACCGCCGCGCTTCGTCAAGCGGAGCCTTGGCCTGCGCGGACGGTTGTGCCCCGCAATTGGTCGGAAGGAATGTGCAGATGGCGGATTGGTCGAGGATCGAAGCGCTCCCCCAGGAGCGATTGGAGACGCTGTTCGCGAATGACCCGGATCGGCTGGCGACACTGTCGCTCGACGTCGCCGGCATCCACTTCGACTGGTCGAAGACGCATCTCACCCCCGATGCGGTCGCCGCGTTCGAGGCGCTGGCGAAGGATACCGATCTGGCCGGCAAGCGCGAGGCGATGTTCGGCGGTCAGCACGTGAACGTCACCGAGGACCGCCCGGTCGAGCACACCGCCGAGCGTGGCGAGGGCAAGGCGGAAAGCGTGTCGCGTGCCGCCTCCTATCACGCGCGGATGCGCGCGGTGATCGACGCGATCGAAAGCGATGCGTTCGGGCCGATCCGCCACGTCCTGCACGTCGGGATCGGCGGCTCTGCACTCGGGCCGCATCTGCTGGTCGACGCGCTGGGCCGCGACAGCGACCGGTATGACGTCGCGATCGTCTCCAACGTCGACGGCATGGCGCTGAACGACGTGTTCGACCGCTTCGATCCCGCCACTACGTTGCTGGTCGTCGCGTCGAAGACCTTCACCACGACCGAGACGATGATGAACGCCGACAGCGTCATCGCGTGGATGACCGGCGCGGGGGTCGAGGATCCCTATGGCCGCGTGATCGCGCTGACCGCCTCGCCCGAAAAGGCGATCGAATGGGGCGTCGACGAAACCCGCATCCTGCCCTTTTCGGAGGGGGTCGGCGGGCGCTACTCGCTATGGTCGTCGATCGGCTTTCCTGCCGCGATCAAGCTCGGCTGGGAGCAGTTCCAGGAACTGCTGGAGGGCGCGGCCGAGATGGACCGGCACTTCCGCCTGACCGCGCTCCATGAAAACGCCCCCGCCCTCGCGGCCTTCGCGGACCTTTACTACACGCAGGTCCGCCGCTGCGAAACGCGCGCGCCGTTCGCCTATGACGAACGCCTGCGCTTGCTGCCGAGCTATCTCCAGCAGTTGGAGATGGAATCGAACGGCAAGGGCGTGACGGTCGACGGCCAGCCGGTCGGTCGTCCCACCTCGCCGATCACCTGGGGCGGCGTCGGCACCGATGCGCAACACGCGGTGTTCCAGTTGCTGCATCAGGGCACGCACCTTGTTCCCGTCGAGTTCCTCGCGGTGATCGAGGCCGGCGACACGCTGCCCGCGGAGCATCATCGGCAGTTGCTGCTCAATGCCTTCGCACAGGGCGCGGCGCTGATGAAGGGCAAGCAGGCCGATGATCCCGCGCGCAGCTATCCGGGTGATCGCCCGTCCTCGACGTTGCTGCTCGACCGGCTCGACGCGCGCACGCTCGGCGCGCTGATCGCCTTCTACGAACACCGCGTGTTCGTGAACGGCGTGCTGCTCGGCATCAATTCCTTCGATCAGTTCGGCGTCGAGCTGGGCAAGGAAATGGCCAAGGCGGCGGCGAAAGGCGGCGGCGACTTCGACCCCTCGACCAACGACCTGATCGCGCGCGCCGGACTGGCGTAAGCACGGTCGACCGACTATGTGTATGGCTCTGCGGAGCCATACACATGCGGACCAATATCGACATCGACGATGATCTGATGGCAAAGGTCATGCGAATCACCGGCAAGCGCACCAAGCGAGACGCCATCCACGAGGCCATGGCGCGACTGGTTGAACTCGATCAGCAGACCGCCATCCGTGAATTGCGTGGCGCGATCGAATGGGACGGCGATCTCGACGATATGCGGACCAGCAAATACGTTCCCGTTGACCTATGATCCTCGTCGATACGGGCGTGTGGATCGATTACTTCGGCGGCAATCGAACACCGCAGAGCGACTGGCTGGATAGTCACTTGTCCTCGCGCCGCTTCCTCGTCGGCGACCTCGTCTTGCTGGAGGTATTGCAGGGGTGTCGCACCGACCGGCAATTCGCCACGCTCCATGCGGCGTTGGAGAATTTTCGGCAGTTCGCGATCATCGATCGTGACGTCCCGCTGGCCGCTGCGCGCAACTACCGCACGCTTCGCGCGCTCGGCATCACGATTCGCAAGACCATCGATACGCTGATCGCCACCCGCTGCATCCTCGCCGACGTGCCGCTGCTGTACGGCGATCGCGACTTCGATCCGTTCGTGCGCCATCTGGGGTTGCGCCCCGCCATGCAGGCGCCGACGCACTGAGCAGCCTGTCCTACAGTCCTCGCTCCTGATAACGCGCGCTGACCGGCACCATCCGGCCCGCCACCGGTTCAACATCCAACGCGCGATCGTCTCAACATTCGCAACATTCGCTACTCCGGAGCCTTTCGATGTCCGACTTCGACTACGACCTTTTCGTCATCGGCGCCGGGTCCGGCGGCACACGCGCAGCGCGGGTGTCGGCGGCGCATGGCGCGAAGGTGGCGGTGGCCGAGGAATATCGCGTGGGCGGCACCTGCGTCATCCGCGGCTGCGTGCCCAAGAAGCTGCTCGTCTACGGCGCGCATTTCGCCGAGGATCTGCGCGACGCGCGCCACTTCGGGTGGGACGTGCCGGACGATTGCGCGTTCAGCTGGCCGCGCCTGCGCGACAACGTGATGAAGGAGGTGGACCGGATCAACACGGCCTATACCACCACCATCGAAAGCTCCGGGGCGGAGATCATCCACCAACGCGCCACCGTCTCCGGCCCGAACGAAGTGACACTGGCCGACGGCACGAAAAAGACCGCGAAGACGATCCTGGTCGCGGTCGGCGCGCATCCGGCGGTGCCCGAATGCCCCGGCCATGAACATGGCATCACCTCGAACGAGGCCTTTCATCTGGATAGCGTGCCCAAGCGCATCCTGATCGCCGGCGCCGGCTACATCGCCAACGAATTCGCGGGCATCTTCCATCAGCTCGGCGCCCATGTGATCCTGATGAACCGCACGAAGGAGATCCTGCGCGGGTACGACCTCCAGATACGCGATCGCCTGTTGCAGATCAGCATGATGAAGGGGCTGGAATTCCGCTTCGACGCTGCTTTCCAGGGGATCGAGAAGCAGGACGACGGCTGCCTGACTGTCAGCATGTCGAACCACGATCCGGTCACGGTCGATCTGGTGATGTTCGCCACCGGGCGGAAGCCGAATACCTTCGGGCTGGGGCTGGAGACGGCGGGCGTCGAACTCGACGATCACGGCGCGATCAAGGTCGACGACGACAACCGCTCCACCTGCGCGTCGATCTATGCGGTCGGTGACGTCACCAATCGTATCCAACTGACGCCGATCGCGATCCGCGAGGGGCAGGCGTTCGCCGACAACATGTTCGGCGGCAAGGATACGAAGGTCGACTATGATTGCGTTCCCTCCGCCGTCTTCAGCCATCCGCCGCTCGCCGGCGTCGGGCTGACCGAGGCGCAGGCCCGGCAGAAGCTGGGCTCGGTGAAGGTCTATTCGTCCGATTTCCGGCCGATGAAGAACGTGCTGGCGGGCCGCGACGAACGTGCGCTCTACAAGATGGTGTGCGACGGAGAGACCGATCGGGTCGTGGGCATCCACATGATCGGCCCCGACGTGCCGGAGATCATCCAGGCCGCCGCGGTCGCGGTGAAGGCCGGGCTGACCAAGGCGCAATTCGACGCCACCGTCGCTCTCCACCCGACGATGGCCGAGGAACTGGTGCTGCTGAAGTAACCCTCCCCTTCGTCATTGCGAGCGCAGCGAAGCAATCCAGGGCGTCCTGGTCCGGCGCTGGATTGCTGCGCTACGCTCGCAATGCCGCGAACGGCGCGGGGACTTCAGCCCACCCCGCCCCGCACCGCCGGGATCACCGCCGCCGTCATCCGCGCGAGGCACACCAGCCGCTCCGCCTCGTCGGTGATGCGGATCGTCCACACCTGCGACGTGCGTCCTCTCGACTCGCACGTCGCGGTAGCGAACACGAAGCCTTCAGCCACCGGGCGCAGGTGGTTGGCGTTGATCTCCATGCCGACGGCTGCGAACTGCGCGGGATCGACGGTTGCCATCGCCCCGACCGAAGCGACCGTCTCTGCCAGCGCTACCGACGCGCCACCATGCAGCCGCCCGTATGGCTGTCGCGTCCGCTGATCGACGGGCATTTGCGCACGGATCCAGTCGTCGCCCGACGCGACGAATGCGATGCCCATAAAGCCCGGCATCGATCCGGCGCAGGCGGCGGTGAGAGCGTCGAGGTCGAGCGCGCGGTGCCAGATGGTCAAAGGGAGTCTCCGAATGGCAGGATCGTCTCATATTGTGCGAGCGGCGGCGCGCCCGGCACGATGCCACCGCGCCGGAGCAGGAATGCATGGCGGACGATCTCGGCCTGTTGCTCGATCCCATAGCGGGCGAGCGGCCAGCCGGGTCGGATCGTGTAATGATACCGGCAGAACGGGTGACGCTTCAGCGGCAGGAATATCCCACGTTGATGCTGCCAGATGTGACACATCTCGTGGATGAAAAGGCCTTGGTCGTCCAGCGACGCGGTCGCGAAATCATCGCGCCACAGCTCACCGCGCGGATGGAAATGGATGCACCCGCGGGGCGCCATCACCGTGTCCCGCGGCTGGAAGAACGCCCATTTGCGCCGCGCGATCGTCACGCGCGCATAATCGATGGACGTGCCGTAGGCCGACTCCGCCAGCGCCACCTCGCCCTCGGTCAGCCGCCGGATCACCACCAAGCCAATGCCTCCAGCACGAGCTCGCCGGCGCTATGACCCGTCACGCGACGGCAATGCCAATCAATCCACGCCAACACGCCGAGCGCGACGATGATCGCCAGAATGATCCCGATCTCGTGGCCGACATCGATCGGCTCCGCTCGCGCGAGACCATAGCAGATGAAGCCGGCGAGCACCGCGACGGCAAGCTCGATGACGAGGAACACGCCGAATGCGATGCAACCCGCCGCCCCGCCGAGTTCGTCGCTGGCCCTTCGAGAAGCCGGATCACTCCGGTGCGACATCGCCCGCCGCGATCACGCTGGCGTTGGCGGTCACCGCTTCACCGTCGGCGAAGCGCAAGGTCATCGGCAGCGTGCTACCCGCCCGAACGCTATCGGGCACGTCGAACAGCATTACGTGGCGCGCACCCGGCGCGAAGACGGCCTGGCCGTGTGCCTTCACCGGCACCGTCGCCAAGGAGTCCATCGTCACCATGCCGTTGCCGGTGGTACGGCTGTTGTGCAACTCCGCGCGCGACACGCCCGGTACCGCGACCTGGGTCAATGTCATATCCCGGGGGCCGCCATGCAGCACGAAATAGGCCGCCGCCGGACGCCCGGGTACCGCCGCCAACCGAACATAGGCCTTGTCGACCACCGGCGTGGACGTGGGAGATGAGCATGCCGCGACCAGCAGCAGCGGGGCGATCGTCCAGCGGACTTGCATCACATCTCCCTCATGATGGCACCGGGTGTACGTGGGGCGCCCCGTTCCGACAACCCACTCCGGGCACCCCGCTACGACCGACGACGCGCATCGGCATTCTTCGTCCGGAGCGTCGGCGCGGCACCCGCGGGATCCTCGGGCCACGGGTGGCGAGGATAGCGGCCGCGCATCTCACGCGCGACGTCCTTCCAGCTTCCCTGCCAGAACCCGGGCAGATCGCGTGTCGTCTGGATCGGGCGACCGGCGGGCGAGGTCAGCGACAGCACCAGCGGAACGCGCCGCTCGCCCACGACCGGATGGTCGGAAAGCCCGAACAATGTCTGCACCCGCAGTTCGACGGTCGGCCCTGCTTCCGCCCCGTAATCGATGGCGTGGGTTGACCCGGCCGGGCTGGTGAAATCGGCTGGCGCCAGTCGATCGATCTGACGCATCGCGTCCCAGCCGAGCAGGTGTCGTAGCGCCTCGGTCAACGCTCCCGGTGCGATCGCATCCAGCCGCCGCCGTCCGGCCACCAGCGGCGGCAACCAGTCGTCAAGCCGCTCCAGCAAGGTCGCATCGTCGAGCGGCACCCCGGCGAACCCGGCGCGGGTTCGCAGCGCCATCGCCCCGTCCGACCACGGCAACAGCGCCACACCATGCGTTCGCACCCCGTCGACCAGTGCCGCCGCCAGCACCGCCGGATCGGCCTGCGTGTCTGGTCCGCTCGACAACCGGATCGCGCCCAGGCGCCGCTCGCGCAGGGGCTGTACAGTGCCGGTCGCAGGATCGAAGTCGGCGGTGCGACGCGTCTCGATCCGGTCGGCGAACATCGCCTCGACATCGCCTGCCTCGATCGTCGCAGCGGAAAGGATACGCGCGCCGGCAGCCATACCCTGCGTCTCGGCGACCGCCAGCCACTCCGCACGCGCCAGCGGCGAGAATGCGTCCAGCCTGAACCCGCGCCCGCCCGCGGAAACCCAGCGTTCCCCGCTGGCATCGCGCCGCCGCGCAATCCGATCGGGGAAGGCGAGCGCAACGCACGCCGCGACCGTCGCGCGCTCACCGGTTCGGCCCGCCATGCCGGCCCAGCGTTTCGCCAGTCCCCGCGCGCTTTCCGCCTTCGCGGAACGATCCGCACGCCAACGCCGCAATCGCGCTTCGAGGTCCGCGTCCGACCCACCAAGCCCACGCTCCTGCAACAGTACCGCCACCTCGGCGGCGAGGCGCTTGTCACTCGCCGCCAGCAGCATGTGAGCCAGTCGCGGCGACATCGGCAGCGTAGCGATTCGGCGCCCATGTGCGGTCGGGCGTCCATCCGCATCGATCGCGCTTAACGCCCGCAATCGCGCGCGCGCCTCCACGATGGCCGCCTCGGGCGGCGGATCGATCCACGGCAAGGCGCGGGGATCGGCGACACCCCACAATCCGCATGCCAGCACCAACGACGACAGATCCGCCTCAAGGATCTCGGGCTGATCGAAGCGGGGCATACCCGCCGTCGCCGCCGCCTCCCACAACCGATAGGCGACGCCGGGCCCCTGCCGCGCCGCTCGCCCCGCACGTTGCGTCGCCGCCGCTTGCGACACGCGCTCCGTCGCCAGCCGCGTCATCCCCGCCGCGCGATCGTAGCGCGGGCGACGCGCAAGGCCGCTGTCGACGACGATGCGGATGCCGTCGAGTGTCAGGCTGGTCTCCGCGATCGACGTCGCCAGCACCAGCTTCCGCGCGCCATCGGGCTCGGGTCGGATCGCGGCACGCTGCTGCGCCGGGTCGAGGCTGCCGTGGAGACGATGTAGCCGTACGCCCGGCACATCACCGATGCGCTCCGCGATGCGCTCGATTTCCGCGACGCCGGGCAGGAAAGCAAGCAGGCCCCCTTCCGCCTCCGCAAGGGCGCGGCGGATCGTCGCAGCCATGGAGTCCTCGATGCGCGCCTCGGCTGCGCGTCCGACGTACCGGAGGTCGAGGGGATGGCTGCGACCCTCGCTTTCGAGGACCGGGGCATCGCCCATCAGTGCAGCGAAGCGTGCGCCGTCGAGGGTAGCGGACATCGCCAGCACACGCAGGTCGGGACGCAACGCCCCTTGTGCATCAAGCGCCAGCGCCAACCCGAAGTCGCCATCCAGGCTGCGTTCGTGCACCTCGTCGAAGATGATCGCGGCGACGCCGTCCAGTTCGGGATCGTCCTGCAGTCGCGCGGTCAGGATACCCTCGGTCAACACGGTGACGCGCGTGGCGGCGGAGCGCCTGGTGTCCAGGCGCGTGGCATAGCCGTACGTCTGACCCACCGGTTCGCCCGCCTGCGCCGCCATCCGCTCCGCCGCAGCCCGCGCGGCCAGACGGCGCGGGCTGGTCATCAGCACCTCGCCTTTGCACCACGGCTGGTCGAGCAGCGCCGGGGCGACCACGGTCGTCTTCCCCGCTCCAGGCGGTGCCACCAGCACCGCCGCGTTCCGCTCGCCAAGTACCCGGAGCAGATCGGGGAGGACGGCGTGGATCGGCAGCGTATTCACGCGAAACCTTTGGCAGATCGCGGGGCGATCGAGAACCGCCCCGCTTGCCACATCACCCTCAAACCTGCGCGGTGATCGCCTTGAGGTCGACGATCGGACGGGCGCCGAAGTGCTGGATCACCTCCGCCGCGCAAATCGCACCCAGCGTCAACGACGCCTCGAGCGACTTGCCGCGGGATTGCCCATGGAGGAAGCCCGCCGCGAACAGGTCGCCCGCGCCGGTCGTGTCGACCACCTTGTCGATCGGCTGTGCGGGCACCGTCACGCGCTCGTCGCCGGCCACCGCCATCGCCCCCCGCTCGGCCAGGGTCACGACGACCAGCGGCACCTTGTCCTTCACCGAGGCGACCGCCGCATCGACCGACGAGGTTTCGGTCAGGAACATGATTTCCGCCTCGTTGGCGAACAGCACGTCGATCAGCCCGGCCGCGACCAGCTCGAGGAACGCCGCGCGATGACGGTCGATCACGAACTCGGCGGACAGGGTGAACGCGATCTTGCGCCCCGCGCCCCGCGCGATATCAATCGCCGCGCGCATCGCCGCACGCGGTTCCTCGGGATCCCAGAGATAGCCTTCGAGATACAGGTAGCGCGCATCGGCGATCAGCGATGCGTCGAGCGCGTCGGCGGGCAGATAGTGCGACGCG
The DNA here is from genome assembly GCA_913777325.1 of uncultured Sphingomonas sp. Taxonomy (GTDB): domain Bacteria; phylum Pseudomonadota; class Alphaproteobacteria; order Sphingomonadales; family Sphingomonadaceae; genus Sphingomonas. The sequence goes on along the minus strand of CAJYSA010000081.1, from coordinate 10,834 downwards.
CCAAGGAAGGTGTTCATCGTGCGCTGCCCATCGGGCGTCACGAAGATAAGGCAGCGACCCGTGGTCGGCGCGCCCGCGCGCGACGGCGTGTCGAAGCGAATGCCAGCCGCCCGGATATCGTGCGCGAAGACCTCGCCGAGTTGATCGTCGGCGACCTGCCCGATGAACGCGCACTGGCTGCCGAGAGCGGCCATGCCTGCGATCGTGTTCGCCGCCGACCCGCCCGACACTTCCTGCCCAGGCCCCATCTTCGCATAGAGCGCATCAGCTTCCTCGGGCGAGAAGACCAGCGCCATGGCGCCCTTGGTCATGCCGTTGCCCGCGATGAAATCGTCGGTGGCGGGAGAAAGGATGTCGACGATGGCATTGCCGATCGCGACCACGTCGTAGCGGGGTTCGGTCAAGAGCTGTTTCCTGGATGCGCGGAAAGCGCTCGCCTAGAGCGCGACAGCGGGTTGCGCAACGGTCAAGCGTGGCGCATCGCGGCGGTCATGGCGCGCGCCTTTCTCCTCTCGGTTCGACAGCTTGGCGATCCGGCGATCCTGCGGGTGCTGCTCGCCTCCATGGCGATCACGCTGGCGATCTTCGTGATCGTCGGCATCGGATTGTGGTGGACGATCGACGTCGCGCTGGCAGGCTGGGCATGGCACGCCTCGTTGGCCGGCGTCGCCGCGACCATTGCGGTCGCGCTGGGCGCCTGGCTGCTGTTCCGGGCGGTCGCGATGCTGGTGGTCGGATTGTTCGCCGACACGATCGTCGCGGCGGTCGAACGGCGGCACTACCCGGCGGCGCTGGCGACTGCCCGCGCGGTGTCGACGGCGCGGGGCTTGCGGATGGGCGCGGCATCGGCGACGCGGGTCGTGGTGGTCAATGCGCTGTGCGCCCCGCTCTACCTCGCGCTGCTGATCACGGGGATCGGCACGGCGGCGGCGTTCTTCGTCGTCAACGGCTGGCTGCTGGGACGTGACCTGGGCGACATGGTGGCCGCGCGCCACCTGCCCGTTGCGGCGATGCGAGACTGGCGTGCGGCCACGACGGGCCGAAGGTTCGTGCTCGGGCTTGCCGCGACGGGGCTGTTCGTGGTTCCGCTGCTCAACATCCTTGCGCCGGTAATCGGCGCGGCGATGGCGACGCATCTCTTCCACGGAACCCGCCGATGAAGCCGCTTGCCCCCCTGTTCCTGTTGCTCGCCCCGCTGCTGGCGGGCTGCGCGACGACCACGGCCCAGCGCCCCGCCGTATCGCGCGCGATTCCCGTGGCCCTCCCGACGCTGGGGCTGGAAGCGGTCATGGGGCAGGATGCCGCGCATCTGACCCGCACCTTCGGCACGCCCGACGCCGATGTGCGTGAAGGCACCGCGCGGAAGCTGCAATTCTCCAGCGCGATCTGCATCCTGGACGCCTATCTCTATCCGTCGGCCGGCTCGTCCGCCGAACCGCGTGTGACCTGGGTCGATGCCCGACAGCGCGATGGCAGCAGCATCGACCGCGCCAGTTGCGTCGCGGCGCTCAATCGTCGCAGCGGCGGTCGATAGGTCGCCATATCGACGTTGAGCCGGGTTGCCCACGACGATATCGTGCGGAAAACGGAGGGGGAATCGCGATGGCACCGGCGCAGCTGAGCGTCATTTTCTTTATGCAGCTCTTCGCGATCGTCGCGGTGTCGCGCATCGTCGGCTGGCTCGCGAAGCGGTTCCTGGGTCAGCCGCCCGTCGTTGGCGAGATGATCGCGGGTGTCCTGCTGGGCCCGTCGCTGCTGGGGCTTCTCGCGCCGGAATGGCAGGCGATGCTGTTTCCGAAGGAAACGCGCGGTCTGCTCTATGCGGTCGCCCAACTTGGCGTCGGGCTGTACATGTTCATCGTGGGCCTCGGCTTCCGCGCGGATCATTTTCGTAGCAACGCGCGTAGCGCCTCCGCTGTGTCGCTGTCGGGCATGATCGCGCCGTTCGTGCTGGCGATCGGGATCGCGCCATGGCTGCGATCGATCCCGGGCTTGTTCGGCCCGACGGTCACCGCCACCCAGGCGATCCTGTTCACCGGCGCCTGCATCGCCATCACCGCGTTTCCGATGCTGGCGCGAATCATCCACGAACGTGGACTGTCGAACACCCCGCTGGGCACGCTGTCGCTGTCGTCGGGCGCGATCGATGACGCGGGGGCGTGGACGGTGCTGGCCGTCGTGCTCGCCACCTTCGGCGACGGGGCGGGCGTGGCCATCCGGGCGATCGGCGGTGCCACCGTCTTCGCGCTCGTCGTGCTCGGGCTTGGACCACGGCTGTTGCGTCCACTGGGGGAACGTGCCGATCGCGCCGGACGGATCGGGCAAAACGAGACCGGCATCGCGCTCATGCTGTTCCTGCTGGCCGCGTTCGCGATGGATGCGGTGGGCATGCACGCGGTGTTCGGCGGCTTCCTGCTGGGCGCGGTGATGCCGCGCGGCGTGCTGGCGGAGGGGTTGAAGCGCCAGCTCGAGCCACTGACGGTGCTGCTGCTGCTGCCGTGCTTCTTCACCTTCTCCGGATTGAACACGCAGCTCGGCCTCGTCGCCGATCCGGCACTGCTGGGGGTGACGCTGGTGGTGCTGGCCGCATCGATGCTGGCCAAGGGCGGCGCCTGCTGGGCGGCGGCGCGGTTGACCGGGCAGGATAATGCGACTGCCATGGGCGTCGGAGCGCTGATGAACGCGCGCGGGTTGATGGAGCTCATCATCATCAACATCGGGCTGGCACGCGGCATCATCGGCCCGGCGCTGTTCTCGATGCTGGTCCTCATGGCGATCGCGACCACGCTGATGGCATCGCCGCTGTTCGAACTCGCCTATGGGCGCAGGGCGCGGGCGCGCGGCGAGCTGGGCACGATCGACCACGATGACGGCGCGGCGCGGCTCGAGCGCGCTGCGGGATGAGCTTTCAGCGGCGGCGCAGCGCGCACCGGACGGGATAGAAGACCGCGCCCGGCGCGATCGAAAGCGCCAGCACGACGGCCACCGCCGCAATCGATGCGCAGGTGAACAGCCGCACCCAGCGCTCGCCATCCATCGGCGTCCCCACGCGCACCAGCGCCAGCGCGATCAGCACCGCCGCCGCGCTGCGCAGCCGGCGCGCCGCCCGGTCGCCGGTCACCCCTGCCTCGCGACGGAACTTGTAGGAGGCCGCCGCGAGCAGCAGGAACGCCAGGACACACAGCAACACGCCCTCAAACATGCACCATCTCCTTTTGCCCACGCGGTACACGCACCGCCTGCGGACGCCCGCTCCGCCATGCCGCCACCGCCAGCAGCGCCGCGATCGCCAGCATCGCCATGTCGAAGCCAACGAACAGCCAGTCTCCGGCCCGCAACGATGCCAGGAGTCCGCGGGTGGTGGTCAGCGCGTTGGCGACCGGGATCGCGGTATAAAGAAGCGCGCCTACCGCGAAGAGCAGCGTCCACGCGCGCCGGGCCGGCAGCAGGCATTGCAGCAGGCCAACGGCGCCCCAGACGTAGAACATCGCCGCCACCTCCGCATCGGCGCGCCCGGCGACGCCGACGGGGATGACGCGATTGGCCAGCAGGAATGCGCCCATGCCGATGGGTAGCCCGGCGATCGTTGCGATATTGAGACGCTCCACCAGCCGCAGACCAAAAAACGGGGGGGCGTTGGGGCGGCGCCGCGACGTGGTCCAGAGCAGCAACCCCGTTCCCACCATCGCCGCACCCGTCAGCCCGAGCAGGAACAGCACCCAGCGTAGCGTCGGCGCGGCATATTGCGCCATGTGCAACCCGAACATGACGCCCATCGTCGACACTCCGGCACCGGCTGCGACAGGTGGCTGGAGGACCGCCCCCGTTACGCCCGAATATACGACGGTACGGCCCCGCGCATTGAGGCTGTTGGTGCCTGCCGCGCTGACCGCCACCGTCGCCGCGGCGTCGCCCGGATGGCTGACGACCAGCCGGGCCGCCGGCGCGCTCAACCGCGCCTCCGCGTCACGAACCAACGGTGCGATGGCGATCAACGGCGCCGGGCGGCCACTTGCCACCGGGTCGGCTGGCAGGCCGTAAGCATCACGCCCGAAATCGAGCGGTTGCTTGTAGTTGATCGCGATCGGATACGGCAGGTACATCAGCACGAGCGTCATCAAACCGGTATAGGTGATGACCGCGTGATACGGCAGTGCGAGCACTGCGGAGACATTGTGCGCATCCAGCCAGCTGCGCTGCCCCTTGTTCCAGCGCAGCGTGAAGAAGTCGGCGAAGATGCGCTTGTGCGTCACTACCCCCGACACGATCGCCGCGAGCATGAACATCGCACAGACGCCCGCCAGCCACCGGCCCCATGGATACGGCAGCTGAAGCTGGAAATGGAACCTGTAGAAATGCTCACCGCCAAGCGTCTGCCGGGCACGGACAGGCGACCCAGTGGCGGGATCGAGATCGAGTTCATCCGCCCGTCTCAAAGCCGCCCCGGCAACCTTCGGAGCCTCCGGATTGGCGACGGCAAACACGCGGGTGACCGCTGAGCGATCATCGGGCAGTTGTATGTACCATTGCAGATCGCTGCCGTTGCTACGCGTCAGTTCCTTCACCGCCGACTGCGCGGCAGCGGCGGCGGTCGTGCGGTTCGGCGGCTGCTCGGGCTGCATCCATTGCGTGATCTCGGGACGAAAATAGCTGGCGGTTCCCGTCAGGAACATCGCGAACAGGATCCAGCCGGCGAGCAGCCCCAGCCAACTGTGGATCCACGCCATCGACTGCCGCAGCGAGCGGGTCACGGACGCACGCCCAGCCACCAGACCATGAGGACCGCGGCGATCGCCCCTCCCCAAACCCCGCCGACGACGCGCGATAGCCGTGGTTCATGGAAACACCACAAGGCGACGCCGGCGTAGAGGAGGAACGCGGGTATCATCGCCCACACTGTCGCCTCGACGCGCGTGAGCGGAAGCAGTCGAGCGACCAATGTCGAGAGGGCGGCGCTAAGCCCATAGCCGCCAACCAAGGCGGTGAGGCAACGTCCCGTCATCACCGCGGCTGCGCGACGCATGTGGCGTCGCGGATGCGACGGGGCTCGCGACCATCCCACCCGTTGCATCAGCATCGACCGCCTTCACGTTGCGCAACCATGGCGGGGCAATAGCAGCAAATGCGAGTGACTAGCAATAGGCACGTAGAGAGACGAGTTGACCTATTTGGTGAGCCGTCGTCCTGGATCGGACACTCTGCCGAGAACAAAAGGAATGTGACCGTCTCGCCGAATCGCTGGGTTGGAAGCGCCGCCTGCACCGGAGAGCTGACGTCGCAGCAGGGGCGGGTCAGCGAGCAGCCCATCAACGTAAATACGGAATATGCAGTGCTATCGTGATGTTAGCGGTCCGTTTGACCCGCTAGGTAGGCGGACTTGTGCCCGTGATCAACGCGAAGAGCGAGATTAGACGTGTCGCAAACGTGAAATGAAGATGCTAGGCATTCGTTCCATGACCAAGAACGCGAACCCTGCCGCCGAAGGCCCGATGCGGACCGCCTTGTCATTGTGCAGACGTCACGTTCTGGCGGCGTTCGGGTTCAGCGCCCTCGTGAACATTCTCTACATCGCACCGACCTTGTACATGTTGCAGGTCTATGACCGGGTCGTGCCGACGCACGGACGATTGACGCTGTGGTTCCTGACCGCGGTGCTGCTGTTCGCGCTCGTCACGCTGTCGCTTCTCGACCGGGTGCGGACGCGGTTGCTGGTACGCGCCGGCGTGGGCCTGGACGCCGCGCTGGCGCCGGTCTTGCTGGATGCCACGATCGGACGTCCGGACCAGCCCGTGGCGCGCCAGGCGCTGCGCGAGTTCGATATCATGCGCCAGACGCTCAGCGGACCGGGCGTCCTGGCGCTGTTCGACGCGCCATGGACGCCGATCTATGTAGCGGTCTGCTTCCTGGTCCATCCAGCGCTGGGGATCGTCGCGCTGCTCGGCGGATCGATCCTGCCGTTCCTGGCGTGGCGTAACGAAAAAGCGACACGCGGTGCGATGGAACGCGCGCAGGTCGCCGCCGCGACCAGCTACGCCAGTCAGGAGGCGATGCTCGGCGGCGCCGAAGCGGTCCGTGCGCTTGGCATGCGGCGCGCGATGGTGACGCGACAGTTGCGGTATCGCGAGGCGATGCTGGCGTTGCAGACGCGCGCTGGCTTCACCGGCGGCAATTACATGACCGCCACCAAATTCGTGCGGCTGGCGCTGCAAAGCCTGGCGCTGGGGCTCGGTGCGCTGCTGGCGATCGACAATCAGATCTCGGGTGGGGCGATCTTCGCCGCCTCGTTCCTGATCGCGCGCGCGCTGGCGCCGATCGAGCTGCTGATCGGTAGCTGGAAGGGCATCGCCCAGGCGCACGGCAGTTACCTGCGCCTCGACAAGCTGCTCGCGGAAACGCAGTCCGTCGGACCGGTGACGCAATTGCCGGCGCCGAAGGGTACGCTGGTGCTGGAGCATGTCACGATCCTCAACGATACGCGCGATGGCGCGATCGTGAACGACGTGTCGCTGCCGATCGCGGCGGGCGAGGTCATCGCGATCGTCGGGCCGAGCGGCGCGGGCAAGTCGACGCTCGCGCGTGTCATCGCCGGGGCGATTCGCCCCGATCGGGGACGCGTGCGCATCGACGGCGCGGACGCCGCCGATTGGGATCCGGAGCGGCTGGCCGAGCATATCGGCTATCTGCCACAGGATCCGTCGCTGTTCGCAGGAACGGTGAAGGAGAATATCGCACGCTTCCGCACCGAGCTGGACGGCGACACCACCGCGATCGACGAGGCCGCGATCAAGGCCGCCGAGCGCGCACGGGCGCGCGAGCTGATCCAGCGGCTGCCCGGTGGGTTCGATCATGAGCTGAAGCCAGGCGGCCGCGGTTTGTCGGCGGGCCAGGCACAGCGCGTCGCCCTGGCGCGCGCCATGTTCGGTGACCCGGCGGTGCTGATCCTCGACGAGCCCAACGCGCATCTGGACGCCGAAGGCGACAGCGCGCTGCTTGCCGCGATCGATCACTACAAGAAGGCGGGCCATACGATCCTGGTGGTCAGCCACAAGTTGGGTATCCTGCCGGTGGTCGACAAGTTGCTGGTGATGCGCGGCGGCCGCGTCGAGATGTACGGACCGCGCGATGAGGTGCTGCCCAAGATCGCGCCGCAGCGGCCCCGTGCCGTCCCCAATCCCGCCACCACGATCACCGCCCCCAGCGCGAGCGCCTGAGCCATGGCCACCCTGCCCTTTCCCACCATCGTCGATGTCTCCGACGACAAGGTTCACCTGCCCGCCGACCCGCGCCGGGACATTCGCAACGGCCTGATCGTCGCAGCGCTGTTCTTCCTCGGGTTCATGGGTTGGGCGGCGTTCGCGCGGCTCGATGCGGCCTCCTACGCCGAGGGTGTCCTGGCGGTGTCCGGGCAGCGGCAGGCTGTGCAGCATCGCGACGGCGGGGTGGTCGAGAAGATCTTCGTGCGCGACGGGCAACGCGTGAAACAGGGTCAATTGCTGATCCGGCTCGGCTCGCCGGAAGTGCTGGCCAGCGAGCGCGCCCTGCAATCGCAGGCGATCCGGCTGCTGGCGCAGCGCGCGCGGCTCCAGGCCGAGCAGTTGCATGAGGCGCGCGTGCCCGAGCCGAAGGAGTTCGCGACGCTGAGCGACGAGGATCGCGCGGAGGCACGGCTCGCGATGCGCCTGCAACAGACCGAGTTGAACGCCCGCAACGCGACGCTGACCGCACAGCGCGATGCACTGGGGCAGCGCGGCGCGCAGTCGAACGAACAGGGGCGCGGTTACGGTGAGCAGGTCGTGTCTGCGCAGGAACAGTTGAAGCTCCTGGACGCTCAACTCGATGCACTGCGCCCCGTCGCCGCAAAGGGCTTCGTATCGCAGACCCGCCTTCGCGAGCTGGAACGGATGCGCGCCGAGTTGCAGGGTCAGCGCGGTCAATATGCCGCCAGCGTGGCGCAGACGCGCGAGGCCGCGCGCGAGAGCCAGATCCAGCGGCTGGAGGCGGAACGCACCTTCTCCGAACGCACCGCCGCCGATCTGCGCGATGTCGAGGTTCGACTGGGTGAGCTGCTGCCCAAATTGGGGGCCGCGCGCGAGCAATTGGCCCGCACCGAGATCCGCGCCCCAGCGACCGGCGCCGTCGTCGGCCTGACCGTATTCACGCCCGGTGGGGTCATCCAGCCCGGGCAGAAGTTGATGGACATCGTGCCCGAAGAAGCGCCGCTGCGCATCCAGGCACGTATTTCCCCCGATGACGCCGACGACTTAAAGGTCGGGCAATTGACGCGGGTGAAGTTCCCCAGCCTGCACGAACGTGACATTCCGTCGCTCAACGGCACGCTGACGCGGCTGTCCGCCGACAGCTTCACCGACGAGAAGACCGGCATCAGCTATTTCACGGGCGAGGTGACGGTGCCGCCGCAGGAGTTGCACGTGCTCGCCAAGTTCCGCGGCGAGCAGTTCAAGCTGCGCCCCGGTATGCCGGCGCAGGTGCTGATCCCCCTGCGCAAGCGCACCGCTTTGGATTACGCGCTGGAGCCGTTGGTCGGCAGCTTCTGGGCCTCCTTCCGCGAACATTGAGCCGCGATCGATTGCGTTTGGCGATGAGAGCGCCGCCCGCTAGCGTCACCCGCGATCAGGGGGATATCGGGCGTGGCATCGGGTGAATATGCGGTCGTCGCCGACGGGCTGGTGAAGCGGTACGGCCAACGGCACGTCGTGGACGGCGTCGACCTCGCCGTACCGACCGGCGCGATCTACGGCGTGCTCGGCCCCAACGGCGCGGGGAAGACGACGACCTTGCGCATGACCCTGGGCATCATCGAGCCGGACGCAGGGACACGCAGGGTGCTGGGAACGTCCCACCCGCGAGAGGCGGGTGACCGGACCGGTTACCTTCCCGAGGAGCGTGGTCTCTATCCCTCGATGAGCGCGCGCGACGCCGTAGCCTTCATGGGCGCGTTGCGCGGGCTCGACTGGCGCACCGGGCGCGCACGCGCGGCGGAGATGCTGGAGGGTGCCGGGCTCGGGCATGCAGTCGATCAGAAGATCCGCAAGTTATCCAAGGGCATGGCGCAACTGGTGCAACTGCTGGGGGCCGTGGTGCATCGGCCGGAGCTGCTGGTGCTCGACGAACCCTTTTCCGGCCTCGACCCGGTCAACCAGGAACGGCTGGAGGCGCTGATCCTCGCAGAGCGCGATCGTGGCGCGACGATCCTGTTTTCGACGCACGTGATGCAGCATGCGCAACGGCTATGCGACCGGCTGGCGATCATCGCGGGCGGGCGGCGGCGCTTCGAAGGCACCGTCGATGAAGCCCGCGCGACGCTCCCGCAGCAGGTGCATTACGTGCCGAACGATCCGGCGAGCGAGGTGGCCGACATGCTGCCTCCCACGGCAGTGCGGTCCGGCGAGGGTTGGCGTTTCGAACTGCCGCGCGAGGGGATCGAGGGGCTGCTCCGCCGATTGATCGAGGCCGGGCATGGGATCAAGGGACTGTCAATCGAGCGCCCCGGCTTGCACGACGCCTTCGTGCGGATCGTGGGGCAGACCGGCAGCGACACCCCGGCGGAACAAATCGCATGACCGCGCTGCGTCGACAGATCCGCCAAACGCTGACGATCGCGCGCCGCGATTTCACCGCGACGGTATTCACGCCGATCTTCCTGCTTTTCCTGTTCGCACCGGTCGTCATGGCGTCGTTCGGGGCGATCGGCGGGCTTGGCGCGGCGTCTGTATCGCAAGGCGCGACCGACAAGGCGCGACTGGTGGCGATGCTGCCGACCAGCGCGGTGCCCGCATTGCATGGTGCCGATGAGCAATTGCGTCCGTTGTTCGATGGCGAGGCGCGACCGCCTGCCCTGATGTGGCGCGCGCCCGCCTCGGATGCCGCCCATGCCGCCCATGCCGCACTCAAGGCGACCAGCAGCGATGTGACTGCCGTGCTGTACGGTTCGCTGGATCGACCCGCGATTGTATATGCCGCCGGACGCCGGCAGGACGCGCGTTATCTGGCCACCGTGGCACGACAGGCAGCGCTGATCGAGCGGGCGGGTAGCGTTCCGCCAGCGCCAAGGCTGGAGCGCGTCGTGATCGACACACCGACGCTGGGCGGGCGTGGTGCGGCGTCGTTCGCTGCCGTCTTCGGCATCTTCTTCCTCACGTTGTTCCTGTCGGGCCAGGTGGTCGGGACGATGGCCGAGGAGCGCAACAACAAGGTCATCGAGATCCTTGCCGCCGCCGTGCCGCTCGAAAGCGTTTTCCTGGGCAAGTTGCTCGGCATGTATGGTGTTGCGGTACTGTTCATCGCTTTCTGGGCGACGGTGCTGAGCCAGATCGGCATGCTGTTGCCTGGCGACATGGGCGGCGACATGGCGCAGTTCCACCCCGCGATCGGGATAATCCCCTTCGCCTTGCTCTTCGCGGCCTATTTCACGACTGCCTATCTGCTGCTCGGTTCGGTGTTTCTGGGCGTTGGGGCACAGGCATCGACGATGCGGGAAGTGCAGATGCTGTCGCTGCCGATCACGATCGCGCAGGTGGCGATGTTCGGGCTGGCATCGGCGGCTGTGTCGCATCCCGGAAGCTGGCTGGCAATCGCGGCGGAGCTGTTCCCCCTCTCCTCCCCGTTCGCGATGGCGGGTCGGGCCGCTGCCGGCACGGCCCTGTGGCCGCACCTGGCCTTGCTGGCGTGGCAATTACTGTGGGTCGCGATCTTCATCACCGTCGGAGCGCGCCTGTTCCGCCGTGGGGTTCTGCAGTCCGGCAGCGCGAGGCCGGTGTGGCGCCGCCTGCTGCCACGCCGGAGTGACGCGCGCGTCATGTAACGGATGCTGTCG
>CAJYSA010000080.1 GCA_913777325.1 uncultured Sphingomonas sp. | reverse complement strand
AATAGGTGGGGTCGTCGGTGCCCAGGCGGAATTCCGCCCCCGGCTTCAGCTTGCGGGCGATCAGGTCCAGCGGCCCGTGGTTCATCATCCGCCGCTTGGCATGGCGCGCCTTGGGCCAGGGATCGGGGTGGAGGAGGTAGACCCGTTCGAGCGATGCGTCGGGCAGCCGCTCGATCACCTCCAGCGCGTCACCCATGTGGATGCGGACATTGTCGAGCCCGCCGTCGCGGACATGGCCGAGCGCGCCGACCACGCCGTTCAGGAACGGCTCGCACCCGATGAAGCCGGTGCCCGGCGCCGCGGCGGCCTGTCCGGCCAGATGCTCCCCCGCGCCGAACCCGATCTCGACCTGCAAGGGACGATCGTCGCCGAACAATCGTCGCGCGTCGAGCGCGCCGTCCTCCGGCACCGCGATGCGCGGCAGCAATTCCTCGACCAGCGCGGCCTGCCCCGCGCGCAATGCATGGCCCTGTCGCCGTCCGTACAGGCGGCGGATCGTTGTGGGATCGTTCATGCAGGCGCGCCTACCGCACGTCCGCGCGAAACGGAACGGAGGAAGCGATGCGTGGCGGTTGGAGCGGTGTGGCGATGCTCGCGGTGGTGGCGATGCCGGCGGCGGCGCAATTGTCGAGCCCGCGATCGGTGTCGATGCTGAACGGCGACGGCGGATGGACGCCGGCGGTGTTCGTGTGCGACTCGACCGATCGCGATCGCGTCCTGGTGCTCTCGCCCCCCGATCGGCAGCGGGCGGCGACGCTGACCAGCCTGTCGAAGCCCGGGCTGGTGCGTCACCAGGTGCGCGTGCACGTCGGCGCGGGCGATCCGGGGATGGGGCAGATCTACTACCCGCTCACCAACGACGCCGGGCGCATGGTCGGCAACGTTCATGCCGTGAACCCGGGCATGGTCGAGCCGGGCGCGACGACGCCGACCGTCACGTCGGTCACCTTCGGCCCTGACACCACCGGCTGTCGCTTCGCACCGCAGACGCGCGTGCTGGGGGTGACGGCGAAGCGATCGATCCAGGTGACACGCAGCGATCGCGACGGCTTCGTCTACCACAGCTACAATTATGACACCGACCTTCCCGCGATCGACAGCCCGTGGGGTGGCCGCGACACGCGCACGTCGCTGACCATCACCGGCGGACGGCTGGTTGAGGAGCGCGACGGGCGACGCATCTACCAATTCACCCATGGCGGCTATTTGTATCGCGTGCTCGCCTCGGTCGATCCCGCGAAGGGCGGCGGCGGGGTGCAGGTATGGCGCGACGGTCGGATGCTGCTCTCCGAGCCGTTCGCCGCCTATACCGCCGCCTCCTGAGCGGGACCGAAAGCGCGCGCGGGTCGTTGGCAGCCGGATCATTTGCGGAGCCGACGATGGGCAAGAAGAAGAAAAAGGCACTGCGCGAGGCCGCCGCGCGCGAACATGACGCGCATGCGCCGCTTCGCGTGCTGGCCGCGACCGGCGCGATGCGCGCGCTGGCGCCGGTCGCCAAGGCGACCGACGAGCCGCCGCTGCTGGCGCTGGGGCTGGGCACGCTCGCGATCGGCGCGGTGCTACGGCGCCCCGCGCTGGCGCGCAGCGGGGCGCGGATGGTGGCAAGTCACTTGCTGGCGACCGGGCTGAAGACGGTCCTGAAGGCCGGGGTGGACCGCGCGCGACCGAATGCCGCGGGCAAGGCGCCGACGCTGCGCAAGGGCCATGGCACCGACGACAGCGATCTGAACGCGTTCCCCTCCGGCCATACCGCCGGCGCGGTGGCGGTGGCGCAATCGATCGGGCACGAGGCGCCCGGCATCGCGGGGATCGCGAAGCTGGCGGCGGGCACCGCCGGCGCGGCGCAGGTCGCGCGCGGCGCCCACTATACCAGCGACGTGGCGGCGGGCGCGGTGATCGGCTGGCTTTCCGAACGGGTCGCCAGTTGGGCGATCGATGCGGGCGAGCGCTTCGCGGAGGCGCGCCGCGACGGAAAGGCCGAGGCGGAGGTGGAAGCGCACCCGAGCTGAGCTACAGCGCCACCGCATACAGCGCGTGGTGCGCCAGGATATAGAGCGTCCGGCGATCGGCGCCGCCGATCAGCAATTGCAGCGGACGCTCCGGCACGTCGATCCGACGGGTCAGCGCGCCGCCGGGGCCGTAGACGAACACCTGTCCGTTCGCGACGTACAGGTTTCCGGCATCGTCGCGCGCGACGCTCTCGCCGCCGCGCGGGGCGACGATCTTCAAATCGCTCACCTGCCCGCCCGCGCCGACCAGGCCGTCGTAAGTGCGGTTCTCGGACGCGTTGGTCAGGGTCACGCGGCTGCCCGGCACCGCGCCGGCGAAGCCATAGGCGTCGAGCGTGTCGGACCAGCGCCAGCCGAGGTGATCGTCCGGCCCCTGGTTCCACACCCGGAACGCCGGCAGCACCAGCGATCCGTCGGGCGAGACATATTCCTGCGGCTTGGCCTCGCCCAACTTGCTGGTGAAGAAGGCGGCGAGCGGCGGATATTGGTAGCTCGCCGGATCGATCCGGTCGGCGAATTCACCGTTCGCCCAAAGGTTCACGGGCAACAGCGTCGTCGCGCCGGCGCGCGCGCGGGTGGCGGTCGGCGCGATCGCGCGGATATCATCGGGCTGGGCGGGATCGATGCTGTAGACGCTGCCGTCACGCCCCGCCGACGACAGCACCAGCAACCGCCCCGAACGATCGACCGCGAGATTGACCGGATCGAGCGGCGCATCGGAGACGGTCGTCAGCCCCTCGGCCGGGGTAAAGCCATGGATACGCTGGAAGAAACGATCGACGAAGTAGAGCTTGCCCTTCGCATCCACCGCCCCGCCGGCGATCGAATAGAAGCCGTCCGCCAGCTTCGTCACGCCCGGGGTGGTCGGGATCGCCGCTTCTTCGGTCGCCTGCGCGGGGGCGGCGGGGATGTCGAGGCGGGCGAATTCGCGCTCGCGGACTTCCTGGCGGCGCGTCATGTCCTTGATGCTGTTTTCGAAGGGGAATTTGCTGGCGCGCAAATAGGTGCCGCAGCCCTTCGCGTCACAGCTGGCAAAGCCGCTTTCCGCGTTCACGTGAACGTTGCGGAAGCGGATGTCGCCCGAATTGAACAGCTTGATCGCCGCGTCCATCGGCTTGATCGTCCGCGTCACCCGATAGCCATGGTAGTTGGCGAACAGGATGTCGCGCGAATGGTGGAACTCGGTCGACACCGCGTTCACGCCGTCGCGGACCTCCTGTTCGGTCTGCGGTGCCAGGAACTCCCAGTTTCTAACCCCGTCCAGCACGATCTCGGCGCGATAATGATGCTCCGCCGACAGTTGGTATACGTGTCCGGGCGTGCTGGTGTCGGACACGTGGAAACCCGCCGACGCCAGCGTGTTGGGTGACCAGATCGCCGAGAAGGTGCCCCCGCCGCCGTCGGTGACCATGATGCTGGGGAACTGCCCGTCGGTGCGCGCGCGCGGATCGTTCTGGTTGATCGGGCTGCCCTTGGTCAGCACGGTCCCGCCACCGCCCTGGATCTTGACGTCGTTGACCTCCGAGGCGGCGCCGGCCTTCCACAGCAAGGCGGTGGCGCGGCGGTTGATCGCACCGGTCCACAGCCCGACGCCGTGGAGGATCGCGTTGCCGCCCTTCGCGCTTTGGATCAGCGCCTTCGCGCCGCCCACCCCGGTGAAGGCGGGGGTCTCGTCGGGCAGGTAGACGTGCGTCAGGCTGGGGTGCAGCGCGATCAGCACGCTGTCGGGGCGCAGCCGGATCGTATCGGTGACGCGGTAGCGGCCCATCGGCAGGTAGACGGTGCGGTGCGTGTCGATCGCGCGTTGCAGCGCGGCGGTATCGTCGGTGGTGTCGTCACCCTTCACGCCCAGATCGTGCGCATTGGCCCAGTCGCGCACCGGCGGCAGCGCGCGGATCGCATTGGCGGGGCGTTTGGGCACGCGCGACAGCGGGGTCATCACCACATCGGTTGCCGTCTCGCCGATCGTGCCCAGCCCGGCGAGCTTCAGCCCGTGCGAGAAATCGGCGACGCGATACCGCGCGCCCTTCCCCTCCACCGTCTTCCCCGAGTCACGGAACCGCGCGAAGGTTGGCGTATCGATCGCGATCGCATCGTCGAAGCCGATCTGGGTGAAGACGCTGTTCTCCTCCGAGATCAGCACGGCGGCGCGCGACACCCGTTCGAAGCGCACCTGCTTGCCCCACAGCGAATCCGAATAGCCGCGATCGATCTCGATCCCGACCGGCGTGTCGCGGATCGCGACGTTGACGAGCGTCAGGTCCACCTCGTGCTCGCGGATCGCGGCATCGCGCTGGCCCTGGAATTCGCTGTCGATCAGCGTGAACTGCCAGGCGGGCGAGGTCTTTTCGGACATGATGCCATAGCGCCCGCCGAAGAAGCGCAGATCCTCGAACTCGTTGCCCGCCTGATAAACGCCCGCGAGGCCCGAGCCGATGTGGAAGTCGACATGGCGCAGATAGCCGTGCTGCGCGACGCGGAAGCGCACCGCGACCGCGCCGTCATTTCCGTCGCCGATCCGGAAATCCACGTTCGACAAAGCGGAGTAGAAGGTGCTGGAGGTCGCGTCGAAGATCGCCGGGTCGAACGGCACGCTGGTGCGCGGCGGCACCGGCGCCTTACCGACGCGATACTGATCCTCGCCCGTGAAGGCGACCATCGCCGCCACCCCGCTGCCGAACCCCTCGGTACGGTCGCCGAGCACGATCTGCGGGCGGGTCTTGCCCACGCCGAACAGCCGCACGGCGGAGCGGACGAAGATCGTGCGGGTGATGCGGTAGGTGCCCGAGGGCAGAAAGACGATACCACCGTGCCCGCCCGCGGCGGCGGCATCGATCGCCTGTTGCAACGCGGCGCTGTCGTCAGCGCGGCCGTCGCCGACGCCCTTGACGATGATCGCGCGCGGATCGTCGGGTCGCGTCTGATAGACCGAGGTGCCGGGCGCGGCGAGCGCGGGGGTCGCCCCTACGGCGGCCAGTGCCGCCCCGATCCGCCAACCTGCCCGCATCGCCCGTCTCCCGTTTTTATCGCCACTTTCGATAGCGATACCAACGTGCGGGTTCATGCGCGACGATGGTCGTAGACGGGCGTTCGCGTCGCTAGGCGCCGGGCGCGGCGACGGCGGCCAGTTCCTGCGCCGCGACCGCCACCTGCGTGCGGTTGCGGACGTTCAGCTTGCGCATCAGCGCGGTCATGTGCGCCTTCACGGTCGCCTCGGCGATGCCCAGGTCGAACGCGATCTGCTTGTTGAGCAGCCCGGAATGGACGCCGCGCATCACCTTGATCTGCGTCGGGGTCAGCATCGCCAGCGCGGCGGTGGCGGCGGGCGTCGGCCTGTCCTGCACGGTCGGTTCCATTCTCTCCTCCTCCTGCCCCGATCGCACGTTGACGCGGATTCGGTTGGACAGCTTTACCCCTTATGTCGCCGGGCGCACCCAAGGATCAAGTGATTTACGCTAGGTGCGGGCGCGAACCTGTCCAACAGCTACAGGCTCGCCAGCCGCGATCGACGACGCTACGATGGTGCGAACGACAAAGGGGGAGGCGCCGGTGAGCGAGCGACGTCTGGCCGACCGCGCCTATGCCGCGATCGTGCGGATCATCAACGACGAGGGGCTGCACGCCGGGGACCGGCTGCCGTCCGAAGCGCGGCTGGCGGACATGTTCGGCATGTCGCGCACGATCGTGCGCGAGGCGCTGGCGCGGCTGGCCTCGGACGGAATCACCGAGGCGCGGCGCGGCGCGGGCAGCTATGTGAAGCGCCGCCCGTCCGAACGGCTTGGCACGCATCTGCCGATGGACGCCCTGGCCGCCACGCTCGGCACCTATGAGGTGCGCTTCGTGCTGGAGGCGGAGGCGGCGCGACTGGCCGCCCTGCGCCGGTCGAGCGAGCAGCTCGACGCGATCGAACGCGCGTTGGCGGCCTTGCGCGCCGCCTTGTTCTCGCACGCGCCCGCGCATGACGAGGACTGGAACCTGCACCGCGCGATCTTCGCCGCCGCCGGCAATGCGGCGTTCCTGCCGGTGTTCGACCATTTGCGCGACAGCGTGATGCACATCCTGCGCGCCGGGGTCGACATCTCGCGCTCACGCCCGCCGCAGGTGATCGGTGCGATGATGGAGGAACATGACGCGATCGTCGACGCAATCCGCGTGCGCGACGCGGACGGCGCCGCGCTGGCGATGCGCTGGCACCTGTCGCAGGGGCGCAAACGCCTGATGCCATAGGAGCGGGCTGCCCGGTGTGCCGGACGCTCCGCCGCGCCCTTCGTCATGGCGCGCGCGGCGAAGCCATCCGGCGCCGGATCAGGACACGGGGGATGGCGTCGCGTGCGCTCGCCATGACGGTTGCTCGCACCGCTCCAGCCAATCACACGCCCGCTGCGCCAACGCCGCCGGCGGTTCGCTGGCCTCCAGTCGCAGGGCCGACTCGTCGGTGCCGGGGCGCTCCAGCGTCGCCAACTGGCTGTCGAGCAGGCTGGCCGGCATGTAATGATCGCTGCGCGCACGCATCCGGTGCGCGATCTCGGCGCGGTCGGTGTCGAGGAAGACGAAGCGTAGCGGCAGCCCCGCCGCCGCCGCCAGCCGCTCGCGATAGGCGCGGCGGAGTGCCGAGCATGCCGCCACCGCCGCGCCCTGCCCGCGCCCCGCCCCCTGCCCGCGCGCCGCGTCGCCCAGCGCCGCGCCCAGCCGGTCGAGCCACGGCCAGCGATCGTCGTCGGTCAGCGGCGCGCCCGCCGCCATCTTCGCGACATTGGCGGGCGAATGGAACGTGTCACCCTCGAGGAACGGCGCCCCCAGCCGCTCGGCGAGCAGCGCGCCGAGCGTCGATTTGCCGGTGCCGCTGACCCCCATCACCACGATCGCCATCGGCGCGCGCGCCGCGTCGCCTGCCTGTTTCACCACGCCATTCCTTCCGTCGCCGCCCGCGCCGCTATCCCCTGCCGCGCCCGTCGCTGGCCATTACGACCTTTGTCGGCGCGGTCCGCGACTTTGGTCGTAGATGCCGCGCGCGCACCCGTCCGGTACAACACAGGTCACAAACGGGGTATCCGCGAGAGCGACGGTGCCCGCACCAGCTTGGGGGATGGAGCATGGCCGAGGCACGTCGATCGCGGACCGGATTTGATAACGCTACCAGCGGACTGGCCCTGGCGATGATGCTGCTGGCGGCCCCGGCGGCGGCACAGCAATCGACCGACCTGCCCGATTCGACGCGCAGCGCCGCGCCCGCCACCCCCGGCACGCTGGTGACGCCAACCAACCCGCCCGCGCAGGACGAGGCGCCCGCCAGCGCCTCCGACGTCGTGGTCACCGGCACGCGCATCACCGCCAGCGGCTTCAACGCGCCGACGCCCACCACCGTGATCGGCGAGGCGCAGATCCAGGCGAACGCACAGCCCAACATCTTCAACACCGTCGCGCAATTGCCGTCGCTGCAAGGGTCGACCGGCGCGGCGACCGGCACGTTCAGCACCTCGAGCGGGCAGCAGGGGCTCAGCTCCTTCTCGCTGCGCGGGCTGGGCACGATCCGCACGCTGACCTTGCTCGACGGGCAGCGCGTGGTCGGCGCGAACGTCACCGGCGTGCCCGACATCAGCCAGTTCCCGCAATTGCTGATCAAGCGGGTCGATATCGTCACCGGCGGCGCGTCGGCCTCCTACGGCTCGGACGCGGTGGGCGGCGTGATCAACTTCGTCACCGATACGCGCTTCGAAGGCGCGAAGTTCAACGCGCAGACCGGGGTCACCAGCTATGGCGACGGCGGGCAGGCGCTGGTGCAGGCGGCGCTGGGCAAGAGCTTCGCGGGCGATCGGCTGCACATCGTGGTCAGCGGCGAATATGCCAAGGACCAGGGCGTCGGCCCCGGCAATTTCGGCGAGGATCTGGCCAGCGGGCGCGACTGGTATCGCGCGACGACCTTCGTCGACACCGGGATCCGCGACAACGGCAATCCGCAGTTCCTGGTGCGCGATCACGGGCAGGCCTATAAATATACGAAGTACGGCCTCATCAACAACGGGCCGCTGCAGGGCATCGCCTTCGACGCCGACGGGCGCCCGTTCGCGTTCAACTATGGCTCGAACGGGGTGCCGGCCAAGAACGCCAATGGCGACGTCATCGGCTGCTACGTCGGCTTCTGCGTCGGCGGCGACCAGTCGGGGCATGTCGGGTCGGGCACCTCGCTGCAATCCGCGCTGGAGCGGATCAACGGCTATACCCGGATCGGCTATGACGTGGCCCCCGATACCGAGCTGTACCTGACCGCGAACATCGCGCAGGTGCGCACCAGCAACCAGCCGAACCCGGGCGCGACCAAGGACAATGTGACCGTCCAGTGCGCCAACCCGTTCCTGCCGGCGTCGATCCAGTCGCAATGCGCCGCCGCCGGGATCACGCAGTTCCGCTACGGCCTGAGCAATGCGATCCTGCCCAATATCAAGGTCAACACCGATCGCCGGCAATATCGCTTCGTCGGCGGGCTGAAGGGCAAGGCGGAGATCTTCGGCGACGCCTGGACCTACGACCTGTATTACGAGCACGGCATCAACGTCACCGACATCAACGTCGACAACATCAGCCTGAACGGACGCTACACCCAGGCGGTGAACGCGGTGCGCGTGAATGGCGAGATCGTGTGCGCCAATGCCGCCGCGCGCGCCAGCGGGTGCCAGCCGATCAACATCTTCGGCAACGTCCGCCCCTCCGCCGCCGCGCTGTCGTACATCGTGCCCGCGGACGGGCCATTCCAGCACACCCGCCAGACGCAGGACGCGGCGGCGGCCAGCATCTCGGGCACGCCGATCGACCTCTGGGCGGGGCCGCTGGCGGTCGCGGCGGGCGTCGAGTGGCGGCGCGAGGCGTACCGCGTCAACGCCGATCCCTACGGCGCGGGCGTCTCGGGCATCAGCCCCAATTCGGCGATGTACCCCGCCGACCCGTCGCTGCTGACCGATGGCAACAACTGGTACGCGGGCAATTACAAGAACGGATCGGGCCGGTACAATGTGGTCGAGAGCTTCCTGGAGCTGAACCTCCCGCTGATCGACTCGGAGACGGTGGGGCGCGCCAACCTGAACGGCGCGGGACGGGCGACGCGCTATTCGACGTCGGGCGTCGTCTACGCCTGGAAGGTCGGCGGCACGTGGGACACGCCGCTCAGCGGGTTCCGCCTGCGCGCGGTCACCTCGCGCGACGTGCGCGCGCCGAACCTGTCGGAGCTGTTCGCCGCGCCGACCACCACCACCGTCCCCAACTTCACCGATCCGTTCAACAAGACGCAGGTGCAGATCATCCAGAACACGCTGGGCAATGCGAACCTGCGCCCGGAAATCGCGCGCAGCACCGAACTGGGCGCGGTGCTGGCGCAGCCGTCGTGGTTGCCGGGGCTGGGGCTGTCGTTCGATTATTACGACATCAAGGTCGACGACGTCGTCTCGTCGCTGTCCGCGCAGCAGATCGTGAACCTGTGTTTCGACGGCAATACCGCCACCTGCGGCGCCTTCAACCTGCAGAACACCGGCGGGCGCCCGAACTTCGTCAACGTCCAGGCATTCAACCTCGCCTCGATCAAGACGCGCGGCTTCGATATCGAGGCGAGCTACCAGTGGAAGCAGCCGCTGGGGCTGAACGGGAACCTGACGCTGCGTGGGCTGGGCACGCACGTGATCGAGTTCATCACCGACTCCGGGCTCACAACGGCGGGCAGGCGCGTGAAGCCGGTCGATTCGGCGGGGGCGAACAACGGCGCGACCCCGAGCTGGAAGTGGCTGGCGATCCAGACGTTCGAGAACGAGAATTTCAGCCTGTTGCTGCAGGAGCGCTGGTTCAGCGACGGGGTGTACGGCAACCAATATGTCGTCTGCGCGCCTGGCTCCTGCCCCGCCTCGACCAACGACAATCCGACGATCGACGTCAACAGGATGAAGGGCGCGTTCTATTTCGATATCGGCGCCACCGTGAACGTCACGAAACAGGTCAGCATGTTCGTGAAGGTCGACAATCTGTTCGATCACGATCCCGAACCCTCGCCGCAGACGAACACCGGGCTGGACGTGAACCCGGCGCTGTACGACACGCTGGGCCGCTTCTTCCGCATCGGCGTGCGCGGGCGGTTCTGACGCGTCAGACGGCGGGCCCGGCGATCCGCGCGAGTTGCGCATCATGGGCCCGCGTCAGCAGCACCAGCGCGGCGGTGGCACCGATCAGGCAGGTCAGCATGTCCCATTGCGTGTCCCACGGATCGCCCTGCGTCCCCAGGAACGCATCGGCCCCCTGCCCCAGGGCCAGCGCCGCGCCGAATTCGATGAGTTCGTACGCGGCGCTGATCGCGAGGCAGCAGGCGAGCACCAGCGCGGTCAGCAATCGACCGCGCATGATCCCGCCACCCCGCACCAGCCCTTCGCGCACGACGATCGCGGGGACGAAGCCCTGCGCGAAATGCCCGACCCGGTCATAGGGATTGCGCGCCAGGTGCAACCAGTCCTGCACCGCGAAGCCGATCGGCACGCGCGCATAGCTATAGGCGCCGCCGATCATCAGGACCACGCCATGTGCCGCGATCAGCCCCAACGCGAGCGGGGTCGGCGGCCAGCGCGGCGCGCACCACCACAGCGTCGGCAGCGCGATCAGCACCGGCGCCACCTCCATCCACCATGTCGCGCGGTCGAACGGATGCCAGCCCGACAGCAGCAACCCCGCGCCCCACAACAACGTCAGCCCGACCAGCGGCCGGCGATCAACAGCCCTCATGCGACGATGCTAGGGCGACGCCGGGCGGAAGCCCAGCCTGCCCGCCCCGTCAGCCGGCGGCGGCGACCGCGTCGGTCATCCCGGCGGCGGACAGGATCTCGATCCAATAGCCGTCGGGATCGGTGATGAAGGCGATATCCTTCATCCGCCCGTCCTGCGGGCGCTTGCGGAACGGGACGCCCAGCACCTCGAACCGCGCGCAGGCGGCCGCGACGTCGGGCACCGAGATGCCGATATGGCCGAAGCCGCGCGGCTCGTCGTTGCCGCTGTGATAGCCGGCGAACCCCGGATCGCTCTCCGTCCCCCAATTGTGCGTCAGCTCCAGCGTGGTCTCGCGCGTGAAGATGAAGCGCGCGCGTTCCGCCGGGTCGGCGGGCACCGTCTCGCCCTCCCCCAGATAGGCCAGGAAGTAGAGCGAGAAGCGCATGTCCGCGAAATCGAGCTTCTGGAGCAACGTCATGCCCAACACGTCGCGATAGAAGGCGAGCGACGCGTCCGGATCGCGGACGCGCAGCATCGTCTGGTTCAGCGCGAATCCTTCCGTACCGGGCGTGCGGGGCATGAAAAGTCTCCGGGATCAGGCGAGCGTCAGGCCGACGTCGACGTTGCCGCGCGTGGCGTTGGAATACGGGCAGATCTGGTGCGCGGTGTCGACCAGCTTCTGCGCCTCTTCCTTGTCCACGCCGGGCAGGTCGACGACCAGGTCGGCGGTGATGCCGAACCCGCCTTCCGAACGCGGGCCGATGCCGACGGTTGCGGTGACCTTCACGTCGTTCGGCACCTTTACCTTCAGTTGCTGCCCGGCGGCCTTCAGCGCGCCGATGAAGCAGGCCGAATAGCCGGCGGCGAACAATTGCTCCGGATTGCTGCCGTCGCCACCCGCGCCGCCCAGTTCCTTGGGCGTCGACAGCGCGACCTCGAACCGGCCGTCCTCGCTGCGCGCCTGCCCGTCACGCCCGCCGGTCGCGGAGGCGGTGGTGCTGTACTTGACGTCGACGGCCATGATCGATCCTTTCGATGTTGCGATAATGTGTATCGTGCCATCTATCTAGGTTCCGGCAGGCACGTCGTCCAGCAGAAAGTTTATCGCGATAACGAAAACGCTGCTATGACACGATGATGACGGATCCCCTGCCCCTCGACGAGCAATTGTGCTTCTCGCTCTACGCCGCCAGCATGGCGGTGGGGCGCGCGTACAAGCCGCTGCTCGACGCGCTGGGCATCACCTATCCGCAATATCTGGTGCTCCACGCGTTGTGGGAGCAGGACGGCCGGACGATCGGCGCGATCGCCGCGCGCCTCGCGCTCGAATCCAGCACCGTGACTCCGCTGGTCAAGCGACTGGAAACGGCGGGGCATGTCATGCGCCGCCGCGATGCCGATGACGAACGACAGGTCCGCGTGATGCTGACCGACGACGGACGCGCGATGCGCGAGCGCTGCGGCTGCCTGGGCGAGACGCTGGTGCGCCGCAGCGGCATGACGCTGGCACAGGTCGACGCGCTCAACCGCCAGATCGCGGCATTGCGCGTGGCGCTGGTTGAGGGCGGCGCGGCGGCACAAGAGTGATGACAACATGAACGAAGCCGGCCGCAGCGCGACAATCTGACACACTTTCATCGTGTTGACGCGACGGGGATGCGACAGTCGGTGGCTATCTCCGTCCTCGTACCGCCGATGACGCGGTGCCAGTGCAAAGGAGCGTCACGATGAACCGTTTCCACATGCTGATCGCGGGGCTGGGCCTCGCCGGCGTCACCATCCCGGTCGCGGCCAGCGCCGCGCCGTGGCAGTCGATCAATGCGCGGCAGGCGCGGCTCGACCAGCGGATCGACCAAGGCATCCGTCGCGGCACGATCGACCGCCGCGAGGCCACCCGGCTGCGCCGCGAATCACGCCAGCTCGTGCAGCTCGAAACCCGTTATCGCCGCAGCGGCGGGCTGTCCGGCTGGGAACGGCAGGATCTGAACCGCCGGTTCGACGCGCTGAGCGCGCGCATCCGCTGGGACAGGAACGACCGCCGCTACCGCTGAGGAACGACCGCCGCTATCGCTGAGCGGCATCCCCGAGCAGCGCGTCGTCGATCGCGGCGGCGCGCTGCATCGCCGGGCGTTCGTGCAGCCGGTCGAGGTAGCGCATGAACGCCTCGCGCTTTTCCAGCAGCCCGAATTGCGTGAACCAGCCGACCGCGCTGCCGACATAGACGTCCGCCGCGGTGAAGCGATCGCCGGCGATGTAATCGTGCGCCGACACCGCATGTTCGAGCGTGTCGACCGCCTGCGCGAAATCGCCGTAGCCGACCATGCCGCGCTTGCCAGCCGGCACCTCCACCCCCAGCACCTTGTCGATCATCGCGCCCTCCAGGGGACCGGCGGTGAAGAACATCCAGCGCAGATAGGGCGCGCGCTCCTGCCCGCGCGGCGCCAGCCCGGCGGCGGGGAACGCCTCGGCCAGATAGGCGCAGATCGCCGCCGCCTCGCTGACCACCGCGCCGTCGTGGACGATCGTCGGCACCTTGCCGAGCGGGTTGGCGTCGAGCAGCGCGGCGGGCTTGTCGTTCCAGTCGACCAGCACCGTGTCATACGGCTCGCCGATCTCCTCCAGCATCCAGCGCGCGATGCGCCCGCGCGACATCGGGTTGGTGTAGAAGGTGAGCGTCATGCGCGGGCATCCAGATGCTGGTGGAGGAACGCGATCGTCCGCCCCCAGGCCAGATCGGCGGCGGCCTTGTCGTAACGCTCCGCCGAGGTGTCGTTGTTGAAGGCGTGGTCGACGCCCGGATAGTCGAACGCCTCGACCGGCTTGCCCGCCGCCTTCAGCGCGGCGACCCACGGGCCGCCGGTCTGCGCGACGCGCGCGTCCTTGCCCGCGTAATGCAGCATCAGCGGCACCGCCAGCTTCGGCGCCTCCGCCGGATCGGGCGCCGGCCCGTAATAGCTGACCGCCGCCGCCAGCCCCGGACCGGCGGCGAGCGCCACGCGGTTGACCAGCGCGCCGCCCCAGCAGAAGCCGATCGTGCCGACGCGCCCGGTGCCGTGCGACAACCGCCGCAGCCGCCCGATCGTGGCGACGCCCGCCGCCACCACCTGGTCCATGTCCGCCTTCGCGATCAGGTCGCGCGCGGCATTCTCGTCGGCGGGCGTCCCGCCCTGCGGCGACAGGAAGTCGGGCGCGACCGCGAAGAAGCCCGCGAGCGCCACCCGCCGCGCGACATCCTCGACATGCGGTTGCAGTCCGCGATTCTCGTGGATCACCATCACCGCGCCGATCGGCCCCGCCGGGTTGCGCGGCGCGGCGAAATAGCCGGTCATGCTGGCGCCGCCGCCGATCGCATAGCTGCCCTTTCGCGTCACCAGCCGCGCGTCGGCGGGGTCGGTCATCGCGGCGGCGGCGGGCGCGGCGGCGATCCCGCCGATCAGCGCCTCCGCCGCCGCCACCGATCCGGCCAGCGCGGTCATCTGGCGCAGCAGCGTGCGACGGTCGCGATGCTCGTGGGTGAAGGCGTCGTACAGGCCGATCGCCCGGTCGCGCAGGCTGGGGTCCATGGCGGTTCTCCTAACGATTCTCGTCACCTGTGATCCGCAGCGTAGCGGCAAGCCCCCGCCGGCGGAAGGGCCGCGCGCGCCGCGCCGGGCGGACAAACCGGCGCGCCCGATGCATTTTCCTGCAACGACATGTTGCATTGCGGTCGCGTCCGGCCCCATCGTGGTCCCGTGCTGAGACAGTACGAACTGATCGACCGGGTGCTCGATTACGACCCAGACGCCGACGAGGCGATGCTCAACCGCGCCTATGTGTTCTCCGTGAACGCGCACGGGACGCAGAAGCGCGCCAACGGCGATCCGTATTTCAGCCACCCGATCGAGGTGGCGGGGATCCTGACCGAGCTGCACCTCGACGACGAGACGATCGCCACCGCGATCCTGCACGACACGGTCGAGGATACCGTCGCCACCTCGGAGGAGATCGAGCGGATCTTCGGCGCGAACATCGCGCGGCTGGTCGACGGCGTGACCAAGCTGAGCAAGATCGAGGCGCAGACCGAGAACGAGCGCGCCGCGGAGAACCTGCGCAAGTTCCTGATGGCGATGTCGGGCGACATCCGCGTGCTGCTGGTGAAGCTGGCCGACCGGCTGCACAACATGCGCACGCTGCACTTCATCCCCAAGCCGGAGAAGCGCCGCCGCATCGCCAAGGAGACGATGGACATCTACGCCCCGCTCGCGGAGCGGATCGGCATGTACGAGTTCATGAAGGAGATGCAGACGCTCGCCTTCGCGCAACTCGAACCCGAGGCGTACGAATCGATCACCAAGCGGCTGGAGCAGCTGAAGGAAGGATCGGGCGGGGACCGGATCGCCAAGATCGGCTCCGGCCTGAAGCTGCTGCTCGGCCGCGCGGGCGTCGAGGCGCAGGTATCGGGGCGCGAGAAGCATCCCTATTCGATCTGGCGCAAGATGCAGGAGCGCCACATCAGCTTCGAGCAGCTGTCGGACATCATGGCGTTCCGCGCGATCGTGCCGACGGTGGAGGATTGCTACCGCGCGCTGGGCGTCATCCATCGCCGCTGGCCGGCGGTGCCGGGGCGGTTCAAGGACTATATCTCCACGCCCAAGCGCAACGGCTATCGCTCGCTGCACACCAGCGTGATCCACGCCGAGAACCGCCGCATCGAGATCCAGATCCGCACCGCCGAGATGCATGCCGAGGCGGAATTCGGGCTGGCCGCGCACTGGGCGTACAAGCAATCGGTCGGCGCGCATCCGGTCCGCCCCGACCAGCAGCAGGACTGGATCAAGGATCTGGTCGAGATCCTCGACACCGCCGAGACGCCCGAGGAGCTGCTCGAACACACGCGCATCGCGATGTACCAGGATCGCATATTCGCCTTCACCCCGAAGGGCGAGCTGATCCAGTTGCCGAAGGGCGCGACCCCGATCGACTTCGCCTATGCGGTCCATACCGATCTGGGCGACCAGGCGGTCGGCGCGAAGGTCAACGGACGCGTCGTGCCGCTGTCGACGGTGCTCGAGAACGGCGATCAGGTGCAGGTGCTGCGATCGAAGGCGCAGGTGCCGCAGCCGGCGTGGCTGAAGGTCGCGATCACCGCCAAGGCGCTGGCCGCGATCCGCCGCCACCTGCGCAACGAGGAACGCGAGCAGACCGTGACGCTGGGGCGCAAGCTGTACGACGATATCGTCCAGCGGCTGCCCGCGACGCTCGCCGATCACGCGATCGACGAGGCGCTGAAGCGGCTGAAGCTGCCCGACGAAGAGGCGTTGATGCAGGCGATCGCGCGGCGCACGCTGACCGACGGTCAGGTGATGGAGGCGCTGATGCCCGGATCGGCGGGCGCCGATGTCGCGCACGCGCCGCCGCAGTCGAGCGCGATCTCGATCGAGGGGCTGGCGCCGGGCGTCGCCTATGAGCTCGCCGACTGCTGCCACCCGGTGCCGGGCGACCGCATCGTCGGGCTGCGCCGCCCCGATGCCTCGATCGAGGTTCATGCGATCGACTGTCGCGTGCTCGCCGACCTGGCGGAGCGCGGCGAGGACGAGACCGACTGGATCGACGTGCAATGGGGTCACGCGACCGAGGGCGCGACTGCGCGCATCTCGGTGGAGGTTCGCAACCAGCCCGGCGCGCTGGGCATGCTCGCCACGATCATCGGGCAGCACAAGGCCAACATCATCAACCTGCGGCTCGACAACCGCGACACGCAATTCCACACCAACGTCATCGACGTGGAGGTGCATGACGCACACCAGTTGATGCGGCTTCTGTCCGCGCTGCGCGCCGCCGATGCGGTCAACGCGGCCGAGCGCGTCTAGCACCCGACCGCCCGCAAATCGCCATTTCGAGTAACGGCGTCGGCGGGCAAAAGCATCGCGCGACAAAAGCTTACCGAAACCTTGCGCTTTGTTCATTGATCAAGATGAAACCGGGATCATGCGTACGCCGTTTCTTTGGCACGCCACCACGACGGCGTAGAAACAGAAAGGGTTGTCGACATGAACAAGTTCGCCGCAACGCTTGGCGCATTGTGCATTGCCTTCACTGCGACGGCGTGCTCGGCGCAAAGCACCCCGCAGGTCGTCGAGCAGGCGCAGGTGCCCGAACCCGATGGCGCGGAAGGCATCGCGCTGTTCAAGGATCACAAGAAACTGGAAACCGTGTCGTGCCGCGACTTCAACGCGCTTGACGAAAGCTATCGCCCGCAAGCCGTTGTCTATGCCGCCAATTACGGCCCGAAGGGCAAGCCGCACCCGACCGTGACGGTCGATGGCGTCGAAAACGTCATCCCGGTGGTCGTCGCGCAGTGCAAGGCGCAGCCGGGCAACCACTTCGGCGCGACCGTGAAGACCGCGATGAAGGCGGCACGCTGATCGCTGTTCCCGGGGGCGGCCATCGGCGCCGCCCCCGGGGTTCGTCTCTGATACGAGGAACGGATATGCCTGTTGCCCCCTTTCCCCGGCGCACGCGCCCGTTGCTCGTCGCCCCGCTCCTGGCGCTTGCCTTGCTCGCGGGGTGCGGGAAGCCCGCGTCGATGACCTGCCCGACCCCGCAACAGGGCGGCGCGGGCGACCTGCGCGAGACGCCGGATCAGTTGCGTGCCACCACCGCGCTGCTCGGCGATGGCGACGAGAATGCGATCGCCACCGCCGCCGGGGTGATCCACGGCCGTCATCCCAACGCCAAAACCGACGCCGTCGCCAATTATCTGGTGGTCGCCTATTGCCCGACGATCGCCGCCCGCCCGGGCAAGGACGCGGGCGAAAAGAACCAGATGCTCGCCGCCTTCGCGCAGCGTGCCCGGCAGGTGGTAGGCGACACGGTGCGCTGATCCGCCCCCATCGCGTCGACAGACGGTTGAAACCGATCCCGCCCTCCCGCATTTCCCCGGCTCGGGAGGATTGATCCATGCTACGACCGCTGTTCTTCGCCACCGCGCTGGCCACCACCACCCTGGCCACCACGACCGTGCCGGTCGCGGCGCAGTCGATCTCGGCGAACGACAAGGCGCTGGGCGCGAAGGCCAATCCGGAGCTGCTGGCGCAGTTCGGCGGCAAATATACCGGCCCGCAGGCGGCCTATGTCGCGCAGGTCGGCAAGCGGGTGGCGGTGCAATCCGGCCTGTCGAACGCGCAGGGCGACTTCACCGTCGCGCTGCTCGATTCGCCGGTCGAGAACGCCTTCGCGATCCCCGGCGGCTACATCTACGTCACGCGGCAATTGCTGGCGCTGATGAACAGCGAGGCGGAGCTGGCGTCGGTCATGGGGCATGAGGTCGGCCATGTCGCCGCGCGGCACTCGGCGTCGCGCAACCAGCGCGCGACGATCGGCGGCGTGTTGGCGGCGGTCGTCGGCGCGGCGGCGGGCAACAGCGCGGCGGGGCAGCTCGTCGGCACCGCCGCACGCAGCGGGGCGCAGCTCTACGTCCTGAAATATGGCCGCGATCAGGAATATGCCGCCGACGGGCTCGGGGTGAAATACATTACCGCCGCCGGCTACGATCCCTATGCCGCCGCCGACATGCTGGCGCAGCTCGATGCGCAAAGCCAGTTGCAGGCCGAGGTCGGCGGGCGCGGCGGGCAGCAGGTGCCGACCTGGGCCTCCACCCACCCCAACAGCGCCGAGCGCGTGCGCCGCGCCGCCGCGCTGGCCAAGGCGACGGGCAAGCCGCTCACCGATCCGCCGCAGGACACCGCCTTCCTCCGTCGCCTCGACGGGCTGGCGTATGACGAGAAGGGTTCGGGCAAGCGCATCCGCATCGTCACCGTGAAGCGCGGCGACACGATCGATTCGCTGTCGCGGCAGATGGCGTACGACACGCTGCAACGCGAGCGGTTCACGACGCTCAACGCGATCGAGGAGGATGCGCAGCTGACGCCGGGGCGGTTGGTGAAGATCGTGACGAAGGGGTGAGGGGCCGCGAGGGGGCGGTACGCGCATTTCTACCAAGCCCTTCATTGCGAGCGGAGCGAAGCAATCCAGAGCCGGACCAGGACGCCCTGGATTGCTTCGCTACGCTCGCAATGACGACGCGGGTGCCCGACGCGCGCGAATCCTCACGCCGTATCGCGTCCCGCCCGCCTCCCCCCGGAACGATCACGACCGTTGCCGTTTGTGGGTCTGCACCGTAGACGCGGGGCGCCATGCATCGTCTCGCGCTTTCGATCGTCATCCCATGCTATAACGAAGAAGCCACGCTGCCGCTGCTTCATGCGCGCGTCTCCGCCGCCGCGCGCGCGGCGGTGGGCGAGGATCACGAGATCGTGCTGGTCAACGACGGATCGCGCGACGGCAGTTGGGCGGCGATGCAACGGCTGGCGGCGGACGACCGCCGCGTCGTGGCGATCAACCTGTCGCGCAACCACGGGCACCAACTGGCGCTGACCGCCGGGCTGGACCTGTGCGCGGGCGAGCAGATCCTGATCATCGACGCCGATCTGCAGGATCCGCCCGAGCTGCTGGCGGACATGCGCCTCATGATGGCGCGCGAGCAGGCCGATGTCGTCTATGCCGTCCGCCGCAAGCGCGATGGCGAGACGTTTTTCAAGCGCGCGACCGCCGCCGCTTTCTATCGCGTGCTCGATCGGGTCACCGACACGCCGATCCCGCTCGACACCGGCGATTTCCGGCTGATGACCCGCCGCGCGCTCGACGCGCTGCTCGCGCTGCCCGAACAGGCGCGCTTCATCCGCGGCATGGTGGCATGGGTCGGCTTCCGCCAGGTGCCGTTCGCCTATGACCGCGCGGAGCGACACGCGGGTGAGACGAACTATCCGCTCGGCAAGATGGTGCGGCTGGCGCTGGATGCGGTCACCGGCTTTTCCACCGCGCCGCTGCGCTGGGCCAGCCACCTGTCGGTGGTGCTGGCGTTCTGCTCGCTGCTGCTGCTGTTCTACATCGCCTGGGGCTATTTCGTCGGCGACCGGGTGCAGGGCTGGACCTCGACGATGCTGGTCGTCGTCGTGCTGTCGTCGATCCAGATGTTCGTGCTGGGGATGATCGGCGAATATCTCGGCCGGCTCTATATCGAGGCGAAGCGCCGTCCGCTGTATCTGGTCGCCGACATCGCGGGCACCGCGCATGGCCGCGCGACGCTGGGCTTCCAGGCCGAGCGGACGCGGATCCCCGAGACGCAGGTGGCGGGCCAGGAATAACTGAAAGCCCTCTCCCCACCGGGGAGAGGGTTGGGAGAGGGGCTGCGTCTCACCGAGACCGCCCGCTCTGCGAGGCACCGTCCCGTCACCCCACCCTCTCCCCGGAGGAAGAGGGCTCACGGCACGTTAAGCCGCTTCCTCGGCGTCCAGCCCATAGGCGGTATGCAGCACGCGCACCGCCAGTTCGGTTTCGTCCTCGTGGATCAGCACCGACACCTTGATCTCGCTGGTCGAG
Organism: uncultured Sphingomonas sp.; assembly: GCA_913777325.1. Classification (GTDB taxonomy): domain Bacteria; phylum Pseudomonadota; class Alphaproteobacteria; order Sphingomonadales; family Sphingomonadaceae; genus Sphingomonas. Next base: position 509 of record CAJYSA010000080.1, on the reverse strand, counting down.
ATCGCCTGGATGTTGATCCCGCGCGCACCCAGCGTAGTGAACATCGTGCTGGCGACGCCCGCATGGCTGCGCATGCCCACGCCCACGACGCTGATCTTCGCCACGCGCGTGTCGTGGATCAATTCGCCGAACCCGATCGCCTCGCGCGCCTGGTTCAGCGCCTCGATCGAGCGCGGCAGGTCGGCGGCGGGGACGGTGAAGGTCACGTCGGTCGCGCTGGTGCTTCCGCTGCTGCGGTGCGCGATGTTCTGGATGATCATGTCGACGTTGATGTTCGCCGCCGCCAGCGGTTCGAAGATCGCCGCCACCGCGCCCGGCTTGTCAGGGACGGATGTCAGCGTGATCTTCGCTTCGTTCTTGTCGTGCGCGATGCCGGTGATCAGCTGGCGTTCCACGTCGTCAATCTCCTCTTCGCCGACGATCATCGTGCCGGGCAATGTATCCGCCATCGGCGCGTCCTCGCCCGTGAAGGACGAGAGCACCTGGACGAGATCGGAAGAGCACACGTC
>CAJYSA010000079.1 GCA_913777325.1 uncultured Sphingomonas sp. | reverse complement strand
CACCCTCGGCATCGTCCCGATGCATCACAATCCGCAGGTCGGGGCGAACCTTCAAGACCACCTGCAGGTGCGTACCGTCTATCGCTCGACGCAGCGCAATACGTTCAACGACGACATGCGATCGCCGCTGAGGATGGCCAGGGTAGGCCTCGATTATGCGTTGCGCCGCAAGGGGCCGCTTACGGTGTCGGCGGGCTATGCCGGCGGTTTTTTCCGTTCGACACGCGCGACCGACAGCCGGCCCGACGTGCAGGTACATTTCATCACCTTCAGCACCGACAAGATGGGTGACAGGCTGCATCCCTTCTCGGCCTTCACGGCCTCGGTCTGTCCGCTCCGGCCCAACAGTCGCGGTCACGTACGGATTTGCGCACCCGACGCGGCCATCGCGCCAGAAATCCTCGTCAACTTCCTGTCGACCGGCAAGGATCGCGCCGATGTCGTCGCGGCGCTGGAGCTGGTGCGCGACATCATCCGCCAGCCCGCCATGGCCCCCTTCGTCAGCAGCGAGCAACTGCCGGGCGCGGGCATATCGGACGTTGCGCAGCTTCTTGACTATGCGATGGAAACGGGCGGGTCGATCTATCACCCGAGCTGCACCGCCGCGATGGGTCACGTGGTCGATGCGTCGCTGCGAGTGATGGGGATCGAGGGGCTTCGGGTCGTGGACGCGTCAATCATGCCTGCCGTCGTGTCCGGCAACACCAATGCCGCAGTGATCGCGATCGCGGAAAAGGGCGCCGATCTGATCCGTCGCTCAGCGTAGTCGCATCAAGGCTTCCTGGGCCGTGCTGGCGACGAGGCGGCCGTCACGGGCATAGAGTACGCCGCGCGCCAGCCCGCGCCCGTCGCCAGCCCAGGGACTGTCGCAGTCGTACAGCAGCCAATCGTCGACGCGATGCGGCGCATGGAACCACATCGCGTGGTCGAGACTGGCCATGAAGAGTTCGGGCCCGGCCATGCGGATAGAATGCGGCACGAGCGTCGTTCCGGCGAGCCAATAGTCCGAAAGGTAGGCGAGCAATTGCTGATGGACCGCGGGATCGCCACTGTTCGCAGCGCTCGGAATACGAACCCAGAAGCGTCGCCGGGCGGGCCGATCCTGCCGCAGCAGCTGTTCGGGATCGACGGGCCGTGCCTCGATCAGGCGCAGGTGCTTCAGGATTCGAACGGTGCTTTCGGGGAGGCGATCCGCGAGCCGATCGGCCGCCTCTGCCATCGTTTCCAGGCCTTCGGGGAACGGCACGTTGAGCGGCAGCGGATCCTGATGGCCGAACCCCGGCTCGCCGCGATGAAACGAGCATTCGAGATGGAAGATCGGCGTCCCGTTCTGCACCGCGACCACGCGCCGCGTCGCGAAGCTGCGCCCGTCGCGGGTCCGCTCGACGTTGAAGATGATGCGCTGGCCGGCTGATCCCGCACGCAGGAAATAGCCGTGGAGCGAGTGGGCCACGCCCGCTTCGATTGTCGCGGTGGCGGCGGCCAGCGACTGCGCCATCACCTGGCCGCCGAACAGATGGTCGCTGCGTTCATATTCGCTGAACCGATTGCGAAACAGGTCGGTATCGAGCTCCTCGAGCATGGTCAGCCGCGTGGCGTCGCCATCGGGACCGCCTTCTGGCGGATAATCGCGGATTTCGTTGGTCATGACATTGTGTGGCGCGCTTTTTCAGGCCGCGCAAACGCATCATCGCCACCACGATCGTTTGGTCCGGGGGATGCGGATCATACTGTGCTTTGGCATGGCTACAGCTTCGCCCGATGGGTTCAAGGTGGAGCCGAACATGCCGCGTCTGATCGTTGTCAATCGTGAAGGGGAAGAACGCACCGTCGAAGGTGATGCCGGCCTCAGCGTCATGGAAGTGATCCGCGAGAACGGTTTTGACGAGCTGCTGGCGCTGTGCGGCGGCTGTTGCAGCTGCGCGACGTGTCACGTGCATGTCGACCCGGCGTTCGCGGATGCGCTGCCGCCGATGAGCGACGACGAGAACGACCTGCTCGATTCGTCGGGCCACCGCGACGACACCTCGCGCCTGTCGTGCCAGATCGCCTTCACCGATGCCCTCGACGGTCTGAAGGTGCGGATCGCCGAAGAGGATTGATGCCAGGCGCTTTCCGCCACGACGGAGGGCGCTCGCGACCGGGTCAGGCGGTGCCGGGGTCCGCCGCCAGCTTTTCAAGCAACTGATGCAACAGCGCCATTTCGGGCGCGGTCAGCCGTTCGTCGAAGCGTCGCTGCGTCGCTTCGGCGACCGCGACGAGCTCGACGAGATGCGCGCGGCCCGACTCGCTGAGATACAATCGATCGCCTTCGTCGCGGACGTCGTCTCGCTCGACGAGCCGCTCGATCGCCTCCTGGGGTAGCGCGACGCCACCATTGCGGGCGCGTTCGATCAGCCCCTCCCGCGTGACGCCGTCGCCGAGGCCCAGCGAGGCGAGCACGGTGTAATCCGCCCCTCGCAGGCCACGTCGCCGGTATTCGCGGCGGATGTCGTCGAACGCCGCGTTATAAGCGAGACCAAGCAGGTGCCCGGTGAAATAGCGTCCGAATTCGCCGGTATCGGCATCATCGGGGCGGGCGGGTCGTAGGCCCGCAGGCATCATCTGGCCGTATTGCCCGCTGTGGAAGACGAGGGGAGGCGCGGCGCCGATCGACAGGTCGACGACCTCGCCGACGAAGATCGCGTGGTCGCCACCTTCGTGCTCGAAGGCCGCCCGGCAGACGAACCGGGCGGCGCATCCCTCGAGCATCGGCACTCCGCCTGGTCCCGGCGTGTAGTCGAGGCCGGCGAACTTGTCGGTTCCGCGCGAGGCGAAGCGCTGCGACAGATCGCGCTGCCCGGCGGTCAGGATATGGACGACCCAGTGGCCCGCCTCGCGAAAGGCCGGCAGATTCAGGCTGTTGAGGGCCAAACTCCAGAGCACCAGCGGCGGGTCCAGCGAAACGGAGTTGAAGCTGTTGGCGGTCAATCCGACGGCGCGTCCCTCCCGATCGCAGGTGGTCACGATCGTTACGCCGGTGACGAACGAACCCAGCGCCTGCCGGAACAGACGCGCGTCGATGGCGGCGGCTTCGGTCATCTTGCTTCCTCTTCTGATGCAGGTCCGTGCACCGGCGTTTGCTGGGCGCGCCAGCCTTCGACCAGGGCGCGCAGCGCGCTGACGAGTGCGTGTGGCTGATCGACCATCACATGATGGCCGGCGCCCGGTATATCGAGGAATATCGACCCGGGCGGCGCCTGGCTGCGTTGAGCTTCGACATCGGCATCGATCAAGACGAGCGATTCCTCACCGCGCAGGAACGCGAGCGGACAGGTGGCGTGAGCGATTTCATTCCAGCCGCTCTCGAAGTCGAGACGCTGAAACAAGTCGGGGTCGAAGCGCCACGTCCACCCGGCATCGTCTTCCCGCAACGCGGCACGGGCGATATCGTCGGCGATATAGGGATGGCCGGCGCCCTGGTCGGGCGCGAAGCGAAATCGCGCGAGCGCGTCGGCCAGGCCGTCGTAACGGCGTTCGCGATAGAGGCCTTCGGGCGGCTTCATTTCTTCGGCGAGCAACAGCGAGTCGACGAAGACCGCACCGTTCAACCGGTCGCCGTGCTCGGCGGCGAGCAGTGCACCGGCCTTGCTGCCGAAACTGTGGCAGGCGATGACCGGTCTTGCATCGGCGGCAAACAGGCCGGCGGCGTGCATCGCCGCCCAGGCCTCCCGTGCGGTTTGTGCGACGGCATAGCGGGGCCGCCGATCCGACCGCCCCGTCCCCGACCACGAGAAGGACGCGACACGATAGTCGCGCGCGAGCATCGGCGCGACCGGTCCCCACCAGCGGGCATGTGCGCTCGACCCATGCACGAGGAGCAGGCCGGGCTTGCCGACGTTTCCCCAGCATAGCAGTTCGATGGCAGCCCCCTCGACATCGACCCATCGCTCCTCGACTGGTTCGGCCATTGCAGCGCGATACCATGCAGGTGCGATTGGGCGCTCACCGTGAAAGGCGGCGAGCGGCCGGGTCCGACGCGCCGGGTCGGACAGGCGGGCGCGCGCTGCCGCTATCCCAGACGCGGCGGTCATTCGGATTCCAGCGAAGCGATCCGGCGGATATGGAAATCGATGTCGCCGTAGCTCTTCTCCAGCGTCAGCAGGCGACGATAATGGTGGCTGACCTCGTATTCGTCGGTCACGCCATAGCCGCCGTGAAGCTGGACCCCGTTCCGCGAGACGAACTGCGACGCCTCGCCGACGATGATCGCGGCGTGCGATACCGCGCGCATCCGCTGGGCCGGCGCGGCGGTGGCCCAGCCGAGCGCGAGATAGAGCGCCGAGCGCGCCTGATGAGCGGCGACGAACATATCGGCCATGATGTGTTGCAGTGCCTGAAATTTGCCGATCGGCTGACCGAACTGCTTGCGCTCCTTGAGATAGGCGGCGCAGATCGCCAGCGTCGCCTCCATCGACCCGACGGCCTGCGCCATCAGCGCGATCTTGGCGCGGTCCAGCGCGTCGGCCAGCACGACCGAGCCGTTTTCCGGCGACGCGATGATCGCTTGGGGCGTCACCGACACCCCTTCGAACCGGATATCGGCCGCCTGGGCGCCATCGATCAGCGGATAGATTTCGCTGACGATCGCTTGGTCCTTTGCGTCGACCAGAACCACAGCGGTGCCGTCTTCGCCTTCGACGCTCGCACTGACGATCAGCATATCGGCTGACACGGCATCGAGCACGAGCATCTTCTGGCCGGTCAACGTGAAACCGTTGCCGTGGCGGACGAGCCGGGTGATCCGCGGCCCCTGGCCGTAGCGTTCGCCGGGCTCGTCATGGGCGAGTGCAACCCGCCGCTGGCCCGATGCAATATCGCTGAGCAGATCCCCCTCCGGCGCATGCGACAGAATCGCGGGAGCGATCACGGCGTTGCTGACGAGCGGATCGACGACGAGCCGACTGCCGATTGCGGTCATCAGGACCGCCACGTCCTCGATACTGCCGCCGAGGCCTCCCTTGTCCTCAGGAACGGCGAGCGCCAGCCAGCCGAGTTCGGCGAAGCTCGCCCAGGCGTCCGCGTCGAAGCCATCGTGCTGGTCGCGCAGCGCCCGGCGGTGCTCGAGGGTGTAGCGGTTCCCGACGAGCCGCTCGGCGCTGTCGAGCAGCATGCGCTGCATGTCGGAGAGATTGAAGTCCATGATCGTCCTTCACAGCCCGAAGGCGAGTTTGGCGATAATCCCGCGCTGGATCTGGAGCGTGCCGCCGAAGATCGTCGCGGCGCGCATACCGAGCGCAGTGGCAGTTCGGCCTGCAATATTGTCGGGCCATAGCGGTGCGGCCCGCTGGTGTGCCAGCTCGATGGGAAATCGGCGCATGGATAACGCGCCATTGAGATCGACCTGAAGTTCGGTGATCGCTTGCTGAAGGCGCGAGCCCGAAACCTTGAGCGTGGACGCAACCGCGGTCAGGTTATAGGCGAAATCCTCTCCGGCGAGAACGCGCAGCACCGACCATTCGAGCGCCGCAACCTCCGCCTCGAGCTTGATCAAGCGGGACTGGAACTGGGGCAGCTGTGCGAGCGGCATGCCGTCGAGCGCCTGCATCTCGGCAATCGCGCGCGTACGGCGCAGCTCGCGCTTGTTCCAGTAGATGAACGAACTGGTCGTGCGCTCGTGATCGAGCAGGAACTTGGCATAGGTCCAGCCCATTCCGGGCTCGCCGACAAGATTCTCGGCAGGCACCTCGACATTGTCGAGAAAGATTTCGCATAGGTCCGCTTCGCCGTTGATCTCGGGGATCTGGCGGATCGTGATGCCCGGGCTTTTGAGGTCGATCAGCAGGAACGAGATGCCGCGCTGCGCCTTCACCGTCGAATCCGTGCGGACCAGGAAGAAGCCCCAGGCGGCGTCGTGCGCGCCGCTGGTCCAGATCTTCTGTCCGTTGACGATGTAACGGTCGCCCTGGAGCACTGCACCAGTACGCAGGTTGGCAAGATCCGAACCGTTGCCCGGCTCGGAAAACCCCTGAGCCCAGAAACATTTACCTTCACGGATATCAGGAAGGAACCGGTCTTTCTGCGCCTGCGTCCCGAAAGTGTAGATAACAGGGCCGACCATGTGCGTCCCTCCCCAGTTCACATCGGGTGCCCAGGCGCTGGACAGTTCGTCCTCGAAGACGAATTTCTGCAGCGGTGTCCAGTCTTTGCCGCCATATTCGACCGGCCACTGAGGGACAGACCACCCGCGTCTGGCAAGGATCGCAGCCCATGTCAGCGAATCCAGGTTCTCGCTCTGCAGGCCGCCGAAGGCGCGCTGCCGCGCACGCATGTCGGCGGGCAAATCCTCCGCCACGGCCGCCCGCACCATCTGTCGGAAATCGTCGAGCTCCTTGCCGAGCTGCAGGTCCATTGTCGTCTCCGCGCGGAGCCGATCACCGGTGTGGGGTCCGCATCCGACTAGAAGCAATCGTGACAGCCGCGATCAAGTGGCAGCGCTTTCCATCACGTATCCGATGCTAGCAACACTCGCTCGACGCTGTCTTTCGGGCGGTGCATGGTTTCGGCGGGTTCGATGAATAGGGGAGGGCGCCGGTGGCCGCCTATCTTGATGCGCTGGCGCCATGGCCGGAACAGGACTTTGCTGAATTCGGGCCGGTGGAGGTCCGCAAGCTAGGACGAATCCAGCAGCTGACAGCCGGCTTCCTGGGCCGCAACTGGGTGGCGATTCCGCATGTCACGCATCATGACGAGTTCGACGTTACGGCGCTCGAGGCGGCTCGCAGGGCATGGAACGCCGCCAATCCGGATGTCAAGGCGACGCTGCTAATCCCCGTGATCAAGGCAGTGGCCGCGGCACTTCGCGCCTATCCCGTGTTCAACACCTCGCTGATGGCCGATGGCAAATCGCTGGTCTGGAAGGATTACGTCCATATCGGCGTGGCGATCGATACGCCCAATGGCCTGCTGGTCGGTGTCGTCCGCGATTGCGACACCAAGACGCCGGCTGCGATCGCGGACGAGATCGGCAGCCTGTCGGCACGGGCGCGCGCCAAGGGGCTGTCGATGGCGGAGATGACGGGTGGCAGCATGACCATCTCCTCGCTCGGGCACATCGGTGGTACGGCCTTCACCCCGATCGTCAACGCGCCCGAGGTCGCGATCCTCGGCATGACGCGGCTTCAGACGCGTCCGATGCCAGGGGCGGACGGCGCAATCGAATGGCGGCAGATGCTGCCGCTGTCGCTCAGCTACGATCACCGTGTCATCAATGGCGCCGATGCGGCGCGTTTCGTGCGCCGCGTCGGCGAGGAACTCGCATACTACCGGTTCGAATGACCGGCGCGGGGCCGCCGGGCGGTCTGCTCGCGCCGCTGCGCCACGGGGTCTTTCGCCGCATCTGGTCCGCGAGCCTGTTTTCCAATTTCGGCCTGCTTATCAACGGTGTCGGCGCCGGCTGGGCCATGACGACGATGAGCGGCCGGGCGCAGGACGTGGCACTCGTCCAGGCCGCGCTGATGCTCCCTTACATGCTGTTTTCGATAGCGGCGGGGGCGATCGCGGACACCTACGACCGACGTAGGGTGGCATTGATCACGCTCGGCTTCACGCTCGTCGCATCGGTGGTGCTGGCGCTTGCCGATTATCGGCACTTGCTGACGCCGGCGCTGCTCGTCGGATTATGCTTCGTCATCGGCACGGCGACCGCGATGTTCGCTCCGTCGTGGCAGGCGTCAGTTGGGGAGCAGGTGCCGTCGCATGATCTTCCCTCGGCGGTGGCGCTCAATTCCGTCAGCTACAATATCGCGCGAAGCCTGGGCCCGGCCATCGGCGGCGCAGTCGTCGCCGCTGCTGGGTCGACAGCCGCCTTCCTGACCATGACGGTCTGCTATCTGCCGATGGTCGCCGCGATGCTCGCGTGGCGGCGTCGTGCCGACGAACCGCGGCTGCCTCCCGAGCGGATCGGTTGGGCGATCCAGTCGGGGGTCCGCTACATCATCCATTCGCCCCCGACCAGAACAGTGCTGCTCAGCTGCCTGACGGTCGGCATTGCGGGTGGCGCGGTAACGTCGCTGATGCCGCTGGTGTCGCGCGACTTGCTGAAGGGGGCGGCGGGCACCTATGGCGTGCTGCTCGGCGCGTTCGGCATCGGTGCGGTGCTGGGGGCGACGATGATCGGGAAAGTTCGTGCGCGGTTGTCCGCGAGGCAATCGCTTGCGCTCAATGCGCTTGTGGCGGGCGGTGCGATCGTCATCGTGGCTATATCGCGCGCGCAGCCACTGAGCTTCGCTGCGTTGGTGGTGGCGGGATCGTCGTGGATGCAGTTGCTGAACGGCTTCAACGTCGCGATCCAGACGCAGGCTCCGCGCTGGGTGGCGGGGCGGGCGCTCGCCGGGTTCCAGGCCTCCGCTGCCGGGGGCCTCGCCATCGGTAGCCTGATCTGGGGCACGGTCGCCGCGACAGTGGGGACGGGCATGGCCTTCGGACTGTCAGGGGCCACGCTGGCAACCTGTGCGCTGCTGGCACGCCTTTGGCCGATCGAAGCGGCATCGAGAGGAGCCGCCGACCAAGCGACCGACCTGGTCGATCCCACCGTCGCGCTTGCGCTCACCGGGCGCAGCGGCCCCGTCGTCGTCGAGATCGAGCATGACGTCGATCCTGTCTGTGCCCGAGACTTTTACACGGCGATGATCGCCGTGAAGCGCATCCGGCATCGCAACGGCACCTATGGCTGGTCGCTGTCGCGCGACATCGCCGACGAAAGGCGCTGGGTCGAGCGTTTCAGCGCACCGACCTGGAACGACTATCTGCGTCAGCGCGACCGAATGACGCCTGACGAACACGCAGTGTTGGCCGGAGCGATCGTGCGGGGTGATGGCACCGGCATCGTCAGCGTGAGGCGGTTGCTTGAGCGGCCTCTTGGGTCCGTTCGCTGGCAAGCCAGAACGCCCGATCACGGGCTGATCCTGCCCGTAGCGGCCAGTTCCAGCCCCTGAAACTCCCACCTGGGATCATAGGCGCGATGTTGCGCCAAATGCATGGTCAAAACGCTCGTGATCACGGCACTGGGCAACCAGAACAGAGGAGTGTCTGGGATCCCCTCTCGAACTCAATGCGATCCCGCTGGAGCCGGCCTAACGTGGAGAGTAGGGCATGACGAGCGAAACCACCGAGCGCGGTCTGAAGGTCTTTGCCGAGATGATGGGCGAGGATCGCGCGGCCGAGATGCGCGCCGGCCTCACCGGCAATCATTTCGGAACGGCGATCGGACAACTGGCCGTCGATTATGCGTTTGGCGACGTCTGGGCGCGCGACGGGCTCGCCCGTAAGCAGCGCAGCTTGGTCGTCATCGGCATCCTAATCGCGCAGCGCCAGGTCGCCGAACTCAAGAACCATGTGCGCATCGGGATCGCCAACGGCCTGACGCCGGGCGACCTTGAGGAAGCGTTGATCCAGGCCATTCCCTATACCGGCTTTCCCTCCGTCGCGTCGGCGATGAGCGCGGTGATCGAGGTGCTGCGCGAACTTGGCCTCGATACGGCCACTCGGACCTCGGAAGAGCGCGGGATGCTGTAGTCGCTTACCCGCATCGCGGGTGTGATGTCGCTGCGCTTCGGTTTCGCCGATGGCGGTCGCGGCTTATCGTGCGCGGTCGAACACCGAGGGAGCGAATGCGATGGCCACGGATACGGGTTTGACGCCGCCGCCGCCGCATGTGCCGCCCGAGCGAATAGTCACCTTCGACATCTACGATCTGCCGGGGTCTGACGAGGACGTCCAGCTTGCCTATCGCGCGTTCCAGCAGGGGGCGCCGCCGATATTCTGGACGCCGCACAATGGCGGCCACTGGGTCGCGACGCGCGCGGAGCATATTGAGGCGATCCAAAAGGACACCGCGACCTTTTCCCACCAACGGATCACGCTGCCGCGAATGCCCGACAGCGTACCGAAGCAGATCCCGCTTGAACTCGATCCACCCGAGCACGCGCCCTATCGCCGGCCGTTGATGCAGGCGCTGCTGCCCAGGGTGGTCAACGCCATGGAGCCGGCGGTTCGTGCGCGCGCGATCGAATTGATCGAACCGCTCGTCGCGCGTGGGGCGTGTGAGTTCGTCGACGACTTTGCCGGCATCTTTCCCGTTTCGGTCTTTCTCGAACTGGTGGACATTCCCCAGCACGACCGCGAAACCCTGCGCGAGTTGGCGGAGCGATCGGTGCGCGCGAGCGACAATGACGTTCGAATGTCGTCCTTCCACGATCTCGGCGCGTATCTTGCGCCGGTCGTCATCGCGCGGCGCGAGCGGCCCGGCAGTGATCTGCTGAGTGCGATCGTCACCGTCGAGATCGACGGTAAGATGATCCCTTTCGACAAAGCGATGTCGTTCGCCATGCTGGTGATGTTCGGCGGCCTCGATACGGTTGCCTCGATGCTGGCCTTCATCGCACGGTTTCTGGCGATGCACGACGACGTTCGGCGGCAGATCGCCGCACGTCTGGACGACGCGGCATTCCTGCGCCACGCGGTTGAGGAATTGCTGCGCCGGCACGGCCTGGCCAATACGGCGCGCGTGCTCACCCGCGACGTCGAACTGGACGGTGTGATGCTGAAGGCGGGGGAGATGATCCTGCCGCCCAACATGCTGGTGGGCCTCGACGAGCGGAAGGTGAGCGATCCGACCACGGTCGATCTGTCGCGTCCGTTTCCGATCCGGCACGCCGTGTTCGGCAATGGCCACCATACATGCCCGGGCGCGGTGTTGGCGCGGCGCGAGATCCAAGTATTCCTTGAGGAATGGCTCGGCCGTATTCCCGAATTCCGGATTAGGCCGGGCAGCCGCCCGATTGCGGCGACGGGCATGGTGAACGGTATCGTAAAGCTCGAACTTGAATGGGATGGTGCAGGATGAATGGCGGCGAAATTCTGGTCGACACGCCCGAAGACGGCGTACGGCGACTGACGCTGAACCGGCCCGAAGCGCTGAACGCCTTCACATGGTCCATGTATCAGGCGCTGCTCGACGCACTGGCCGAGATCGGCGACGATCCTTCGGTTCGGGCAGTCATTCTGACGGGAAGCGGACGGGGCTTTTGCTCTGGCCACGATCTGCGCGCCGCCGGTGTCAATCCGCACGCGCGCGCGGATCGCGGCAAGGTCTACAACAATCGGCACAGCGTGTCGGCGCTCGGCCGCATTCCCATCGCGATGCGAGGGCTGCCGCAGCCGATCATCTGCGCCGTCAACGGCGTCGTCGCAGGCGTCGGTTACACGCTGGCGCTAGCGTCTGACATGACGATCGCTGCGCGTTCGGCGAAATTCGTGAACACCATCCACAATGCGGCGACCGGGGCCGAGCTGGGTCTGTCCTACATGATGTCGCGCGCAGTCGGCAGCCAGCGCGCGGCCGAACTGCTGCTTACCGCGCGGCCGGTGCTGGCGAAAGAGGCGGAGCGGATTGGCCTGATCCTGCGCGCGGTTGATGACGAACGAGTGATGGAAGAGGCACTATCTATCGCCCGCGCGGTGGCCGCCAACGTACCCCTCGGCATTGCGCTAACCAAGCAGTCGCTGTGGTTGAACCAGAGCGCGGGCAGCCTTGAGGCTGCGATCGAGCTAGAGGCGCGGGCCGTGCAGATCGCGCAGTCGACTGCGGATGCTGCCGAAAAGCGCAGCGCCTTCATCGAAAAACGGTCGCCTCTCTTCACTTGCGAATGACGCGGCAACAGGGCGGAACGCAATGCGATCCGCCCTATTGCCGCCGGGGATCAGTCGAACCGGACGTGGATCGCCTGTGGCCCGCGAAGCGCCATGCCGCACACCTCGGGCGGTGGGAAGTCGGGATCCAAGCGCAGCCGCGGCAATCGGTCGAGCAGCGCGTTGAGGGCGTTCACCATCTCGAGCCGCGCCAGATGCTGGCCGATGCATATGTGCGGACCATAGCCGAAAGCCGCATGATTGCGCGTCGCACGGCTGATGTCGAACTCGTCGGGACGTTCGAACACCTTTTCGTCACGATTGGCCGATGCGAGGAATACCAGCATGTGATCACCCGGATTAATCGTCACGCCGCCCAGTTCGACGGTTTCGACCGGGGTACGCGAGACACCGGGCACGGGGCAGTTCCAGCGTAGTCCCTCCTCAATCGCCTTTGGCACCAGCGTCCGATCGGCCTTCACCTGCTCGAACTGGTCAGGGTGCGTGAGCAACGCCGTCAGCACGCTCGAAAATCCGTTGAAGCTCGTATCGCCGCCTGCATTCATGAGCTGCCGAAAGAAAGAGATCACGACATTTTCGGGCAGTCGTTCGCCGTCGACCTCAGCCGTGGCGATCGTCGACATGAAGTCGCCTTCACGCGGGTTGTCGCGGCGATCCTGGACGACAACGGTCAGATAGTCTTTCAGCTTGGTCGTGGCGTCCATACCGTGTTCGGTGTCGAAGGTAATCGCGATCTGACCGAAGGCCAGTTTGTGGAAGATCTCGCGATCCTCGATCGGCAGGCCCATAAGCTCGTGAATGAAGTGAAATGGAAAGTGGAGCGTGAATTCGCTGATGAGCTCGGCGCGCCCGCGACCCTCGAACCCGTCGATCAGATCGTTGATCATGCGAGGTATGATTTCCTCGCCCCAGCCGTTGATCATCTTGGGCATGAAAGCTTTTTGGAAAAGATGACGAAACTTCGCATGGTCTGGATTGTCCATGACCGTGACCGACTCGCCAAAAAATACACCGAGATTGTGCTGGTAAACTGCATTCGAGTAGATCTTGGTGGATAACAGTACGTCCTTGATTTCTTTGTAACCCAACACCGCGACGTGACGCAGATGCGACATCGTGATGTCTCCGTGAAGGCCGAAATGTTTGCGAAGATCGCCGTCAAATACTGGGCTCTGATCGCGTAGGCGCTTAAGCTCGGGATAAAAGTTGCCGATCGAACCTTCGCCGGCATCCTTCATGGCCGTAAATGGATTGTAGTGCGGATCATTGAAGTCCTGGATCCGGCTGATCGCATTCATGTATTGTGTCCTTGAGGATAAGTGGAGGTAATGGCTTTGATGTCAGCGAGCCTGCTGTCCGCCAGAAACACAGATGTTTTCGCCCGTCACCATCGCTGCCCCAGGTGAACAGAGCCACATGACGGCGTCGGCGATTTCGGACGGATCAACGATGCGGCCGATCGGCTGCATCTCCGCTGCGAGTTCGCGCTGCTGCTCGGCGTCGAGAAACTGCTCGACCGCTGCGGTCCGGGTAAGGCCTGGTGACACGCAATTCACGCGTATGCCATCGGCCGCGAAGGCATTGGCAGCATAGCGCGTCATCTGGATCACGCCCGCCTTGGCCGCGGAATAGGCGATGTTCGCAGTAGGAGAATAAGCGACACCGGCCATGGAACTGGTGTTTACGATCGCGCCTCCGCCGCCCGCTCGCATAAGCGGGACTTCGTGCTTCATGCAAAGCCAGGGCGCTTTCATGCAGACATCCACGGTGCGGCTCCAGTCGTCGGACGAGAGGCCGGTGGCGCCATGGCCCCAACTGAAGCCGACATTGTTGAAGGCGTAGTCAAGCGTCCCGAATTCGGCCCTTATGCGTTCCACAAGCGCGACCACCGCGGCCTCTTCGGTTACATCGGCACGTTGGAACAGGGCGCGGCCCCCTCCCGTCTCGATCTGCGCGGCCACGGCGATGCCGCCCGCTTCATCGACATCGCTGATGAGCACTGCCGCACCGGCGGCGGCAAAGGCGAGCGAGGCGGCTCGCCCGATCCCGGAGGCGGCGCCGGTAACGAGCGCAACTCGCCCGGTGTAGGGACGGTCGGCGTCCTTCATCTCAGCCCGCGAGCGCTTCGGACATGCCGACGCGTGCCGTGGGTCGGGCGAGATCGCCACCCGGCTCGAACCGGCGGAGATACTCGTACATGCCTTTGGGTGTCGGTTTGCGAGCGGGGTTGTACCAGGGAAGGAGGATCTTCAGCAGCTGCGGCACGGTGTTCCGCTTCTGGAAATCCTTTAGTTCCTTGATGTCGGCGTCGAGCTTAGCCTTTTGCGCGTCGTTCATCGACTGGCGATCGATCTCCAGCATGTATTCGAACATGCGATCCATGTAGCCGTTGAGATGACGCATGGCGAAGATGGCGCCGTAGATACGATAGAAATAGCCGTTCTTGATCGCTTTCCAGATGCCCCGGCCGAACATGGCGTGGTATAGGTTGTAGCAGACCTCGCGATGTTCAAACTCTTCGGCCATGTGCCATTTCCACAGAGCGACGGCGTTCGGGTGCGCCCCTTCGAGCATGCCGTCGCTCCGTTCGAACCAGACGCCCCCCGCGACCGCGCCAAGAGACTCGAATCCGTCGGCGTACGCCAGCAGGAACTTCAGGGAACGTGTCCGGAGGAATTCGGCCAGATCGTCGGTCAATTGCTGCTCGAACTCGGCCAGTTTCGGGTAGCCTTGGGCAATGAGAACCTTGTTGAAGAGGCGGTGCTGCCGGAAATGCTGTGACTCCTGACCAATGAAGCCGCGTACGTCCTCGCGCAGCGCCTCATCTTCGGGCGGCAGCTTCTCGATCGCGGACTGCAAAATCTTGATGAGCCACGGCTCGATCGGCGTCGGGATCAGTGACGTCGCGTTCTGATACTGGGCAAAGGCAATGTTGCGTGCCCAGTGCGGGCTTACGCCGTTATAATCGACCTTGGGATAGCGGACGATCAAACTCATCATATCTCTCCATATGTCGGTGCCCGATATAGCATCAACGATACCAATCCCCGCATCGCATGCGCGATCAGTCCCGCTTGGCATGGCCAGACGAGCCTGCGTGGTCCTTGGTTGTCGGAGGGAGAATGAAGCATGACCGTGATGATCGAAGAAGTCGCGTCGGGCGTAATGCTGATGACGCTGAACCGACCTGCGCAGCGTAACGCCATTGATCTTGCTATGGCAGACGCGTTGGCGGATGCGCTGGCCACATTCGAATGCGAGCCGCGCTGGCGGGTCGGCATCGTCACGGGCACTGCGCCGGCGTTTTGCGCGGGCCTTGATCTCAAGGCCTTTTCGGAGCCCGACGCCCCGCGCGGACGGGTGACGGAGGTGATCCAGGCGTTTGCTAAGCGAACAAAGCCGATGATCGCCGCGGTCACCGGGGCGGCCTATACCGGCGGCCTCGAGATTGCGCTGGCGTGCGACTTCATCCTTGCCGGTGAGAGCGCGCGTTTCGCCGATACCCATGCGAAGATCGGTGCGTTGTCGGGGAGCGGAATGGGATCGCGTCTGCCGCGCGCGGTCGGCGCGCGGTTCGCGCGGCAGATGATGCTGACCTGCGCGCCGATCGATGCCGTGACCGCATTGCGCGTCGGGCTGGCGAACGAGGTGATCGCTGACGCAGGTTTGATGACGCGAGCGATCGAGCTAGCGACCATGACCGCAGCCTATGAGCCGGAGATCGTCGCGATCGCCAAGAAAGTCATCGATCAGGGCAGCCAAGCGACGCTGGGTGAGGCCATCGAGATCGAGAGAGAGGCGCTTGCCCGGCGCAAGGCACAGGGGGCGATGGCGTGGACGCGCTGATCCGGCGCGCGGAATCAGCCTCCCGTGAATATGGGATCGCGCTTTGACAGGAAGGCGTTCACAGCCTCCTGATGATCGGCGGTCTCGTGCGCCAGGGCCTGATAGGCAGCGGATAGTTCGAGGATCTCCGACATCCGCTGCGTCTGGGCTTCGCGCAGGAGGCGCTTGGTCAGGCGCAGTGCGCGCGCCGGGTTGGCGGCGATGCGATCGGCGAGGGCGAACGCTTCGTCCATCAACGTCTCGTCGGGCACCACACGGCCGACGAGGCCGAGTGCCGCTGCCTCGTCGGCGGAGAAGCGGTCACCGGTGAAGAACATCTCGGCGGCGCGTGAATAACCGACGACTCGCTGCAACGACCACGCGCCGCCATCGCCGGGAACGATACCGACCTTGATGAAGCTCGCCGAGAATTTGGCGCTCGCCGCGGCGATCCGTATATCGCACAGACAGGCCAG
>CAJYSA010000078.1 GCA_913777325.1 uncultured Sphingomonas sp. | reverse complement strand
GCAACAGGCGATCGAGGAAGCCGCGCAGGCGGTGACCGGCGAGACCGTGGTGGTCCATTGCGCGGGGCGAACCGACGCGGGAGTGCACGGATTGGGGATGCGCGCGCATCTGGATATCGCGAAGCCGATCGCGGCGTTCCGGCTGGGCGAGGCACTGAATGCCCGGTTGCGACCGGCGCCGGTGGCGATCCTGGATTGCGCCGAGGTTTCGGATGACTTTCATGCGCGTTTCTCGTGCCTTGCGCGCGCATATGAATATCGGATCGTCAATCGCCGCGCGCCGCTGACGGTCGAGAAAGGCCTCGCCTGGCAGATCCCACAGCCGCTGGACGCCGACGCGATGCACGCGGCGGCGCAGCTCCTGCTGGGCACGCACGACTTCACGACCTTCCGCTCCGCCCATTGCCAGGCGGCCAGCCCGGTGAAGTCGATCGACTGGATCGAGGTGGTGCGCGATGCGGATCGGCTGGCGGTGCGGGTGGAGGCGCGCTCGTTCCTCCACCATCAGGTGCGCTCGATGGTCGGATGCCTGGCGCTGGTCGGCATGGGACGCTGGTCGGCGACCGATTTCGGCGACGCGCTTCGCGCCGCCGATCGCGCTCGGCTCGGGCTGAATGCACCGCCCGACGGATTGTTCTTCGTGAAGGCGCTTTACGAGGGGGACCGGCTGAAGCGCGCCGCCAGCTCGACATGCGTGGACCAGCGGAACTGACCGACCGGCTGCACCCAGTCGAGCGCGTATCCACCCTCGCACAACCGCTGAGCATCGGATGCGAACGTACTGGGATTGCACGAGACGTACGCAACGACCGGGGTGGTCGATGTGGCGAGTTGCGCCATCTGATCGCGGGCCCCGGCGCGCGGCGGATCGATGACGATCGCATCGAAGCGATCGAGCTCGGCGGTGGTCAGCGGGCGGCGGAACAGATCGCGATGCTCGGTGAACACCGGGCGCTGGGCGCGCCCCGCCGCCGCCTTGAGCGCCATGATCGCGTCGCGCGCGCCTTCCGCGGCGTATACGCGCCCAGGTAGCGACAGGGCGAAGGTGCCGAGGCCGGCGAAGAGATCCGCGGCGATCGTTGCGTCACCCAGTGCCTCGCGGACGGCGGCAACGAGCGTCGCCTCCCCCTCGACGGTCGCCTGCAGGAAAGCGGCGGGCGGCAGCGGCACCGCGACGCCACCGAGGGTGATCGTCACCGGCTCCGGCTCCCAGTGGGTTTCCGGCCCCAGGCCGTCGTCGAACGCGATCCGCGCGACCGGATGCGCCTGTGCGAAGGCGGTGAGCGCGTCGTGGTGCGCCAGCCCGTCGGGCGCCACGCCCTTCACCAGCACATCGACGCCCTGATCGGCGAGCGTCAGATGGACGTCGAGCCGTCGTTTCGCCTTGAAGCCGGGCAACAGCCGCTTGAGCGGGCGGACCAGCGCGAACAGCTCGGGCGCCATGACATGGCATTCGTGGAGGTCGACGATCTGATGACTGCGCGCGGCGGTGAAGCCGATCCGCCCCGCCGGCTCGACGTGCAGCGTCGCGCGGCGCCGGGTGCGCGGTGGGGAGAGCGCGGGCGCGCGGATCGTAGTGGCCAGCCCGTGCGCCGCCAGTGCCGAGCCGATACGATCGGTGATGAACGCGGACCAGCTCGCATCGTCAAGATGCTGGAGCTGGCAGCCGCCGCATTCGGGATAATGGCGGCACGGCGGTGGATTGTGGTGCGGGCCGGGAACGATCGTGCCGTCGTCGGCCAGTCGATCACCGGGCGCGGCGAGCGCGACATGGCGACCATCGGCGGCGACGCCTTCCCCGCGCGCGGCGATGCGGACGATCTCGGTCATGCGCGCGCCCCGCCCAGCGCCTTGGCGAGATCGTCGGCGATGAAGGCGCCGGCAAGCCGCCGTGCCGCCTCGCCGTGCAGCCAGACCCCCGCCGCCGCTGCTTCCAGCGGATCCAGGCCACTGGCCCACATCGCCGCGATCGCCCCGGCCAGCACGTCGCCGCTGCCGGCGGTCGACAGCCACGAACTGGCGGCGGGCGCGAGGATCGCGCGGCCATCCGGCGCTGCGATCACCGTATCCGGCCCCTTGAAGACCAATGTCGAATCCGATCGCGTGGCGGCGGCGCGGGCATCGGAGAGCTTGTCGTCCTCGCGATCGCCGAACAGCGCCGCGAACTCGCCGGCATGGGGGGTGAGGATCACGGGCCAGCGGCGCGCGAACAGCTGCTCTGGCGTGACGAGGTGGAGCGCGTCACCGTCGATGACCAGGGGGCAATCGGTCGCCAACGCCCGGTCGAGCAGCGCGCGCGCCTCGTCGTCTCGACCGAGGCCCGGCCCGATCAGGAGCGCGCCGATCCGTTCGTCACCGAGCGCCGCGTCGTCGCAGCGGCGGCGCACCAGCGCGTGCGGTGCGCCGGGGATCGTCGGGCCGAGCAGCTCGACATAGCCGGCACCGGCATGCATCGCCGCTTGGGCGGCGAGCTGCGCCGCGCCCGCCATCCGCCCCCGCACCACCGCGACCATGCCGCGCGTGAACTTGTGCGCGTCGGTCGCCGGGGCCGCCAGCACGGGACGGGACAGGACGTGCGCGTCGCTGTCGGTCGCGACGCCGATCGGAATGACGCGGACCGCGCCACAGCGGCTGGCGGCGGGTTGCAGCAGATGCGCCGGCTTCACCGCGCTGAGCGCGAGCGTGACGTGGAAGGCCGGGACGTCGCCGAGCGGTGCGCCATCGTCGGCGGCAAGACCGCTGGGCACGTCGACCGCGATCGCCAGGCTCGCCTGCCGGACGAGCCGGGAGAGTGCCGCGGCGGGGCCGGCATCGAGCGCGCGCGCGAGACCGGTGCCGAACAATGCGTCGACGACCACCGGCGCCGGCGCGGCGGTGGCCAGCGGCTCGACCGCGCCGGTCCACAAGGCCCGCGCGGCGATCGCGGCGGCCGTGCGCGGCGCCTCAGCCGCCGCGACACGCACCGGGCGACCGGCGGCATGCAGGCGGGCCGCCGCGATATAACCGTCCCCGCCATTGTTGCCCGGACCGCACAGCACGAGCATCTCGTTGACGCCCGCCAGCCGGCGAACGGCATCGGCCACCCCGGCCCCGGCGCGCTGCATCAGCGTGGCGACGCCGGTGCCGGCGACGATGGCGGTTTCCTCCGCCGCGCGCATCTGGGCGGCGGTGAGCACGGCGGTTCCGGCGATCGGGATCATCATCGCCGCCTACCCGCTGTCGCCAGCGGAGTGAAGCGCTTCGTTGGAGCGGCCGTCGTTGCGGGCGGCGGCGAAGCGATCAACGGCGGCTCGGCCGTGGCCCTGGATCGCTTCGCTGCGCTCGCAATGACGGTCTGGCTCAGATATCCGCGTAGACGTGCCGCTCGGCCTTCGCGCCCGGATGGGTGACCGCGCCCTGCCACGCGGGGCCGACGTTCTGGGCGTAGCGCCACAGCGCGCCGGCGCCATAATCGTTCTGGCGCCCCTGCCAGTGGGTGCGGCGCTCGGCGAGCACCGCATCGTCGACGAGCAGGTCGATCGTCCCCGCCTCGGCATCGATGCGGATCGTGTCGCCATCCTCGACCAGCGCGATTGGCCCGCCCTCGGCGGCCTCGGGGCCGACATGGCCGATGCAGAAGCCGCGCGTGCCGCCCGAGAAGCGCCCGTCGGTGATCAGCGCGACCTTCTCGCCCATGCCGAGGCCATAGAGCGCGGCGGTGGTCGACAGCATCTCACGCATACCCGGCCCGCCCTTCGGCCCTTCGTAGCGGATGATGATGACCTCGCCCTCGACGATCTGGCGCGCCTCGACCGCGGCGAAGGCGTCCTCCTCGCAATCGAAGCAGCGCGCCGGCCCCTCGAATTGCAGGCGGTGCATGCCGGCGACCTTCACGATCGCGCCATTGGGGGCGAGCGAGCCGCGCAGGCCGACGACGCCGCCGGTCGGGGTGATCGGCGTGCGCACGTCGTAGATGACCTTCTGGTCGGGGTTCCACGTCACTTCGTCGATGTTCTCGCCGAGCGTCTTGCCGGTGACGGTCAGGCAGTTGCCGTCGAGCAACCCGCCCGCCAGCATCGTCTTCATCAGCATGTACACGCCGCCCGCCTCGTACATGTCCTTGGCGACATACGTCCCGCCGGGCTTGAGATCGGCGATGTAGGGCGTTGATTTGAAGGCCTCGGCGACGTCGAACAGGTCGAAGTCGATCCCCGCCTCATTGGCCATCGCGGGCAAATGGAGCGCGGCGTTGGTCGAGCCGCCGGTCGCCGCGACGACGCGCGCGGCGTTGATGAATGCTTCGCGCGTGCAGATGTCGCGCGGGCGCAGGTTGCGCGCGACCAGCTCCATCACCTGCGCGCCCGCCGCGACCGCGATCTGCTCGCGCGTCGTGAACGGCGCGGGGACCATGTTGCTGTTGGGGAGCGACAGGCCGATCGCCTCGCCGACGCAGGCCATGGTGTTGGCGGTGAACTGCCCGCCGCACGCACCGTGGCCGGGGCAGGCGACCTTTTCGAGCTCATGGACCTCGGACAGCGGGCACGCGCCCGCGGCATATTTGCCGACCACCTCGAACACGTCGACGACGGTGACGTCGCGGTCGTGGAAACGCCCGGGCAGGATCGAGCCGCCATAGACGAAGATCGACGGTATGTTCAGCCGCAGCATCGCCATCATCATCCCGGGCAGCGACTTGTCGCAGCCCGCGAAGCCGACCAGCGCGTCGTAGCAATGGCCACGCACCGACAGCTCGACCGAGTCGGCGATCACCTCGCGGCTGACCAGCGAGGATTTCATCCCCTGGTGCCCCATCGCGATCCCGTCGGTGACGGTGATCGTGTTGAAGCGACGCGGCATGCCCCCGCCCTGCTCCACACCGCGCCGTGCGGCATCGGCCTGGTCGTTGAGCGTGGTGTTGCACGGCGCGCTGTCGTTGCCCGCCGAGGCGAGCGCGACGAACGGGCGCGCGATCTCCTCCTCGGAAAGGCCCATCGCGTAATAATAGCTGCGGTGGGGGGCACGCTCGGGGCCGACCGACACATGGCGGCTCGGCAGGCGGGACTTGTCGAAGGTCTGGGTCATAGCGCGCACGCCTATGTCGCCGAAGCCCCCCTTCGCGCAAGTATTATGCGTCAGCCCAGTTGCGCGAGCGCCTTGTCGACCCCATCGATCGTGAACGGCTTGGACAGCCGGGGGCGGTCGCGGTGGTCGGGCGAGATCTCCTCGCCGCCCCCGCCGGTGGCGAACACGAAGGGAATGTTGCGCTGTGCCAACGCGTCGGCGATCGCAAAGCTCTTCTCACCGCCGCGCAGGTTGACGTCCAGGATCGCCGCGTCGAAACCGCCCGCCTCGACCAGCGGCAGCGCCGCCGCGACGCTGTCGGCGGTGCCGGCATGCGTCTTGTCGAGCGCGTCGAGGAAATCCTCCAGCATCATCGCGATCAACGGTTCGTCTTCGACCAAAAGCACACGCATCGTCATGCGCAACGCCATAGCGCGATCGTTACGCGGTGCAACCATCGTCAGGCGCCGCCGGATCGCACCGCCTCCGCCGCCTCCTGCGCCATCAATGCGTCGCGCGTCGCCTCCGCCAGTTGCTGCACCGAGAAGGGCTTGGGAAGGAAGGCGACATTGTCGAGATCGATCGAGCGGCGCAGCTGTTCCTCGGCATAGCCCGACATGAACAGGATCGGGATATCGGGATGGATCTTGCGGAGTTGCCGCGCGAGCGTCGGCCCGTCCATCAGCGGCATCATCACGTCGGAGATGACCAGCGTCGGGCGATCGACGCCCTGGATCAGCTCCATCGCCGCCTCGCCATTCTCGGCCGCCAGCACGGTATAGCCCTGCCGCGCCAGCGCACGCTCGGCGACCGCGCGGACCATATCCTCGTCCTCGACCAGCAGGATCGTACCGCTGCCCCACAGGTCGCCGGAACGGTGGCGCGCGGCCTGCTTGGCCTGTGCCGCGACGGTCACCGCGTCGGGCACGCCGGCGGTGTGAACCGGCAGATAGATCGTGAAGGTCGCCCCCTGCCCGGGACGCGAATCGGCGAAGATGAACCCGCCCGATTGCTTGACGATACCATAGACCGTCGACAGCCCGAGCCCGGTGCCCTTGCCGACCTCCTTCGTCGTGAAGAACGGCTCGAAGATCTTGGGCAGCACGTCGAGCGGGATGCCGGTGCCGGTGTCGGAGATTTCGAGCGCCGTATAGTCGCCGATCGGAATGATGTCGCTGCCGCGCCGGCGGATCTCGGCGATCGGCACCGAGCGCGTCTGGATGGTCAGCGTGCCGCTGGTCCCGGTGCTGAGCATCGCGTCGCGCGCGTTGACCGCCAGGTTGACGACCACCTGTTCGAGCTGCCCCGGATCGGCACGCACCGGCCCCAGGTCGCGGCCATGCTTCACCTCCATCGTCACCGTCTCGCCCATCAGGCGGCGCAGGAGATTCGACACCTCGGAGACGACGTCGGGCAGCTGCAGCACCTGCGGGCGCAGCGTCTGCTGGCGCGAGAAGGCGAGCAATTGCCGCGTCAGGCTGGCGGCACGATTGGAGTTGGCGCGGATCTGCTGGATGTCGTCGTAATCGCTGTCGCCGGGCGAATGGCGCATCAGCATCAGGTCACAATGCCCGATGATCGCAGTGAGGATGTTGTTGAAATCGTGCGCGACGCCTCCGGCGAGCTGCCCGACCGCCTGCATCTTCGTCGCCTGCGCCACCTCGCGCTTCAGCCGGTTCTCCTCGCCATTGTCCTTCAGGCTGAGCAGCACCGCCGCATCGCCCAGCCCTCGCGCCGCCGCGATCGACAGCGCGACGGGATCGTCGGGATGATCCTTCAGCCGCACCGCCAGATCGGTCGAGCGGGTCGCGGTGCTGGCGAAGCGACGGATCGCATCGGCGACCGCCGACTTGTCCTCGCGCACCACCAGGTCGCCGGGGTAGATCGGCGGCGCGGCGGCATCGACGTTCGCGGCGCGGGCGAACGCGCTGTTCATCTGCAGGAACCGCCCCTCGCGATCGACCAGCGCGACCCCGAAAGGCATCAGCATCAGCAGCGCCTCGATCCCCTCCCCCGAGCCGCCGCCCAGCGCCGGATCGCTATCGACCATCGCGACGAGGATCGGCGCATCGGGATCGTCGGCCAGCGGGATCTGGATCAGCCGCATCGGATTGGCGGCGGCGCCCTCGGCGACGAAGCGCACCATGCCGGAGCGATCCTCCGCCAGGAACCGCGCCAGATCCTCCCCGACCACCGGCACGTCGGACGAGGCGGTGGCACGGCTGCGCAGCACCGCGTTGGCGACGATCACATTGCCCTCGGCGGTGATCAGCGCCGCCATCACCCCCGCCGCGCCGAGCTGCGCACCCAGCAGTCCGTCCAACGCATCGGTCAGCCGCGCCGGCAGGCCGGGCACGACGGTGCGCCCCGCGAACCGCCAGATCAGCACGTCCTGTTGCTGCCCGGCGCGGGTGATCGTCGCCTCAATCGCGCCGACCGTCCCCCGCAGCGTGACACGCGCATGGCCGTCGCGCCACGCCAGCCGCCCGGCGACCTCCAGCTCGTTCGCGCCATCGCCCGCCAACGGCAGCGACGGCGGGGTGGGAAAGCCTGCGAACATCCGCTCGTAATGATCGTTCGCGCAGACCAGTCGCCCGCCGCGATCGGTGATGGCGATCCCCTCGGGGCTCGCCTCCGCCATCGCGCGCAGCAGATCCCAATCGTGCCCCACGGCAAGCGCGTCGCCGGCGGGGCGCCGCATCCGCACCACCGCCGCCCCGACGCCGGCCAGCACCAGCGCCGCCGCCAGGAAGCCGCCCGCGACCATCGGATCGCCGACCAGCCACAGGATCAGCGCCGCCGCGGCCAGCCCGGCGACCCCGGCGATCGCGATCGCCGCCACCCCGCCGTCAAGCCAGCGGCGCTTTCCCTCGATCGTGGCGAGTCGCATCACCGTGGCTCAGCCGATCACCAGATCCGGACGCGCGCATCGGGCGCGAGATACAGTTTCTGCCCGGGCTTCGGATCATAGGCCGAATACCATGGATCCATGTTGCGCACGATATTGCCGCGCTGTTCCGAGGGTGCGTGCGGATCGGTGAGCAGCCGCTGGCGCAGGTTCGCCTCGCGATAGTTGCGGCGCCACACCTGCGCCCAGCCCAGGTAGAAGCGCTGATCCCCGGTGAACCCGTCGATCACCGGGGCGGGCTTCCCGCCCAGGGTGGCGAGATAGGCGTCATGCGCGGCGGCCAGCCCGGCGAGGTCGGCGGAATTCTCGCCCAGCGTCAGTTCACCCTTCACGTGCATCCCGGGCAGCGGCTCATAGGCATCATATTGCTTCACCAGCCGCTCGCTGAGCGCCTTGAACTTCTGCACGTCGGCATCGGTCCACCATTGCGTCAACCGGCCCTTGTTATCGTATTTCGCGCCCTGATCGTCGAAATGGTGGCTGATCTCATGCCCGATCACCGCGCCGATGCCGCCATAATTGACCGCCGGATCGGCCTTCGGATCGAAGAACGGCGGCTGGAGGATCGCGGCCGGGAAGGTGATCGCGACCAGCCCGAAACTCGCCTGCGCGTTCACGGTCATGGGCGCCATGCCCCATTCCCAGCGATAGATCGGCTTCCCCAGCTTCGTGACATTGTAGTCGTGGCGCCACTGGTTGGCGCGCAGCATGTTGCCGAACGCGTCGTCGGCGCGCACCTGAAGGTTCGCATAATCGCGCCACTGATCGGGATAGCCGATGCGCGGGGTGAAGGCGGCGAGCTTCGCGAGCGCCTTCTGCTTGGTTTCGGGCGCCATCCAGTCGAGCTTGCGAATCCGCTGACCGAGCGCGGCCAGCACGTTCTTCACCATCGTATCGGCGGCGGCCTTCGTCTCCGGCGGGAAGTAGCGCGCGACATAGACCTTGCTGACCTCGTCGGTCAGCGCCTGCGAGGTGAAGCCGACGGCGCGCTTCCACCGCTCCTGCTGCTGCGGCGTCCCGCTGAGCACCGTGCCGTTGAACGCGAAGCTTTCGGCATCGATCGCCTGGGGCAGCACGTCGGCGAACCCGTCGAGGCTGCGCAGCATCAACTGATCGCGCAGCACCGCGATCGGCGTCGCCGCGATCAGCCGCGCGATCCCGGTGACGGCAGTGGGCTGTGCGACGATCAGCGTCGGGGCATAGGCTTTCTCCGCCTTCAGGAAGGTGGCGAAGTCAAAGCCCGGCGCCGCCTGCGCCAATTGCGCGAGCGTCAGCTTGTTATAGGTCTTGTCGGCGTCGCGGCTGTCGATCCGCGTCCAATGCTCCTTCGCGATCGCGGTTTCGAACGCGAGCACGGCGGCGGCGCGCGCCGCGGCGTCCTTTTCACCCGCCAGCGTCAGCAGCCTGGCCAGATGCGCCTGATAGGCCTGCTTGGTCTGGACGAGCTTGGCGTCGGTCGACAGGTAATAATCGCGGTCCGGCATCCCCAGCCCGCCCTGCATCAGGTTGACCGCATAGGTGTCGGGATCCTTGTCGTCCTGCCCGACATAGAGGCCGAAGGGGATATCCACGCCGTTGCGGTCCGCCTCGGCGAGCAAGGCGGGATAGCCGGCCTTGTCGACGCGGCGGATCTTGGCCAGCCACGGCTGGATCGGGGCGAGCCCGGCCTTCTCGATCGCGGCGGTATCGAGAAAGGCGGCATAGGCGCTGCCGATCTTCGACGACGGATCGCCCTTCGCCCCTTCGAGGATGCCGCGCGTCCGCTCCCGCGAGAGATCCTGGAGGACGTTGAACGCGCCATAGTTCGATTCGTCGGCCGGGATCGACGTGTTCTTCGCCCAGGTGCCGTTGGCGAAGGTGTAGAAATCGTCGCCCGGCTGCACCGCGCGGTCCATGCCCGCGGCGTCGAAGCCGAACGTGCCATAGGTCGGACGATCGATCGCGGCGGTCGTGGATGGGGCTGACGCGGTGGCGGCGGGGGCCGCGCGCTGCGCCGTCGACTGGGCGATCAGCGTCGCGGGCACGAGCGCGAGCAGCGACGTCGCGGAAACGGTAAGAAAACGCATTTACCTGGCATCCTTTGGGAAATTTCCCGATGCCGCGTTACTTAGCCAGCCCGGCGACCGGGCGCTAGTTGCCGTGGTGACGACTGCGCCACTTCCGCGCGATCCACAGCCGCCACAGCAACGCCGCGAGGCCATAGCCGAGCACGGCACCCACCAGCGAGCACACGACCATCCCGACCGCGGTGGCCGGGCCGGCATCCTGCAGGAACCAGTCGACCCAGCCCGGCGCGGCCTGCACCGCATCGCCCAGTGGCTGCCCGGGCACACTGTTGTCGAGATGCAGCAGCCAGCCGCCGACCTTGTAATAGAGGACGAAGAGCAGCGGCGTGGTCAGCGGATTGGTGAAGAAGGTGGTCAGTGCCGCCGCCGGCACGTTGGCGCGAAACGGCAGCGCCAGCACGGCGGACGCCGGGATCTGCCCCATCGGGATCAGGATGCCGGTGAACATGCCCAGCGCCACGCCGCGCGGCACCGAGCGACGCGTGAAGCGCCACAGCTCGGGGGCGAGCACCCGGTGCGCGACGGGGCGCAGCACGCGGCTGTTCTCCATCGACTCGCGGGTCGGCAGGTTGCGGCGGCTCCATGCCGCGAGACGTTCCCACAGGGTCACGGGCCGCGTCGCCACGCTCAGCCGTGGTCGCGCATGATGCGACCGGCCTCACGCTTCCAGTCGCGCTCCTTGAGATGCTCGCGCTTGTCGTGCGCCTTGCGCCCCTTGGCGAGCGCCAGTTCGACCTTCGCGCGCCCCTGGCCGTTAAAATAGACGGTCAGCGGGACCAGCGTCATGCCCTCGCGCGCGACCGCGCCGTGGAGCTTGTTGATCTCGCGCTCGTGCAGCAGCAGCTTACGCGGGCGCTTCGGTTCGTGGTTGAAGCGATTGCCGTGGCTGAATTCGGGGATGTTCGAATTGACCAGCCACACCTCGTCGCCCTTCACCTCGGCATAGCTTTCCGCGATCGACCCCTCACCGAAGCGCAGCGATTTCACCTCGGTGCCGGTCAGGACGATCCCCGCCTCGTACGTGGTGTCGACCGCATAGTCGAAGCGGGCGCGGCGGTTCTCGGCGACGATCTTCTTCTTGTCGAAGGTGGCGGGTTTCGGACGCGACATGCGCGCGATGTAGGCGCGACGGGCGCCAGGGGCAAACGACTAGTCGCGGGATTTGCCGAGCGGGATCCTGCGGCGCAGCATCGCGTCGGCGCGACTAGCGGAAGGAAGGGGCTGTCAGCGTGAGCGGAGCGACGCAATCCAGGGCCGGCTCAGGACGCCCTGGATCGTCTCGCTCCGCTCGCCCTGACGTCAGAGCGCCGCCTGTGCCAGCCCGGCGTCGACCGCCGCGCGGCTGGCCGCCGATGGCCAGGTCATCGGGAGGCGCAGGCCGTCGGGGAAGCCGGGGCGCACCTTCGTCAGCGCATATTTCACCGGGCCGGGCGAGGCATCGGTGAACAGCGCGGTGTGGAGCGCAAAGAGCCGGTCGTGCAGGTCGCGCGCGGTGGCATAGTCGCCCGACGCGCAAGCGCGCTGAAACTCGGCGCACAGGCGCGGCGCGACGTTGGCGGTGACCGAGATGCACCCCACCCCGCCGTGCGCGTTGAAGGCGAGCGCCAGATCGTCGTTGCCCGAGAGCTGGCAGAAGTCGGCGCCGAGCGCGGCGCGATGCTGGCTGACGCGGGTCAGCACGCCCGAGGCGTCCTTGACCGCCACGAACACCTTGGGAAACGCCGACACGATCCGCGCCAGCGTTTCGGGCTGGATGTCGGTGACGGTGCGCGCGGGCACGTTATAGAGGACGATCGGCAGCGGCGCATCCTGCGCCAGCGCCGCGAAATGCCGGTAGATCCCCTCCTGCGACGGGCGATTGTAATAGGGCGGGACCATCAGCGCGGCGTCGGCCCCGGCGTCCTTCGCGGCATGCAGGTTCGCCGCCGCCACGCGCGTGTCGTTCGAGCCGGCGCCCGCGATCACCGGGACACGCCCCTTCGCCTGATCGACGCAGACGCGGACGATCGCGAATTGCTCCTCCTTGGTCAGCGTCGCCGCCTCCCCGGTGGTGCCGCACGGGACCAGCGCCGACGATCCTTCCGCGATCTGCCACTCGATCAAATCGCGATAGGCGTCTTCGCGGAACGCACCCTGCGCGTCGAACGGCGTGACCAGCGCCGGGATGGAACCTGAGAACATGGGACGAATTTGCTCCTGACGCGATTTGGGGGACGTCGTTCAGCGCAGATACGGCTAGGGTCGCTATCCTGTCCACCACGGGCGTCGGTCGAAAACAGTGAAGGCGGGTGCGTTGATCCTTTTCGTTGCAGCAGCAGGAACCCTGGCGGTGGTCGCCGGGCAATATGGCGCGGTGCCCGCCACGCAGGTGCCGATGACGACGACAGCGCCGACGGCCCCACTGCCGGGGATGGCGCAGCCGCTGGCACAGTGGAAGGCGCTGCAACAGACCGACGCGCTGCCGTTCGACAGCTATTTCGCGTTCATCAACGCCCACCCCGGCTGGCCGGGCGAAACCGGGTTTCGTCGCGTGCTGGAACGCAAGGCGGCGACCGATCCCAATACGCCCGTCACCAGCGTCGCCGCGTTCTGCCGCCGGTTCAAGCCGCTGAGCGCCGCCGGGTGGATCGCCTGCGCGCGCGCCTATCAGGCGACCGGCGCGACGATGGACGCACAGGTGGCGGCGCGAACCGGCTGGCGGCTGGGCAATCTGTCGCCGCAGGACGAGACGATTGTGCTGACGCAATTCGCCGGCGCGCTATCGCCCGCCGATCACGACGCGCGGATGGACGCGCTGCTGTGGCAGGGCGCGACGAGCAGCGCGGCGCGGATGCTGCTCTATACCAGCACCGCCGCCCGCCCGCTGTTCACCGCGCGGCTGGCGTTCCGGACGGGTGCGGAGAATGCCTCCGCGCTGGCGGCGAGCTACGATGCGACGGGCGCGCAGGATGCGGGCTATATCGCCGACAAGGCGATGTGGCTGCGCGATTCCGGCGCCAGCCCCAGCGCACGCGGCTGGCTGGCGCGCACCCGGACGACCATGACGCGCCCGGGCAATGTCGAGAAATTCTACGAGGCGCTGCTGGTCAACGCGCGCGGCGCGGCGGCGGATGGGCAATGGCAGACCGCCTATGACATCGCGCGGCAGATCGACGATGCCTATCCGCCGGGCACCGACGTCTCGACCAAGGGCTATGGCGAGCGCGACGACTATACGTCGCTGGCGTGGCTGGCGGGACAGGCGGCGATGAAACTGGGCCGTCCGGCGGACGCGCGGGCGATGTTCGAACGCTATGGACGCGGCAGCCAGTCGCCGCAGACGCGCGCCAAGGGCTTCTATTGGGCGGCGCGCGCCGCCGAACAGGCGCGCCAGCCCGACGCGACCGCGCTGTTCGAGCGGACGGCGGGCTATCGCGACCAATATTACGGGCAATTGGCGATCGAGCATCTGGGCCGCGCGCTGACCGCGCCACCGCCCGCCCCCGCGCCGGTGATCGCCCCCGCCGCCCGCTCCGCCTTCTATGCCCGCGAAACGGTGCGCGCCGCGCAATTCCTGGGGCAGGCCGGCCAATATCAAGACCAGACCGCATTCGTGAAGCAGATCGCGAGCGACGCGACCAGCGACACCGACCATTATCTGGCCGACGAATTGTCCCGGTCGCTGCGCCGCCCCGATCTGGGCGTGCTGCTGGGGCGCAGCGCGATGCAGAACGGGCTGACCGAATACAGCGCCAACGGCTTCCCCACGGTGGCGGTGCCGAGCGGCTATGAGGCGGAATGGCCGATGATCCACGCCGTCGCGCGCCAGGAAAGCCAGTTCGACCGGATGGCGCGCAGCCCGGTGGGGGCCAGCGGATTGATGCAGTTGATGCCCGGCACCGCGCGGGAGCAGGCCGGCAAGCTGGGGCTGAGCTACGATCCGGCACGGCTGACCAGCGACACCAATTACAACATCCAGCTGGGATCGAGCTATTTCCAGCGCATCTATGGATTGTACGGCAGCTACCCGCTGGCGA
This sequence comes from uncultured Sphingomonas sp., assembly GCA_913777325.1. Taxonomy (GTDB): domain Bacteria; phylum Pseudomonadota; class Alphaproteobacteria; order Sphingomonadales; family Sphingomonadaceae; genus Sphingomonas. The sequence goes on along the minus strand of CAJYSA010000078.1, from coordinate 9,148 downwards.
TCGCGGCCTATAACGCCGGACCGGGTAACGTGAACAAATGGCTGCGCGCCTACGGCGATCCGCGCACCGGCGCGGTGGACGCGGTCGATTGGGTGGAGGCGATCCCTTACGGCGAAACGCGCAATTACGTGCAGCGGGTGCTGGAGAATGCGGTCGTCTACGACCTGATGAACCCGGCGCGGGCGAAGAGCCGGGGGCCGAACAACCTGAGCTGGTATCTGGGGCGGTCGCGCGGGGGATGACGACCCGCCGAGCGCCGCGTCATGACGAGCGTGGCGTTTCCGTTTCCGGCTCGATGCGTTAGCGGCGCCACGATGACCGATCGCCCCAACCACATCACCCCGGCAGGCTTCGCCAAGCTGCGACAGGAATATGAGCAGCTGTTCGCGAAGGAGCGTCCCGCGCTGGTCGAGACGATCGCCTGGGCGGCGGGGAATGGCGATCGGTCCGAGAACGGCGACTATATCTACGGTCGCAAGCGGCTGCGCGAGATCGACCGGCGGCTGGGCTGGCTGTCGAGACGGATGAAGGCCGCCAAGGTCGTCGACCCGGCGCAGCAACAGGATCGCACGCGCGTGTGGTTCGGCGCGACGGTGACGATCGCCGACGAGGACGACCACGAACGCGTGCTGACGCTGGTCGGCGACGACGAGGCGGAGGCGGGCGCCGGGCGCATCGGCTGGAACGCGCCGATCGCGCGCGCGCTGCGCGGGGCGGCGATCGGCGACCTGCGCCGTGTCGTCCTGCCGGCGGGCGAGCGCGAATATGAGATCGTGGCGATCGACTATCCGTCGCCCCGCGATTGACCTGGCCCCGCCGGGGGCCGATGCAGCGCGGATGGCCGCCGACGACAATCCCGCCCGCAACATCGCCCTGCTGATCGATGCCGACAACGCCTCATGGCAGGCGCTTGACCCCGTCCTGACCGCGCTGGCCGAATTCGGGCGCGTCAACGTGCGCCGCGTGTACGGCAATTGGTCGAAGGACGGGCTGAAGGGCTGGCGCGACATGAGCGTCAAGCACGGGATCGAGCCGCAGCAGCAATTCGACCTGACGCGCGGCAAGAATGCCACCGACATGAAGATGACGATCGACGCGATGGACCTGCTGCATCGCGGGCGGATCGACGCGTTCGGCATCATGTCGTCCGACAGCGATTTCATGCCGCTGGCGACGCGTATCCGGCAGGACGGGCTGGACGTCTATGGCTTCGGCAACAGCAACACCCCCGCCGGGTTCCGCAACGCCTGCACGCGCTTCATCGACGTCAACGCGCTGCTGGAGACGACCAAGCCCAAGCGTGCGCGGCGCGTCGAGGTGCCGATCACCGAATCGGTGCCGCCGGCGATCGGCGCGGCTGTGGCGACGCCCCCCGCCCCAGCCCCGGCCCCGGCGGCGACCGCGCGGGTCGACGATCCCGAGCTGCTGCACCTGCTCCACGACGCCTATGATTCGCTGAAGCCCGACGCGAAGGGGTTCGTCGGGCTGTCGGCACTGGGGCAGCGCGCCGCGAACCGATCGAGCTTCGACGTGCGCAATTATGGTTTCAAGCGGCTGTCCGACCTGGTCGACGCGATCCCGACGATCGATGTCGACCGGCGCGACAGCCGCGTGTTCGTGCGATGGAAGGATTGACGATGCGGCTCCCACTACTGGCTCTGGCACTGACCATCGCCACCCCCGCGCTGGCGCAGAACGCGGTGCCGCAGCGGCTGTCCGACGATGTGAAGGTGCTCGCGTCCCCCGCCTTCGGCGGGCGTGCGCCGGGCACGACCGGCGAGCGGAAGACGCTCGACTGGGCGATCGCGCGGTTCAAGTCGCTGGGGCTGCAACCGGGCGGCGAGAAGGGCGCGTGGGTGCAGAAGGTGCCGCTGATCCACACGCGTATCGCGCCGGGGGCGCGGATGGCGATCGGCGACACCGCGCTGACGCAGGGCAAGGAGATCGCGGTCACCACCGTGCGCGATGCCGCACGCGTGGCGATCGCCCACTCGCCGATGGTCTTCGTCGGCTATGGCGTCTCCGCGCCCGAGGCAGGCTGGGACGATTTCAAGGGCATGGACCTGCGCGGGAAGACATTGGTCTTCCTGGTCAACGATCCCGATTTCGAGGCGCAGCCCGGCGAGGATGCCAAGGGCCGGTTCGGCGACCGGCGCATGACCTATTACGGGCGCTGGACCTACAAGTTCGAGGAAGCCGCGCGGCGCGGGGCGGCGGCGGCGCTGATCGTCCACGATACCGCTGGCGCGGGCTATCCGTGGTCGACCGTCAACGCCTCGAACGGCGAGAATTACGATATCGTCCGCGCTGCAACCGACCCGCGCGTGCCGTTGCAGGGCTGGATCGCGCATGATGTCGCCGACCGGCTGTTCGCCGACGCCGGGCTGGATCTCGCGACGCTGCGCAAGGCGGCGCGATCCAAGGCGTTCCGGCCCGTGGCGATGAAGCGCGACTTCTCGGCGACGGCGGACATGACGGTCGAGCGGATCGAGAGCGCGAACGTGCTGGCGAAGCTGCCAGGACGGACGCGCCCCGACGAGACGGTGATGTTCGCCGCGCATTGGGACGCTTATGGGGAAGGCCCGAAGGACGCGTCGGGCAAGACGCTGCGCCCCGGGGCGAACGACGATGCGCTGGGCGTGGCGGGCGTGGTGGAGCTGGCGCGGCTGTTCAAGGCCGGGCCCGCGCCCGACCGATCGCTGGTATTCGCCTTGTGGACCGGCGAGGAGCGTGGGCTGCTCGGGTCCGAATATTACGCCACGCACCCGGTATATCCGCTGGCGAAGACCGCCGCGAACCTGACGCTCGACATCCTCCAGACCGCCGGGCCGGCGAAGGACGTCGTGCTGGTCGGCCAGGGGCAGTCGTCGCTCGACGCGATGCTGGCCGATGCCGCACGCGCGCAGGGGCGTGTCGTGACCCCCGAGACGTTCAGCGAGCGCGGGCTGTTCTATCGCGCCGACCATTTCTCGGTCGTGCGGCGCGGCGTGCCGTCGCTGTTGCTGATGGCGCTGGGTGGGGCATCGGACCTGACGGGCGGCGGGCGTGCGGGCGGGCAGAAGTGGCTCGACGATTATATGGCGTGCTATCACAAGACCTGCGACGCGTGGAGCGCCGGCTGGGATCTGCGCGGTGCGGCGGCGGACGTCGACCTGTTCCATGCGATGGGCAGGCGGCTGTCGAAGGCTGGCGTGTGGCCGACGTGGAGCGCGGGGAGCGAGTTCCTGGCGGTGCGCGACAGGAGCGCGGGCGAGCGGAAGTGACGTGCCTTGCGTGACGGCGTTGCGATGATAATCTCGCCGGCATGACGGTTCAGGAACGCCTTCGTCCGGGCAAGTACCGGCTGACGGTCGACGACTACCTTCGGCTCGCGGCCGATGGAACGTTCGGCGACCGGCGGACCGAGCTGATCGAGGGGGACATCTGGATCATGAGTCCGGCGCATACGCCGCACGCCCGCATACAGGGCGCGCTTGCGCTGGCGATCGGACAGGCATTGGCGCGTCGAACAGGGCCGATGCTGCTGATCGCGCCGTCGGTCAGGCTCTCGGACGAGACGATGCCGGAGCCTGATCTGGTCCTGGCATCGGACCATCGGGACGGCGTGTTACCGGGTGCGAAGGTGCAGCTGGCGGTCGAGATCGCCGACAGCACGCTCGCCACCGATCTTACGCTCAAGCAGACGCTTTACGCGCGCGCCGGCATAGCGGAATATTGGGTGGTCGACGTGCGTGGCGCCGTGATCCATCAGATGTGGGCGCCCGCGGGGGAGGTTTACGCAGAAGTGCGTAAGATCCCGTTTGGCGAAACCATCACGGCAATGGTCGTCGATGGCTTTATGGTGGCGACGGATTGCCTTTAAAGGAGCGGGGCGTCGTCATTGCGAGCGTAGCGAAGCAATCCAGCGCCGGATCAGGACGCCCTGGATTACTTCGCTACGCTCGCAATGACGGTGTGACATAAACTGGCGTCGTGCGGCGAACCTCGTCGCGGTCTGACGTGCGACACCTGCTCCTACCCGCACCTAAACGAAAGGGCGGAGTGCTGCCGCACCCCGCCCCCGCGATATCAACGCGTCAGCTTCTTGTACGCCAGCCGCGTCGGGCGGTCGGCGGCGTCGCCCATGCGGCGGCGCTTGTCTTCCTCGTAGCTTTCGTAATTGCCCTCGAACCACTCGACATGGCTGTCGCCCTCGAACGCCAGAATGTGCGTGCAGAGGCGATCGAGGAAGAAGCGATCGTGGCTGATGACCACGGCGCAGCCCGCGAACGTCTCCAGCGCCTCTTCGAGCGCACGCAGCGTCTCGACGTCGAGGTCGTTGGTCGGTTCGTCGAGCAGCAGGACGTTGCCGCCCTCCTTCAGCATCTTGGCCATGTGGACGCGGTTGCGCTCACCGCCCGACAGCTGGCCGACCTTCTTCTGCTGGTCCGGCCCGCGGAAGTTGAACGCGCCCACATAGGCGCGCGTGCCCAGTTCCTGCTTGCCGAAGCGGAAGACCTCCAGCTCGTCGGAGATTTCCTGCCAGACGTTCTTGTTGGGATCGAGGTCGTCGCGGCTCTGGTCGACATAGCCGAGCTTGACCGTCGAGCCGACGCTGATCTCGCCCGCGTCGGGCTGTTCCTGGCCGGTGATCAGCTTGAACAGCGTCGACTTGCCGGCGCCGTTCGGGCCGATCACGCCGACGATGCCGCCCGGCGGCAGCGTGAAGTCGAGGTTCTCGAACAGCAGCTTGTCGCCATACGACTTGGTCAGGCCCTTGGCCTCGATCACCTTGCCGCCCAGACGCTCGGGAAGCTGGATGAGGATCTGCGCCTTGCCCGCGACGCGATTCTCCTGCTTCGCCATCAGCTCGTCGAACGCGCGGATACGCGCCTTCGACTTGGTCTGGCGCGCCTTGGGGGTCTGGCGCATCCAGGCGAGCTCGTCGGCGATCGCCTTCTGCTTGCCCGCCTCCTCGCGCTCCTCCTGCTCCAGCCGCTTGGCCTTCTTCTCCAGGTAACCCGAATAGTTCGATTCGTAGGTGTAGTAACGCCCGCGATCGAGCTCGAGCACCCAGTTCACGACATTGTCGAGGAAGTAGCGATCGTGGGTGACGAGGATGACGTTGCCGGTATATTCCTTCAGGAAGTTCTCCAGCCACGACACGCTTTCGGCGTCGAGGTGGTTGGTCGGCTCGTCGAGCAGCAGGATGTCGGGCTTTTCCAGCAGCAGGCGGCACAGCGCGACGCGGCGGCGCTCACCGCCCGACAGCTTGCTGACGTCGGCATCGCCCGGCGGGCAACGCAACGCCTCCATCGCGACCTCGAGCTGGTTGTCGAGCGTCCAGCCGTCGACCGCGTCGATCTTGGCCTGAAGGTCGCCCATCTCCTCCATCAGCGCGTCGAAGTCGGTGTCGTCCTGCGGGTCGCCCATCTCGGCCGAGATGGCGTTGAAGCGATCGACCAGATCGGCGATCGGGCGCACGCCGTCCTTGACGTTGCCCATCACGTCCTTCGACGGATCGAGCTGCGGCTCCTGCGCCAGATAGCCGACGCGGATGCCCTCGGCGGCCCAGGCCTCGCCCTGGAACTCCGTGTCCATCCCCGCCATGACCTTCATCAGCGTGGACTTGCCCGCGCCGTTCGGCCCGATGATCGCGATCTTCGCGCCCGGGATGAATTGCAGGTGGATGTTGTTGAGAACGGGCTTGTTCGCGCCCGGGAAGGTCTTGGTCAGACCCTTCATGACATAGGTATACTGGACGGCCATTGGGCGCGCGGCTCCATGGAAAGAGAGGGTGCGGCGAAAAAATCGTTGGCGCGCATGTAAGCGCAGCCCGCGCCGTTGGCAAACCGCATGGGCCGGGTTACGCCCTGCCCCATGAAGCACCTGTACCCCCTGACCATCGCGCTGCTGCTCGCCGCGCCCGCCGCAGCGCAACGCACCGCGCCGCCCACGCCCGCGTTGGTCGATCCATCGGTGGCGACGCTGCGCGACGCCGCGTTGAAGGACGACGTCGCCTATGACATCGTCGAGGGGCTGACGACCGAGGTCGGGCAGCGGATGGCCGGCACCGAGGCGGAAGCGCGCGCACGCGACTGGGCCGTGAAGAAGCTGACCGCGCTGGGCTTCAGCAACGTACGCGCGGAGCCGTACCGGATGCCGGTGTGGGTGCGCGGCGAGGAGAGCGCCGAGCTGATCGCGCCGGTGCCCCAGAAGCTGACGCTGACCGCGCTCGGCAATTCGGGAAGCACCGGCGCGCGCGGGCTGACCGGCGAGGTCGCGGTCTTCCCGTCCTATGTGGAATTCGCCAACGCGCCCGCCGCGGCGGTGAAGGGCAAGATCGTCTATGTCGGCAACGCGATGCAGCCGACGCAGGATGGATCGGGCTATGGCGCCAACGGCACCGCGCGCTTCACCGGCCCGGCGCTGGCCGCGCAACGCGGCGCCCTGGCGATCGTGATCCGCTCGATCGGCAGCGATACGCACCGCCTGCCCCACACCGGGGTCACCGATTTCCCCAAGGGCGTCGCGCCGATCCCCGCCGCGGCGCTCTCCGCCCCCGATGCCACGCTGATCGAGCGGCTGGCGCGGCGCGGGCAGCCGATCCGGCTGAAGCTGCTGCTGACCCCGAAGATGATCGGCGAGCGCGAATCGGGCAATGTGATCGCCGAGGTGCCGGGCACCGATCCCGCCGCCGGGGTCGTGCTGGTCGGCGGACACCTCGATAGCTGGGATCTGGGCACCGGCGCGATCGACGACGCCAGCGGGGTGGCGATCACCGCCGCCGCCGCCAAGCGGATCCTCGAGAGCGGGCAGCGGCCGCGCCGCACGATCCGCGTCGTATGGTTCGGCGCCGAGGAAGTGGGGGGCGTCGGCGGCGCCGACTATGCCAGGCGCCATGGGGCGGAGCGCCACGCCATCGCATCGGAGAGCGATTTCGGCGCCGACCGCGTCTGGCGGTTCGAGACGCAATTGCCCGACAGCGCCAAGGCGGTAACCGCGCGGCTGGCGAGCGCGCTCGCCCCGCTGGGGATCGTCGCGGGCAACGGGCGCGCGGGCGACGGCACCGATATCGCGCCGACGATCGCCACCGGCGTGGCGGGCGTCGACCTGAACCAGTCGGGCCTGCGCTACTTCGATACGCACCATACGCCCGATGACGTGCTGGAGCGCGTCGACCCCGAACAATTGCGCCAGAACGTCGCGGCCTGGACCACGATGCTGGCGATCGTCGCGAACGCACCCGAAGAAATCGGACCGGTGCCACGCCCGTGAAACCCGCGTGAAACCGCCGCCAAGGCGGGTCACCGTTCGTCGCAACCTTTCGCAAAGATGAATTTTGCTTATTGACCCCCCCGGTTGGTAGGGTATTGCGAACGTTCGCGACGGCGCTGGGGTCGGGCGCGAGTTTTTTTATGTAATGCTTGGGAGCATTCCGATGAAGAAGATCCTGCTCGTTGCCGCCGCCGCTGGCCTGATGTCGGTCGCCGCTTGCTCGAAGTCGCCGGAAGCGGCTGCGGTCGAGAACAACGCCGACATGATGGCGGACAACATGGACGCGATGGCGGCCAACGTTGCCGACATGTCGAACACCACCGCGAACCCGTTCGCCGAGGACAACGCCGAGGCGGTTGCCGAGAACATCCACTCGGCCGCGGACAACGTCCGTGACGCCGGCGAGGACGCCGCGAAGAACATGTAATCGGCTGGAGCCGTGCCGGTGGTCATGAGGAAATTCCTTCCCCTGCTCGCGATCGCGCTTTGCGGCGCATCGGCGTGCAGCGACCATTCCGGCACGGCTTCGATCGAGAACAATGCCGAGGCGATGGCCGATGCGCTGGAGCGCAAGGCCGATAACCTCGATGCGATGGCTGAGGCCGCCGCCAACGACAGCGCCGCCGCGATGCTGGAGGGCGCTGCCGACAATCTCGACGATCAGGCGGACAATGTCCGCGACCTGGCCGACGAGGAAAAGCCGCTACGCTAGGCGTGCGGTTGGCGAACGGTAGCAACATCGTGGGGCGCCTTCGGGCGCCTCTTCTTTTCACGGGCCATCCCGCGCTTGCGCCGACGCGCGCCGCGGCCTAGGCCCGACATGCACGCGTCGGGGAGTGGCGCAGTCTGGTAGCGCGCCTGCTTTGGGAGCAGGATGTCGCAGGTTCGAATCCTGTCTCCCCGACCATCCCCCGCTCAGGCACTGATTTCACGTCATCAAGCCGGCGATCGGGAACAGGTGCACCCACGGTTGTACCATTGGGGGCAAGACGTGGGATTGCGGAACCTGAAACCGCGTGGCGGCAGCTATCATTGGCGGCGCAAGCTCGTGGTGGCGGGCCAGCCGCTGCCGCTCTCCATTTCGTTACGCACTGGGAATTTTTACCGCGCCCGCCTTATATCCGACCGACTGAGCGTCGCAGTCGAGGGTTCGCGCATGGCCTATGGTCAGTTCAGCGGCATGAGCCGCGAGCTGATTGTGATCCGAGGCTAACGGGGCCGCGCGTCAGGCCGGACACTCCTCGGCGCGCGGCTGACGCCGGAACGCCAGCAGCATCGTCAGCGCCACCGCCGCCATCGCCGCGCCCGCGAGCGACACCGCGGGCAGCCCAAGCCCTGCCCCAATCACGCCGCCGCCCAGCGCCGCGCCGATCGCATTGCCGAGATTGAACGCACCGATGTTCATCGCGGAGGCGAGGTTCGGCGCGTCGGATGCCGCGTCCATCACCCGCATTTGCAAGGGTGGTACGATTGCGAAGCTGGCGATGCCCCAGATCAGGATCGCGGCGGCGGCGGTGACCTGCCATTGCATCAGCACGGTGAAGGCCAGCAGCGTCAGCGCCATGATCGTCAGCATCGTCATCAGCGTCCGCTCGACCGAGCGGTCCGCAAGCCGTCCGCCCCATGCGTTACCGATCGTCGCGCCGACGCCGAACAGCATCAGCATCGCGGTGACATAGCCAGTCGAGCCATGCGTCACGTCGCGCAGGATTGGGACGATATAGGTGAAGACGGTGAAGACGCCGCCAAAGCCGATCGTGGTCAGCGCTAGCGCCATCACCACCGGCCCGCGTGTCAGCACGCGCAGTTCGGCACGCATGTCGCCGCCTTCGTCAGCGGGCAGCGGTGGCAGCGCGAGGCGGAGCGACAGCATCGCGATCGCGCCGACGCC
>CAJYSA010000077.1 GCA_913777325.1 uncultured Sphingomonas sp. | reverse complement strand
GCTCGACCGCGATGCCTGCGGCCTCGGCGACCTCGACGAACTCGTTTTCCTCGTGCGGCAGGAATTCGTGGAGCGGCGGGTCGAGCAGGCGGACGGTCACCGGCAGGCCGGCCATCACCTCGAAGATGGCGGTGAAGTCCGCGCGCTGTTCCGGCAACAGCTTCTCCAGTGCCGCGCGGCGCCCGTTTTCGTCCTCCGCCAGGATCATCTGGCGCACCGCGGTGATGCGCGCGGCGTCGAAGAACATATGTTCGGTGCGGCACAGGCCCACGCCCTCGGCACCGAAATCGCGCGCGGTGCGGCAATCGAGCGGCGTTTCGGCATTGGCGCGCACCTTCAGGCGCCGGACCTCGTCGGCCCATTCCATCAGCGTGCCGAAATCACCCGCCAGTTCGGGCTGGATCGTCGCGACCTCGCCGACCATCACCTCGCCGGTCGCGCCGTCGATCGTCAGCGTGTCGCCCTCGCGCACCTCGCGCGTGCCGACGCGCAGCACCTTGTCCTTCGCCGAGATCGACAGCGAGCCCGCGCCGGAAACGCATGGGCGCCCCATGCCGCGCGCCACCACCGCCGCATGGCTGGTCATCCCGCCGCGCGCGGTCAGGATGCCCTTCGCCGCGTGCATCCCGTGAATGTCCTCGGGGCTGGTTTCGGTGCGGACGAGGATCACCGCCTTGCCGTCCGCCGCCATCCGCTCCGCGGTGTCGGCATCGAACACGACGAGGCCACTGGCCGCCCCCGGCGAGGCGGGCAGTCCCTTGGTCAGCACATCGCGCGGTGCGTCTGGGTCGAGCGTTGGGTGGAGCAACTGGTCGAGCGCCTGTGGCTCGACGCGCGCGATCGCTTCCTCATGAGTGATCAGCCCTTCGCTCGCCATCTCGACCGCGATCTTCAGCGCGGCCTTGGCGGTGCGCTTGCCCGAGCGGGTCTGGAGCATCCACAATTTGCCGCGCTCGACCGTGAACTCGATGTCCTGCATGTCGCGGTAGTGCGTCTCGAGCGTGTCGAAGACGCCGGCCAGCTCAGTATAGACCTCCGGCAGCGCCTCTTCCATCGACAGCGGCTTGGCGCCCGCTTCCTCGCGCGCGGCCTTCGTCAGATATTGCGGGGTGCGGATGCCGGCGACGACGTCCTCGCCCTGCGCATTGATCAGGAACTCGCCGTAATAGGCGCGGTCGCCCTTCGCGGGGTCGCGGGTGAAGGCGACGCCGGTGGCGCTGGTGTCACCCATATTTCCAAACACCATCGCCTGGACGTTGACCGCGGTGCCCCAGTCGCCGGGAATATGGTTCAGGCGGCGATAGACCTTCGCGCGCTCCGACTGCCACGATCCGAACACCGCGCCGACCGCGCCCCAGAGCTGGTCGTGCACGTCCTGCGGGAAGGGCTTGCCCCATTCCTTCTCGACGATCGCCTTGTATTCGGCGACCAGCGCGCGCCAGTCCGCCGCCGACAGTTCGGTATCGAGCGTGAAGCCGCGATCCTCCTTGGCGATCTCCAGCGCTTCCTCGAACGCGCCGTGATCCAGCTCAAGCACGACATCCGAATACATCTGGATGAAGCGGCGATAGCTGTCCCACGCGAAGCGCTCGTCGCCGCTCGCCGCCGCCAGCCCCTCGACCGTCGCATCGTTGAGGCCCAGATTGAGGACGGTGTCCATCATCCCCGGCATCGACACGCGCGCGCCGGAGCGGACCGACACCAGCAACGGATCGGCGGCGTCGCCGAAGCTTTTGCCGGTCACCTGCTCGATATGCGCGATGCCGTCGGCGACCTCGGCCTTCAGCGAGTCCGGGAAACGCTCGCCTTCCTCATAATAGCGCGCGCACATCGCGGTGGAGATCGTGAAGCCCGGCGGCACCGGCAGGTCGATCGACGCCATTTCGGCGAGGTTCGCGCCCTTCCCCCCGAGCAGGTTCTTGTCACCACCGCCCCCATCGGAGACGCCGCCACCGAAGCGATAGACGTAACGCTGGGTCATCGTGCCAAGTCCTTGATTTCACGTCGCCGCACGACGCGAATGTTGCGAAAGTTGAGACGCTGACGGGGTTATCGTCAGCCCTCGATTCTGGAGAAATCCGCCACCTTGTGCACTGCGGCACGCACGCGCGCCAGCAGGTTTAAACGTGTTGAACGCTTTTGCGGATCGCCATCGTTGACGGTAACGCTATCAAAGAACGCGTCGATCGGCGCGCGCAGCGTTGCCAGCGCCGCCATCGCGCCTTCGAAATCCTCGCGCGCGATCGCATCGGCGGCGGCGGGTTCGGCGGCATCGAGCGCGGCGATGAGCGCAGCTTCGTCCTTTTCGGGCGTGTAGGACAGCGGTTCCTGCGGGGTGGCCGGATCGACGTCGGCGATGCCTTCCTTCTTGAGGATATTGGCGGCGCGCTTGTAGCCGGCGAGCAGGTTCGCACCGTCGTCGGTGCCGACGAAGGACTGGAGCGCGCGGACGCGGGCGAGCAGGCGCACGAGATCGTCCTCGCCGCCGAGCGCGAACACCGCGTCGATCAGGTCGTGGCGGACGCCAGCCTCGCGTTGCTGGACCTTGAGGCGGTCGATGATGAAATCAAGAATTTCCGTCGAGCCGCTATCCTTGGATTTTCCAAGCGCAACGATCGCGGCCGGATAGAACGGCAGGCGCAAGCTATTGGCGTTGATGAGTGCCGAAATACCGAGAGCGGCGCGTCGGAGAGCGAAGGGATCCTTAGACCCCGATGGCTTCAAGCCGATACCGAAGAATTGTGCGACGCTATCCAGCTTGTCCGCCAACGACACCGCGACCGTCACCGGATCGGTCGGCACCTCATCGCCCTGCCCGACCGGCTTGTAGTGATCGCGGACGGCGTTTGCGACCGCTTCGTCCTCGCCCTGCGCGGCGGCGTAATAGCCGCCCATCAGCCCCTGGAGTTCGGGGAACTCGCCGACCATGCCGGTGACGAGGTCGGCCTTCGCCAGCCTGGCGGCGCGGTACGCTTGTTCGGCGAGCCGCTCCCTCTC
>CAJYSA010000076.1 GCA_913777325.1 uncultured Sphingomonas sp. | reverse complement strand
GGCTCGATCGCCAGCGTCACCGCCAGCGGCACCGCGCCGCCGGTCAGCCCCTTCGACAGGCAGAGAATATCGGGAACCACGCCTGCCTGTTCGCAGGCCAACAGCGTGCCGGTGCGCCCCCAGCCGGTCATGATCTCGTCGGCGATGAACAGGACGCCGTGCGCGGCGCAGATATCGCGCATCGCCGCCAGCGTCTCGGGGGCGTAGAGCAACATGCCACCCGCGCCGAGTACCAGCGGCTCGACGATGAACGCCGCCGCGCCCGCCCGGCACTCCGCCTCCAGCGCGTCGAGGGTGGCCTGCACGTCCTCAGGAAAGGGAATGGTGCCGACATCGAAGAGCAGCGGCGCATAGGCGCGGTTGTACACGCCGCGCGCGCCCACCGACATCGCGCCGATCGTGTCGCCATGATAGCTGTGTTCGAGGACGAGGATGCGGGAGCGCGGCGCGCCCCGGTGGAGCCAGTATCCCAGCGCCATCTTCAGCGCGACCTCGACCGCCGTCGAGCCGGAGTCGGAGAAGAACACGCGTGTCAGCGCGGGCGGGGTGATCCGCACGAGTTCGGCGGCGACTTCCTCGGCGGGTTCGTGGGTCCAGCCAGCAAAGATGATCTGGTCGAGCTTGCCAGCCTGTTCCGCAATGGCGGCACTGATGCGCGGATGGTTGTGGCCGTGGGTGGTGACCCACCAGCTGGAGATGGCGTCGATCACCTGCCGCCCGTCGACCGTGGTCAGCACCGCGCCCGATGCGGTGGCGACCTTGGGGATCGGCTCGCCCAGGCCGTGCTGGGTGAAGGGATGCCAGACCGGCGAGGTCATCGGAAATCCTCGACATCGAAATTCGCGGCGAACGCTTCCGCCAGCGTCTTGGCGGTCAGCTCGGCGAGGCGCGGCAGGCGGCCGAGCCGCTTCACTCCGCCGATCGCGGCGATGGTCGCCTCGCTGTCCTCCACCGCGTTCCCGACGAACGCCACGCCCAGGATCGGCACGCCGCGCGACCGCAGCGCCTCGATCGACAAGAGGCTGTGGTTGATCGTACCCAGCCCGGTCCGCGCGACCAGCACCACCGGGCGGCCCCAATGGGCGAACAGGTCGGCGAACAGCAACCGGCGGGTGACGGGCACCAGCACCCCGCCCGCCCCCTCGGCGACCAGCGGGCCATCGACCTGCGGCAGCGCCAGCCGTCCGCGGTCGATCTCCACCCCGTCGATCTCGGCCGCACGATGCGGCGAGCAGGGTGTCTTCAACCGATAGGCGGAGGGCAGGACCGGACAGCCGCTGAGCCGCGCCACCGTCTCCGCATCGCCGTGGCCTTCGTCATCGGTGCCCGCCTGGACCGGCTTCCAATAGCTGGCCCCCAGCGCGCCGGTCAGCGCGGCGGAGAAGACGGTCTTGCCGATTTCGGTATCGGTGCCGGTGACGATGACGGCGCTCATGCCAGAACCTCTTGCAGTGCCTGGTCGAGGGCGAGGATATCCGCCTGCTCGACATTGAGGGTGATCGACAGCCGCAGCCGCGCCGCGCCCACCGGCACGGTCGGCGGCCGGATGCCGCGAATATCGAAACCGCGCAGCCGCAGCGCCTCGGCGGCGCGCAGGGTGCGGCCATTGTCGTGCAGGATCAGCGGCATGATCGGCGTGCCGTTCGCCAGCGCGCCATGTTTCGTCAGCCGCTCTCCCGCCAGCGCGATCCGCTCATGGAGCGCGGTCCGCCGTTCCGGCTCGTCGGCGAGAATGCGCAGGGCCTCGCGTACCCCGCGCGCCATCAGCGGCGAGGGCGCGGTCGAGAAGATGAAACCCCGCCCGCGATTGACCAGATAGTCGCGCACGATGGCGGGCCCGGCGATCAGCGCACCCTCGCAGCCCAGCGCCTTGCCGCAGGTGTGGAGGGTGATGACCCGCTCACCGGGCGTGGCGAGCCCCTGCCCCCGCTCGCCGAAAACGCCGGTCGCATGCGCCTCGTCGACGATGAGCATCGCGTCGTGCCGCTCGGCCACCGCCATCAGTTCGGCGAGCGGCGCGGTGTCGCCGTCCATCGAATAGAGGCTTTCCACCGCGATCCAGGCGGTGCCCTTGCCGCCTTCGGCCCGCCATCTCCGGATCGCGTCGTCGAACGCCGCCGGATCATTATGCGCCGCCGATACGGCCTGCGCCCGCGACAGCTTCATCCCCTCATGCATGCTCGCATGGACCAGCGCGTCATGGACGATCAGGTCGCCGCGTTGCGGCAGCGTCGCCAAGAGCGTGGCATTGGCGGTATAGCCCGACGAGAAATACAGGCTCGCCTCGGCCCCGAAAAAGGCGGCGGCTTCGGCCTCCAGCGCCTCATGTTCCGGGTGATTACCGCGCAGCAGCCGCGATCCGCCCGAGCCGATGGAGACGCCTTCGTCCACCGCGTTCACGATAGCGGCGGCAAGGCGCGTGTGGCTCGCCAGCCCCAGATAGTCGTTGGAGGCAAAGTCCCTCCCCGCCATCGGGGCCAGCCCCCGCAAACGGTCCCGCGCGGCCAGTCGGGCCAGATCGGCGCGATGAAAGTCCAGCATGGGGGCTTCCCTAGCCAGACGGACGGGGGAGCGGAACCGGAATTTGCGAGGGATTCCCTTAGCCTTCGACTTCGCTCAGGCTGAACGGGGTTTTGTATCCCGCTGCTTACCTAACCTCCGTTCAGCCTGAGCGAAGTCGAAGGCCACACCCCCACGCCAGCCTCAAACCGGCTCCGCCAGCGTCACGATCGAAACCCCCGGCGTCAGCGGCACCCGACCGACCAAATGCCGCTCCAGCCGGAAGATCGCCTCGAACGCCTTGTTCAGCGGTGCGGGCGGCGGCGAGTCGTCGCTGTCGTCGCGCCCGGTGATCCGCCCCGCGATCCGTGCCGCCGCCGCCAGCGGGAAAAGCAGCGAGTTGAAATAGCCGAGCTTGCGGGGTTTCAGCCCCGCCTTCTCGATCGCCGACACCAGCGTCCCCTTGGAATAGCGGCGGTGATGATGGTTCACCACGTCATGCGCCGACCACATCCATTGATGCGCCGGGACGGCGATCAGGATCTTGCCGCCCGGCTTCAGGCAGGACTTCATCGCCGCCAACGCGGCGACATCGTCCTCGATATGCTCGACCACATCGAGCACCGCGATCAAGTCGTACGCCCCCCGCTCGATCCCCGGCAGTTCGGGGAGCGGCGCGGCCTGGACCGGCTTGCCGAGCCTTTGCGAGGCGATCTCGCGTGCGGCGGGATCGATCTCGATCGCGTCGACCGTGCCGAAGCTCGCCAGCATGGGCAGATTGTGCCCGGTGCCGCAGCCGATCTCCAGGATGCGGGCGCTGGCGGGCAGCTTGCCATAGCGGGTCAGATAGTCCGCCAGGATGTCGCGGCGCGCGCGATACCACCAATGGGTGGAATCATGCGCGGCCATGCGGTCGTAAACGATACGGTCCATGAACTTATCCGAAGACCCATTGGCGGTTGAGCGCGAAGGTCGCGATCGGCGTGATCGTGACCACC
>CAJYSA010000075.1 GCA_913777325.1 uncultured Sphingomonas sp. | reverse complement strand
CGAATCGCTATCGCTGCTGCTCAGCTATCCCGACAGCATGACGCTGTTCGCGAACCTCAGGACGATCGTCGTCATGCTGTCGGGATAGCTGAGCAGCAGCGTTAGCGATTCGGGGGTGGTCAGCAGGATCTGCGGCGGCTTGACCCGCTGGCGGGCCTTGCGATCCGAGGGCGTGTCGCCGGTGCGCGTCTCGACCCTAATATCGACCGCCATCTCCTCGATCGGCGCCAGCAGGTTGCGCTGGATATCGACCGCCAGCGCCTTCAGCGGGGAGACGTACAGCGTGTGCAGCCCCTCGGACGGGGCGTCGATGAGGTCGGCGAGCGTCGGCAGGAAGCCGGCCAGCGTCTTGCCCGCCCCGGTCGCCGCGATCAGCAGCGCGTGCCGTCCCGCGCGCGCCTCATCAAGCATCGCGAGCTGATGACGGCGCGGTTGCCAGCCGCGCCGGGCGAACCAATCGTCCAGGACGGCGGGGAGGGAGCTCAATCGCGGGTCCGGGTCGGCATGACGCTGATGTAGGTGATGATCCGATTGCGGCAACTATGAGAGACCATCTCCATCTCCACCGTCATGGCGAGCGTAGTGAAGCAATCCAGCGCGTCCTGATCCGGTGCTGGATTGCCTCGCCGCGCTCGCCATGGCGAAGCGATCACGGCGTCCGTGGACGATCCTCCGCCGATTGTTGCTTGTAGAGGTCGCGCGTCGCCTGTTCGGTGTGCGCCTCATCGCGCGCCGAACGCCGGTTGCGCAGCATCGCGAACAGCAAGGCCAGCACGAGGACGATCGGGCCGCCGATCACCACGAAGCTCCATAATCCGTCGCCGATCATCACGTAATTCCCTGATGTCAGGCGATCAACGACAGGGCGATGAACTTCGATCCGCGTGGCCGGTTGGTGGCGGCATGGCGACGCGCGACGGCACTTTGGGAGACTGGCTGGAACCGCATCCGCACGGGATCTACGTGCGCCCCGCCGATGCGTGGGTCGATCCCTCGATACCGGTGGCGCGCGCGCTGGTGACGCATGGCCATGCCGATCACGCGCGCGGTGGGCACGGCGCGGTATGGGCGACGCCCGAGACGCTGGCGATCATGGACGCGCGCTATGGCCAGCAGGAAGCGCGGCCCGTCGGCTATGGCGAGCACGTGCGCCTGGGCGAGGTCGAGGTCGGCTATGTGCCCGCCGGTCATGTGCTCGGCTCGGCGCAGATCGTGCTGGACTATCGTGGCGAGCGGATCGTCGTGTCGGGCGACTACAAGCGCCGCCCCGACCCGACGTGCGCGCCCTTCGAGCCGGTGACCTGCGACGTCTTCATCACCGAGGCGACGTTCGGCCTGCCGGTGTTCCGCCACCCGGATACCGGCGACGAGATCGACAAGTTGATCGCGCGGCTCCACGCCAACCCCGATCGCTGCATCGTGGTCGGCGCCTATGCGCTGGGCAAGGCGCAGCGCGTGATCGCGGAACTGCGCGCGCGCGGGCATCAGGCGCCGATCTACATCCATGGCGCGTTGCAGCGGCTGTGCGACCTTTATGCCGAACTCGGCGTGCCGTTGGGCGAACTGCGCCCCGCGACCGGCGTGGCCAAGGCGGAAATGGCGGGGCATGTCGTGATGTGCCCGCCGTCCGCGCTCAACGATCGCTGGTCGCGGCGGCTGCCCGATCCGATCACCGCGATGGCGAGCGGCTGGATGCGGGTGCGCCAGCGCGCGCGGCAGAAGAACGTCGAGCTGCCGCTGATCCTGTCCGACCATGCCGATTGGGACGAGCTGACCACGACGCTGACCGAAATCTCCCCGCGCGAAGTGTGGGTGACGCACGGGCGCGAGGAGGCGCTGGTCCATTGGTGCATGACACGGCAAATCCGCGCCCGCGCGCTGGCATTGGTCGGCTTCGAGGATGAGGACGATTAGCCGCGCGGCGATGACCCGGAGCGTCGCGCATGACGCTCCGGGTCATCGCGTCAGGAATTAAGCCCGCTTCGCCGCGATATAGGCGTCGACCTGCTCCTCCAGCACGTCGAGCGGCAGCGCGCCCTGGCCCAGCACCACCTCGTGGAAGTCGCGCAGGTCGAACTTCGGCCCCAGCGCCCGCTCGGCCTTGGTGCGCAGCTCGGCGATCTTCAGTTGCCCGACCATGTAGCTGGTCGCCTGGCCCGGCCAGTTGAAGTAGCGGTCGACCTCGCGCGCGATGTCGGTGTCGCTGACCGAGCTGTTGGCGCGGAAATAGGCCACCGCCTGTTCGCGGGTCCATTTCTTCGCATGGATGCCGGTGTCGAGCACCAGCCGGATCGCGCGCCATACCTGATTGGAGAGCATCCCGAACTCGGCATAGGGATCGGTATACGCCCCCATCTCCTTGGCCAGCCGCTCGCTGTACAGACCCCAGCCCTCGACATAGGCGCCATAGCCGCCGAACGCGCGGAACCGGGGCAATCCTTCCAGCTCCATCGCGCGCGCGATCTGGAAATGATGACCGGGCGCGGCCTCGTGCGCGGCAATCGCGTCGAGCTGGATCTTCTGCGTCTGGTTCATGTCGACCAGGTTGACGTAGAAGATGCCCGGTCGCGATCCGTCGGGGGCGGGGCGGTTGTAGAAGGCGGTGGAGGCGGTCGCCTCGCGCCATTTCTCGACGGCGCGCACCTCCAGCCTGGCCTTGGGCAGGCGCAGGAAATAGCGCGGCGCGGCGGTCATCATCTGTGCGACGAACGCGCGCGCGTCGTTCAGATACGCCTCGCGCCCGGCATCGGTGTTCGGATATTTGAAGCGCGGATCGGTGCGGACCTGTTCGAAGAACTGCTCCAGCGTGCCCTTGAAGCCGACGCGGTTCTTCACCGCCTCCATCTCCTGCCGGATCGCCGCGACCTGTTTCAGCCCCAGCGCGTGGATCTGGTCCGCGGTGAGATCGGTGGTGGTCGAATCGCGCAGCCGCACGGCATAATAAGCGGCGCCCTGCGGCAGCTTCCACGCGCCGAAATTGCCGGTGGCGCGCGGTTCGATCGCGTCGAGCGTCGCGAACATCAGGTCGTAGCCGCGCTTCATCGGGCCGGTCATCGCCGCCGCCGCCGCCGCCAGCAGCCGCTGCTTGTCGGCATCCGACGCCCTCAGCGCGGTCACCTTCTTGCGGAAATCGGCCATCAGCGCCGAATCGTCGCCGGCGGTGAACGGCGCGCCGGTCAGCACCTTGCGCGCGTCGCCGCGAACGGGGGCGAACACCATCTTCGGCGGGACGATCCCCATGCCGGTCTGTTCGCGCATCAGCGCCGCGGTCTCGCGCATCACGCGCTCCGAATCGCGGATGCGCGCGACATAGGCGTCGGCATCCGCCACGCTGTCGATACGGTGGTTGTTGATCAGGAACGCGGGTACGTCGCCCATCGGGCTGCCGTTGGTCGATACCGGATAGCGCCACTTGCGGAAGCGGAAGCCGTCACGCGCGCGCTCGACCTGCTGCTCGAACAGGCGATAGCTGAGCTTGCCGCTGGCCCCGAGCCGCGCGGGCGCGAAGCCGGCGCGCATCGCCCGCAGCTGTCGCTCGCCCAGATCGCGCGCGCGGATCGCGGCGGCATCGGTCTCGTCGTCGAGCTTGTCGTAATCGGTCTTCAGCCCGAGGCTGGTCTGCGCCTCCGGGCTGAGCGCGATGCGTTCCTGGAACGCACGGTCGAGGAAGGCGGTGAGCCGCGCATCCTCCGCGGCGGTAGTGGAGGATGCCGGCGCCTGGGCCGCGATGGCGGCCGGGGCGGCGAGCGCGAGCAACAGCGCGCGCATCAGTTCGGGCCCTGCCCGGCGGGGATGGCGGCGGCGGTGGAGGGCGGCACCGGCGGCGCATCGGATCGCGCCACCGCCAGCGCCCGATCGTACCAGTCCGACAGGTCGCGCTTCATCGCCACCAGCGCCTCAGGATTCAGATAGGTCATGTGCCCCGCCGGATAGTAAGTGAAGCGCAGGTTCCGCGCTTGCGCGGGCTCCAGCATCATATGGCCCAGGTCGTTCTCGGTCCCGAAGAACGGCGTCGCCATGTCGTACCAGCCGTTCATCGACAGCACCTGGAGATACGGATTGCCGCGCATCGCCGCCGCCAGATCGACGGCGGTGTTGGGATTGTTCTGCTGCCCGCCGCCACGCAGCGGCGAATCGTGCTTCCAGTTCCAGGTCCAGCCCTTCGCATCGCGCGCCGACAGGCGGTACGGCATGTCGGTCTTGTAGCCGAGCGTGTGGGTCGCATAATCGTTGAACGTCGCGATGAACGCGCCCGAGATCGCGTCCGACGACACGTCGCTTTCGGGCCGTTCGCCCGCCGCGTCGCTATCCACGCCGACGTAGCGCGAATCGAAGCGCCCGACTGTCTGGCGGGTGCCGCGCATCAACTCCTTCTGGAAGCGCGCGAGATCGACGCGCAGGTTGCTGCGGATCAGGAATTCGGGGCTGAGGCCGGTCAGCTCGCTCATCCGCCGGGCCACCGCGTCGCGCTCCTCCGCGCTGATGTTCTGCCCCTTGGCCAGCGCCGACATATACGGCCCGACCGCGAATTCGCGCGCCTGCTGCACCACCGTCGCGACGTCCGCCGGACGGTTGGGGAGGCGGTTGTGATACCAGGCGGTGGCGGCATAGCTGGGCAGGTAGTTCAGATAGACCTGGTCGAGCCCCGGCTGGCGATAGCCGTAGTTCATGATCGAGCTGAGCAGCACCACGCCGTTCAGCGCCATGCCGCGATCCTGCAACTGATAGGCCAGCGCCCCCGAGCGCAGCGTGCCGTAACTCTCGCCGAAGATGAACTTGGGCGAATTCCAGCGCCCGAACTTGGTGGCGTAGCGCAGGATCGCCTTGGCGAAGGCGTCGGCATCCTCGTCGGTGCCGTAGAAGTCGGACGGCTTGGCATCGCCGAGCGGTCGCGAATAGCCGGCGCCGATCGCATCCAGGAACACCATGTCGGTCTTGTCGAGCAAGGTGTAGGGATTCGGCCCGAAGTCGTACGGCGCGGGGCGGATGAACTCCGGGCTGCCGGTCTGGAGCCGCACCGGGGCGAACGATCCCATGTGCAGCCAGAAGGTCGGGCTGCCCGGCCCGCCGTTGTAGAAGAAGGTGATCGGGCGTTTCGTCCCCGGCTTCGTCCCGTCCAGCGTGTAGGCGGTGTAGAACATCGACGCGGTCGGCTTGCCCTCCAGATCGCGCAGCGTCAGCGTGCCGGCGGTGGCGGTATAGCCCAGCCGCTTGCCCGCGACCGTCACCGCGCCCTTCGAGCGTTCCTCGCGCTCCGCGACCGGCGCATTGGCATAGGCGGCCTCGACCTCCTCCTTCTGCACCTCCGCATTGCTCTTGACGGGCCGCTTGTCCTTGTCCTGCGCGGCCGCCGGCACGGCGGTCGCGGCGAGCAGGAGGGCGGCGTAACCGAAGCGCATCTGGCGATCCCCTTTTTTGTCAGGGGGATGGTGTAATCGTCACGACGGAAACGATGCAAGCGCTTGCGGTTCAGGACGCGGCGTCGTCGTCCGTGCGTGCACGCCCCTTGAACCCCTGCGCCACGACGAACCACTCGACCGAACCCTTGCGGCTCGACGGCGGCTTGGCATGTTTCACGGTGGTGAAGTTGCGTTTCATCTCCGCGACCAACGCCGAATCGGCGCCCCCTGCGAACACCTTGGACACGAACGTTCCCCCCGGGCGCAGCACGTCGATGGCGAAGGCGAGCGCGGTTTCGACCAGCGCCATGGTGCGCAGCGCATCGGTCTGTGGATGCCCGACGGTGTTCGCCGCCATATCCGACATGACCAGATCGGGCGCGCCGCCCAGCGCCTCCATCAGCTTGCCGGGCGCGGCATCGTCCATGAAATCCATTTCGAAGATCGTCACGCCGTCGATCGGATCGACGGGCAGCAGGTCGATCCCGACGATCGCGGCCTGGGGCGCCTGCCGCCGCACCACTTGGCTCCATCCGCCCGGCGCGATACCGAGATCGACCACACGCTTCACGCCCTTCAGCAGCCCGAACCGTTCGTCGAGCTCGACCAGCTTGAACGCGGCGCGGCTGCGATAGCCCTCCGCCTTGGCGCGGCGGACGTAGGGATCGTTGAGCTGCCGCTCCAGCCAGCGCGTCGATTGCGCGGTACGGCGCTTGGCGGTCTTGACCCGCTGCCGCCCGACTCCGGCGCCCCTCATGCGCCGGTCTCCATCAGGCGGCGCAGGATGCCCTCGCGAATCCCGCGATCGGCGACGCCCAGCCGCTCGGCAGGCCATAGGTCGAGAATCCCCTCCAGGATCGCGCAGCCGGCCACGACCAGATCGGCGCGCTCCCGCCCGATGCACGGCAATTTCGCGCGTTCCGCCAGTGACATGCCGGCAAGCTCCTGGCTGATCGTGCGCATCGCGGCGGCGGGGGCGATCAATCCGTCCACCTGCGCGCGGTCGTAGCGCTCCAGCCCGAGGTGGACGCTGGCCAGCGTCGTGACCGTGCCCGAGGTGCCGAGCAGCCGCGGCACGCCGGCCGGG
Source organism: uncultured Sphingomonas sp. (assembly GCA_913777325.1). Taxonomy (GTDB): domain Bacteria; phylum Pseudomonadota; class Alphaproteobacteria; order Sphingomonadales; family Sphingomonadaceae; genus Sphingomonas. Next base: position 47,196 of record CAJYSA010000075.1, on the reverse strand, counting down.
CGCGGCAGGCGCGCGGCGAACGGCGCGAAGCTTTCGGTCACCAGCGCGCGCATCCGCTTATAGGCCCTGGCCCGCTCCTCGGCGGTGCCGCCGCCGCCCGCGCTTTCGGTCAGCGAGACGACGCCCCACGGCGCCGAATGCCAGTCGCGCACGCGCGGCACGGTGGTGTCGGCATCCACCAGCACCAGCTCGGTCGAGCCGCCGCCGATATCGAAGACCAGCGCCGGGCCGGTGCCGGGTTCGAGCAGCGCGTGGCAGCCGAGCACCGCCAGCCGCGCCTCTTCCTCCGCCGAGATGATGTCGAGATGGATGCCCGTTTCCGTCAGGACGCGCGCGATGAACGCGGCACCGTTGCTGGCGCGGCGACACGCCTCGGTCGCGACCGAGCGGGCGAGGGTGACGTTGCGGCGCTTCAGCTTGTCGGCGCACACGCGCAGCGCGGCGATCGTGCGCTCGATCGCGGCGTCCGACAGCGCGCCGCTATGCGCCAGTCCTTCGCCGAGCCGGACGATTCGCGAAAACGCGTCGACGACCGCGAAGCCGTCGCCTTGCGGACGCGCGATCAACAAGCGGCAATTGTTGGTGCCGAGATCCAGCGCGGCATAATGCCGGGGCGCGCCGCGCGCATGGCGCGGCTGGGGTCGTGCCGAACGGGCAGGGGTGCTTTCCTGCCGGCGCGGCAATTGGGCGGGGTAATCCACCATTGCCGTCAACTTTCCATCTCTTCCGGACCGGGATCGCCCGTGCGACCCCCCGGTGCTTGGGCCCGACGCTACACAGTCGCTGTTCAAGGAGCAAGGCAGGCGTTGACACGACGCCGTCCAACCCATAAATGGCCCCCCGCTGGTGCCCGATCCTCTAATGGTAAGAGAGCGGACTCTGACTCCGTCAATCAAGGTTCGAGTCCTTGTCGGGCATCCAGCTTTTCCCCTCATCACAATGACCTGAGTCATCCTCGCGCCGGTTCGTGCTTGAGATGATAGCGCTACCGACTACGGTTGGCGCACAGCCGCATCGGTCGGCACGGTCATCGGGAGAGGGATATGGCGAAGGCTCGGTACGGGATCGCGCTGGGCGTCGGTGCGCTGCTGGCGGGTGGCGTCGCGCAGGCGCAGGTCGCGCGGTTCGAGCGGTTTTCCTACGACGGGCATGCCCAGGAACAGGTGACGGCCGACGCCGCGCATTACCGCAATCCCATCCTGTCCGGCTATTATCCCGATCCGTCGGTGACGCGGGTGGGCCGCGATTACTACCTCGTGAATTCGTCGTTCGCGCACTTTCCCGGCCTGCCGGTGTTCCGCTCGACCGATCTGGTGAACTGGGTGCAGATCGGCAACGCGATCGATCGCCCGGCGCAGCTCGACTTCACCGGGCGGCGGGTGTCGCAGGCGGTGTTCGCGCCCGATATCTCGTATCACGCCGGCACCTTCTACATCGTCAACACCTGTGTCGAGTGCGGGGGCAATTTCGTCATCACCGCGCGCGATCCGGCGGGGCCGTGGTCGCAGCCGATCTGGTTGCCGTTCGAGGGGATCGATCCGTCGATCCACTGGGAGGGCGATCGCGCCTTCATCGTCAACAATCGCGCGCCCGCCGAGCCGCCGCGCTACGACGGGCACCGCGCGATCTGGGTGCAGGAATATGACTGGCGCGCCGGCAAGATGATGGGCGAGAGCACGCAACTGGTGAACGGCGGCGTCGATCTGGCGACGAAGCCGGTGTGGATCGAGGGGCCGCATCTGCTGAAGAAGGACGGATGGTATTATCTGACCGCGGCGGAGGGCGGCACCGGCGACCGCCATTCGCAGGTCGTGTTCCGCTCCCGGCACTTGCGCGGGCCGTTCGTTCCCTATGCCGGCAACCCGATCCTGACGCAGCGCGACCTGCCGGCGGACCGCGCGCATCCGGTCACCTCGGCGGGGCATGCCAAGCTGGTGCAGACGCAGAACGGGCAATGGTGGGCTACCTTCCTGGCGACGCGTCCGTATGGCGACGGGCTCTACAATATCGGGCGCGAGACGTTCCTGCTGCCCGTGACGTGGAAGGGCGGCTGGCCGCACATCCTCGCGCGTGGAAAGCCGATCCCGTTCGCCGCGCCGCGACCGGACCTGCCCGCCGGGGCGGCGCCGACGCTGCCGACCAGCGGTGACTTCGGCTATGTCGATACGTTCGCGGGCGATCGCCTGGCGCTGCCGTGGATCGGCATCCGCACCCCCAAGGAACCGTTCTATCGTGTCGCGGACGGCGTGCTGGAACTGCGCCCCGGCGCGCGGTTCGGCGATTTGAACGGAGTCCCCGCCTTCGTCGGGCGGCGCCAGCAGCATCATGTCGCGACGATCTCGACGGTGATGCGCTACGCGCCGGCGCGGGAGGGCGCGCGCGCCGGGCTGGCGGCGGTGCAGAACGATCGCGCCTTGCTGTTGTTCGGGGTGACGCGGCAAGCGGGACGCCCGGTGGTGGCGCTGTGGACGCGCGCCAATGCCGATCGCGACACGCTGGTCGCGACCGCGCCGGTCGACATGGACCAGCCGGTGACGCTGACGATCCGCGCCGATGGCGGGACGATGGCGTTCGATTATGCACAGCGCGGCGTGGCGCGCACATTGCGCACCGGGGTCGACACGCGTTTCCTCAGCACCACGCGCGCGACCGGCTTCGTCGGCACGGTGATCGGCCCGTTCGACGAACAGTAACGGAGCTTTGGGGCGGGTAGCGCGCTTCTTTCAACACCCACCGGAGAAGTCGGATATCATGCGCCGCGAAAGGACGGTGCATGAACGACTTCAGCGGGGTGCCGGCGGCGGTGGCGGCGCTTGGGGCGGCACGGCGCGCCTGGCGCACGCGGCACGATGCGGGGCGCGACCCCGCCAGCTTTCCGACGCGCGACGCGATGGAGCGGGTGGTCGCATTGCTCGCCGCCGCGCTCTATCCCCGGCGGCTGGGGCAATTCCGCGGAGCGCCGGGCGAGGAGGACGGGTTCGTCGCGGCCAAGCTGCTCGCCGCGGCCACGGAACTGGAACGCGCGGTCGCCGCCGAGCTGGGCTATTGGCAGGCCGAGGCGACCAGCGGCGCCTTCGATCGCGACCAGCCGGCGACGATCGTGCGGCTGTTCGTCGCCGGGCTGGGCGAGGTGCGGCAGTTGATCGACAGCGATGTCGAGGCCGCGTTCCTGGGCGATCCGGCGGCCCGCAGCACCGACGAGATCCTGCTGTGCTATCCCGGCGCGATCGCCAGCCTGCATCACCGGCTGGCGCATCCGCTGTACGAACTGGGCGCGCCGATCGCGGCGCGGCTGTTGTCGGAGCTGGCCAACGAGCGCACCGGTATCGACATCCATCCCGGCGCGACGATCGGTCCGTCGTTCTTCATCGATCACGGCACCGGCGTGGTGATCGGCGAGACCGCGATCATCGGGGCGCGGGTGCGGCTGTACCAGCATGTCACGCTGGGCGCGCGCACGCCGCGCGGCGATGATCCGGATCGGCCCCGCACGCGTTATGCCCGGCATCCGATCGTGGAGGACGATGTGGTGATCTATGCCGGTACGACGATCCTGGGGCGGGTGACGATCGGGCGGGGCGCGATGATCGGCGGCAACGTGTGGCTGCTGGAGGATGTGCCCGCCGGACACACGGTGGTGCAGCCCGAGGCGCGGGTGCTGGACGACGCGGTCGACTGGCGGCACCGCGATGACTGAGGCGCGCAAGCCGGTGATCGGGGTGCTGTGCTGCAACGAAACCGTGCAGCGCCCGGTGCAGGTGGTGGCGAGCCGCTTCGTCGCGCCGCTGGCGCGCATCTCGCAGGCGTGCGTGCTGCTGGTGCCCGCGATCGCGGCGGCGACCGACGCGCGCGCGCTGGGCGCGAGCCTCGACGGCCTGTTGCTCACCGGATCGCGCTCGAACGTGGCGCCCACCCGCTATGGCGCGCGCGACGATCGCGGCGGCGGCGTGCTCGATCCGGAACGCGACGAGGTGGCGCTCTCGTTGGCCGACGCGATGATCCGCGCGGGCAAGCCGGTGTTCGGCATCTGTCGCGGGATGCAGGAGATCAACGTGCTGTTCGGCGGCACGCTGTCGGGCGAGCGATGCTGCGGGCGGCACCTGAACGGCGGGTGGGAGCATCAGGATTATGCCACGCTGTTCGATCATCGCCACGACGTGCGGCTGGCGGAGGGCGGCGTGCTGGAGGCGGCGATTGGCCGGCGGCGGCTGTCGGTGCATTCCGCGCACGAACAGGCGATCGAGCGGCTGGGCGACGGGCTGACGATCGAGGCATGGTCGACCGAGGACGAGGTGATCGAGGCGATCGCCGCGCGCCCGTGCGGGGCCGAGGTGCTGGCGGTGCAATGGCATCCCGAATGGGACGTCGCGACCAGCCCGGGCAGCCGGGCGTTCTTCGACGTGATCGGGCGCGCGCTGCGCGGTCATTGACGCGAAAGCCGGGGACGCAACAAAGCCGGGCGCTGGCGGATTGACGTTGGCGAACCGCAACGGAGAGACATGATGAAGACGCTTGCCCTGATCGTCCCGCTGGCCGCGCTGGCGCTCGCCGCCTGTTCGGACCGCGCCGAGGATCATGCCGAGCGCACCGGCAACGCGATCGCCGCCGATATCGAGCGCGCGTCGAACAACGTCGTCGACAGCGTCGACACGCTGACCGACCGGCTGGCGGATCACGTCACCAACCGCGTCGACGGGCTGGCCGCCGCGCAGATCGACCGCGCGGCGGATCGCATATCGGAGGCGTCGGACCGGCTGGAGGACGAGGTGCGGCGCCATGCCGACACCGCGCGCGACCGCACGGGCAGGGCGCTGGAGCGCGCCGGCGACGACCTGCGCGACCGCGATGGCGACCGCCTGCCGCCCGACGACCGTGCGCCCGCCCGCGACGGACGTTGATTCCCGGGCGCTGTCACGGCCCCCGCGATTGCGCTAGATCCGCCAGGCAATCGAGGGGGTTGGGATGGCGCGTGCACCGCAACGGGATCTGACGAGCGGCCCGATCGGGCGCACGCTGCTGCTGTTCGCCTTGCCGACGCTGGGATCGAGCATCCTGCAATCGCTCAACGGATCGATCAACGCGATCTGGATCGGGCAATTCCTGGGCGAGCGCGCGCTGGCGGCGACGACCAACGCCAACATCATCATGTTCCTGCTGATCGCGGCGGTGTTCGGGTTCGGCATGGCGGCGACGATCATGATCGGGCAGGCGATGGGCCGCCGCGACGTGGATGCGGTGCGGCGGGTGCTGGGCACCTCGCTGGGGCTGTTCACCGCCTTGTCGGTGGCGACGGTGATCGTCGGGCTGATCGCCGCGCCCGCGATCCTGCGGCTGCTGGCGACCCCGGCGGAGGTCTATGCGCTGGCGCTGGCCTATCTGCGCGTGATCTTCGTCGCGATGGTGCCGGGATTTCTTGCCGTGCTGCTGACGATGGCGCTGCGCGGAACGGGTGATTCGATCACGCCGTTGAAGTTCATGGCGCTCGGCTCGGTAGTCGACGTCGGGTTGAACCCGCTGCTGATCCGGGGCGCGGGGCCGATTCCGGCGCTGGGGATTGAGGGTTCGGCGATCGCCACGCTGATCGCCAACACCGTCTCGCTGGTCGCGCTGCTGGCCTATGTCTATGCGCGCGACCTGCCGATCCGGCTGCGCGGCGCGGAATGGCGCTATGTGCTGCCCGATGCCGGGCTGCTGCGCACGATCGTGGTGAAGGGCGTGCCGATGGGGTTGCAGATGCTGGTCGTCTCCACCTCCGCGCTGGCGATGATCGGGCTGGTCAATCGCCACGGCACCGCGACCACCGCCGCCTATGGCGCGGCCAACCAGCTATGGACCTACGTGCAGATGCCCGCGATGGCGGTGGGCGCGGCGGTCAGCGCGATGGCCGCGCAGAACATCGGCGCGGGCGCGTGGGAGCGGGTGGGGCGGATCACGCGCGTCGGAATCCTCACCAACCTGGCAATGACCGGCGGGCTGGTCGCGATCCTGACGCTGCTCGATCGCCACATCCTGTGGCTGTTCCTGGGGCGGGACGGGGCGGCGGTGGCGATCGCCACGCGCATCAACCTGATCGCGGGCTGGAGCTTCGTGTTGTTCGGCGTGTCGATGGTGCTGTCCGCCACCGTGCGCGCGAACGGGGCGGTGATCGGGCCGCTGGTGATCCTGGCGGTCGCGATGTTCCCGTTGCGGCTGGGGATGGCGGCGGGGCTGGGGCCGACCTGGGGAGCGGATGCGATCTGGTGGAGCTTCCCGGCGGGGTCGGTCGGCTCGATGCTGTTGATGATCGCCTTCTATCGCCACGGCGGCTGGCGGCGCGGGCAATTGCCCGTGACGCGCCACGAGGGCGAGGAGAAGGCGATGGCGGAATGCGAGCCGACCGGGCGGTCGATGCCGGTCGGCTAACCTCGGCTGGGCAGGGCTTGGGTGGGCAGGGCTTGCGCGGTCAGGCGCGCTGCAACGCGCGCGCGCGCCGGCGCTGCACCGAGCTGCCGATCCCCATCGCCTCGCGATATTTGGCGACGGTGCGACGTGCGATGTCGAAGCCCTTGGCGTTCAGTTGCTCGACCAGGGTGTCGTCGGACAGGATCGTATCGCCCTCGGCCGCGATCAGCGCGCGGATCGCGCTCTTCACCGCTTCCGCCGACACCGCATCCCCGCCATCGGCGGCCGCGATCCCGGACGTGAAGAAGTATTTCAGCTCGAACACCCCGCGCGCGCAGGTGAGATATTTGTTGCTGGTGACGCGGCTGACGGTCGATTCATGCAGGTCGATCGCCTCCGCGACCTGACGCAGCGTCAACGGGCGCAGATGTGCGACCCCTTTCAGGAAGAACGCCTCCTGCTGGCGCACGATCTCGGTCGCGACGCGCACGATCGTGCGCTGCCGCTGGTCGAGCGCCTTGACCAGCCAGTTGGCGCTGGCCAGCCGATCCGCCAGCCACGCCTTGCCCGCCTTGTCCTGCGCGCCGCTGGCCAGTTCGGCGTGATAGCCGGTGTTGACCAGCACGCGCGGCAGCGTGGCGGGGTTCAGCTCGATCGACCAGCCGCGCTTGGTGCGCGCGACCGACAGGTCGGGGATCACCGGTGCGGGCGGCTCCCCGCCATAACGGCAGCCGGGCTTGGGATCGTAGCCGCGCAGTTCGCGGATCATGTCCGCCATGTCCTCGTCATCCACCTGGCACAGCCGCTTGAGCCGGGCCAGGTCGCCGCGTGCCAGCAGGTCGAGATGGTCGAGCAGCCGTGCGATGCACGGGTCGTAGCGGTTCGCCTCCCGCGCCTGGATCGCCAGACATTCGGCGAGATCCCGGGCGCCGACCCCGCTCGGCTCGAACGTCTGGACCGTCGCCAGCACGCGCGCGACTCGCTCCTCCGCGACGCCCAGGCGCCGGGCCACGTCCTCGATCGCGGCGCGGAGGTAACCCGCCTCGTCGATCTGGTCGATCAGCGCGCGCGCGATGAACAGGTCCGCCTCGGCGAAGGTCGCGCCGGCCTGCATCAGCAGCACGTCGGCCAGGCTCTCGCTGGTGTCGGCGAAGCTGTCGAGATCGGGCGCCTCGCCCGATCCGCTGGCGGGCGCGGCGCTCGACGATAGGCCGCTGTGGTCGGAGGGCGAATCGTCGAACCGCTCGGCGGCGATATCGACGTCCAGCGCCTCGCCCGCCGCCTCGCCCGCGATCACCAGTTCGTCGGCGCCCGCCGGCTCGTCACGCGCGGGTGCCTCGACGGGAAGCGGCTCGGGCGCATCGTCGCCGGCCGGCGCGGTTTCGAGCAGCGGATTGCGCTCCAGCTCCTCGGCGATGACGCCCTCGATCTCCAGGTTGCTGAGCGCCAGCAGCTTGATCGCCTGCTGGAGCTGCGGCGTCATCACCAGCGATTGCGACTGGCGCAGATCGAGGCGCGGGGCGAGACTCATGCGGGCGCGCCCCGGCGGCGCGGGCGAGACGGGAGAGGAAGGATGCCCCCCGCGCTCATGACCTACAGCGCGAAATCCTCGCCCAGGTACAGGCGGCGGACGTTTTCGTCGCGCACCAGCTCCTCCGGGCTGCCCGTGAACAGCACCTTGCCGTCGTAGATGATGTAGGCGCGGTCGACGATGTCGAGCGTCTCGCGGACGTTGTGGTCGGTGATGAGCACCCCGATCCCACGATCCTTGAGCTGGCAGACGAGGTTGCGGATATCCGCGATCGAGATCGGATCGATCCCGGCGAACGGCTCGTCCAGCAGCATGATCGACGGATCGGCGGCCAGCGCGCGCGCGATCTCGGCACGGCGCCGCTCGCCACCCGACAGCGCCATCGCGGGCGCGTCGCGCAGCCGCGTCAGGCCGAATTCGCCCAGCAGCTTCTCCAGCTTGTCGGCACGCGCCGCTGCGTCCGGCTCGGCCAGCTCGAGGACGGTCAGGATGTTCTTCTCGATCGTCAGCCCGCGGAAGATCGACGTCTCCTGCGGCAGATAACCCAGCCCCAGGATCGCGCGGCGGTACATCGGCAGCCCGGTGATATCGTCGCCGTCCAGCATGATGCGGCCCGAATCGGGCTTCACCAACCCCATCACCGAATAGAAGCAGGTCGTCTTGCCCGCGCCGTTCGGCCCCAGCAGCCCGATCACCTCGCCGCGCCCCACTGTCACCGACACGTCGGTAAGCACCACGCGCTTGTCGTAGCTCTTGGCGATCGACACGACCTGCAGCCCGTTGCCGAGCTCCGCCTCGTGAATCGGCGTCACGCGGTTCAGCGCGTCGCGATCCAGCGTCGAAGTCATGCTGTCCATCGTGATCGGCCCTCGCAGAACGGGGTTAACGCGCCGCTAACGCCCGGATGTTGGCAGGATTCATGCATGATGCGCGTGGCGACGGGAACCCCCTGGCGCGCCGACCATCGCGATCAGTTGCGCTTCGGCACCGAGAAGGTGCCCGTGACGCGTCCGTTCGGCGCCGGGGTGACGGCGCCGCCATTGCCGGTGCCGCCGCCCGCCACCGACGATCCGTCGATCACCGCGCGCCCGGTATCCAGGTTGATCGTCAGCCGCCCGCCGTTGATCGTGTTGCCGCCCTGCGTCAGCCGCACCGATCCCAACATGGTGATGACGCGGCGATTGAGGTCGTAGACGCCGAACTGGCTGCGCGCGGTCTGGTCGGGCCGGGTCACCGTCACCCCGCCCCTGGCGTCCAGCCGCGACACCTGCGGATTCCCGTCGATCACCTGGCCGGTGTAGGCGACGGTCATGCGCTGTGCGGTCAGCGTCATCTCGCCCTGCCGCACCTTGACGTTGCCGGACAGCACCGCGCGGTTCGCGCGATCCTGAAGCTCGATATGGTCGGCGCCGAAATCGATCGGCGCGCCGGTGTCGTGACGCGTCTGCGCCGCCGCCGGGACGGTGGCGAGCGAGAGCAGGACGAGGGCGGCTAGGCGCGACATGGCGAGGCTTCTCTATTTTCTCGGGGTGAACCGCAAGCGCGCATTGCCGTCGAGCGTGACGGTGCGCGACTCCAGGTCGGCGCTCATCCGGTCGCCGCGGAACGTGCCCTGGCGCACGGTGCCGGTCGCCGGGCCGGTGGATTGCAGGCGGCGCGACTTCAGGTCGACCACCGCATTGTCGGTGTCGAGCGTGTAATTGTTGGGACCGCGCACCTTGATCGGACCGTTCACGTCGACGCGCTCGGTATCCATGTCGTAGCGCGCGGTGGGCGCGGCGAGCGTCGCCGGCCCGTCCGACAGGCGGATCGCGGCGGCCATGTCGGCGATGCGCACGATCGGTTCGGACGAGCTCTTCTGCACCGCCGATCCCGCGTCCAGCTCGAACGGCTGCCCCTTGGCATCGGTGCCGCGATAGCGCGCCTGCTGGAGCTTCATCCGCTCCTTGGCGACCTCGACGCGGTTCTTGTCGAGCACGAACGACGCGTCGCCGCCCATCGTCAGGGGCGCCATCACCAGGAACGCGAACAGCACGCCGATCGAGACGGGCAACAGGCGGTTGGCGATCGCGATGACGCGATCGTGCCGCCCGCCGGGCTGCGCCCAGCGTTGCCGTTCGGACCGGACGCGCAGCGCGACGTCAGACATGCGCGAAGATGTCCACCTCTGGCCAGCCCGCCAGATCCAGCTCGGCGCGCGCCGGCAGGAAATCGAAGCACGCCTGCGCCAGCGCGGTGCGGCCCTCGCGCGCCAGGCGGCGATCGAGTTCCTCCTTCAGGCGATGCAGATAGCGGACGTCGGAGGCGGCATAGTCGCGCTGCGCATCGCTCAACACCGGGCCGCCCCAGTCCGACGACTGCTGCTGCTTCGAGATGTCCTGACCCAGCAATTCGCGCACCAGCTCCTTCAATCCGTGGCGATCGGTATAGGTACGCACCAGCCGCGACGCGATCTTGGTGCAATAGACGGGTGCCGCCACGACGCGCAGATAGTGACGCAACGCGGCGATATCGAACCGCCCGAAGTGATAGAGCTTCAGCCGCGCCGGATCGGCGAGAATCGCGCGCAGCACCGGCGCGGCATAGTCGCTGCCCGGCGAGAAGCGCACGAGATGCTCGTCGCCGCCGCCATCGGACAACTGGACCAGGCACAGCCGGTCGCGCGGGGTGATGAGCCCCATCGTCTCGGTATCGACCGCGATCGCGGCGCCGGGGGCGAACACATCGCCCGGCAGGTCTTCCTCATGCAGATATACAGCCATATCCAGCCTGTAGCGACGCCGCCCGCGCGGCTCAATCGCTTCCTGCGCCCGACCCGTCACACGACGGAACGTGGCAGCAATGCGACCGGTTTGCGGCAAACCACGGCCTTCGTTCGAAAAGATGCGCAAAACGATTCGCAGGATGGCGCGAGATGGTCTATGGGGGCGGTTGCGGCGCAGTAGGTCATGCGCCCAGGGGAGCCGCGTTCGCCGTCCTGCGCGTGGCCCTGGTGGAAGTGTTCGGGCGGACCGGGAAGACGAACAGGGTTATGGGTTACGACAAGGGCGGCCGCGGAAATCGCGGCGGGCGTGGGCGCGACAAGCGCGATGGTTTCGGCGGCGGCAGTGACGATTTCGGCGGCGGCTTCGGCGGCGGCGGCTTCGGTGGCGGCTTTGAGGATCGCGGCGGCGGCTTCGGCGGCGGTCGTGGCTTCGGCGGTGGCGGCGGCGGCTTCAGCGGCGGCGGCGGCGGTGGTTTCCGTGGCGGCGGTGGCGGCTTCGGCGGTGGCGGCGGCGGTGGTCGCGGCTTCGGCGGCGGTGGCGGCATGCCCCCGCAGGTCGTCGGCGAAGGCACCGGCGTGGTCAAGTTCTTCAACGGTCAGAAGGGCTTCGGCTTCATCGTCCGCGACGATGGCGGCGAGGACGTGTTCGTGCACATCTCGGCGGTCGAGCAGGCGGGCCTGTCGGGCCTGGCCGAGGGTCAGCCGCTCGGCTTCACGCTGGTCGACCGTGGCGGTCGCGTCTCGGCGACCGATCTGAAGATCGACGGCGAGCCGATGCCGGTCACCGATCGTGCGCCCCCGCGTGAGGGTGGCTTCGGTGATCGCGGTGGCGACCGTGGCCCGCGCGCCGGCGGCGCCGGTGGGCCGCAGCGTCAGCTGACCGGTGAGAAGGCGACGGGCACTGTCAAGTTCTTCAACGCGATGAAGGGCTTCGGCTTCATCCAGCGCGACGATGGCCAGCCGGATGCGTTCGTGCACATCTCGGCGGTCGAGCGCGCCGGCATGCCGACGCTGAACGAGGGCGATCGCCTGCAGTTCGAGATCGAGGTCGATCGTCGCGGCAAGTATGCGGCGGTAAATCTCGAGTCGGGCAGCTAAGCCACGTCTTCCTCGTAACCGACACGCGGCCCGTCCGGCATATCGCCGGGCGGGCCGTTGTCGTTTCGGGCGCGAACCCCGTCGGCGAGGTGGCCGTGCGGGTGCGCGGCGCCCCCTGTCGCTGCCGTCGTCATCCTGCTACCGCGCGCGACACATGGCCGCATGCGCGGCACATCCTGAACCGCTGGAATCCCGATGACCTCCCCCCGCCGTACCTTCGCGATCATCTCCCACCCGGACGCGGGCAAGACGACGCTCACCGAGAAGCTGCTGTACTTCGGCGGTGCGATCCATCTCGCGGGTGAGGTGAAGGCGCGCGGCGCGAACCGCCGCGCGCGGTCGGACTGGATGAAGATCGAGCAGCAGCGCGGGATCTCGGTCACCTCCAGCGTGATGACGTTCGAGAGCGGCGGCGTGACCTTCAACCTGCTCGACACGCCGGGGCACGAGGATTTCAGCGAGGACACCTATCGCACGCTGACCGCGGTCGATTCGGCGATCATGGTCATCGACGCGGCGCGCGGGATCGAGGCGCAGACGCGCAAGCTGTTCGAGGTATGCCGCCTGCGCTCGGTGCCGATCATCACCTTCGTCAACAAGGTCGATCGCGAGGGGCGCCCGACCTTCGAACTGCTCGACGAGATCGCCGACGTGCTGGCGCTCGACGTCTGCCCGATGACTTGGCCGGTCGGGATGGGCGGCACGTTCGAGGGGATCCTGAACCTGGCGACCAACCGAATCGCGCGCCCCGAGGGCGACAGCCGCACCTTTCAGGGCAAGGTCGAGGATGAGCCGACGCTGCCCCCGGAGGTCGCCGAGGAGATCGAACTGGCGCAGGCCGGCTATGCCGCGTTCGATGCCGAGGCGTATCGCAACGGCGACCTCACCCCGGTCTATTTCGGCTCCGCGCTCAAGGACTTCGGCCCCGCCGACCTGATCGCGGCGCTCAGCGACTATGCGCCCCCGCCGCGCCCGCAACCCGCCGAGCCGGCGCCGGTCGCCCCGGAGGAGAAGGAAGTCACCGGCTTCGTCTTCAAGGTGCAGGCCAATATGGACCCGCAGCATCGCGACCGGATCGCGTTCATGCGGCTGTGTTCGGGCACGTTCAAGCGCGGCATGAAGCTGACCCCGACCGGGCACGGCAAGCCGATCGCGGTTCATTCCCCGATCCTGTTCTTCGCGCAGAACCGCGAGGTGGCGGACGAGGCCTATCCCGGCGACATCATCGGCATTCCCAACCACGGCACGCTGCGCGTCGGCGACACGCTGTCGGAAAAGGCCGACGTGCGCTTCACCGGGCTGCCGAATTTCGCGCCCGAAATCCTGCGCCGCGTCGCGCTCAAGGATCCGACCAAGACCAAGCAGTTGCGCAAGGCGCTGGACGACATGGCCGAAGAGGGGGTGACGCAGGTCTTCTATCCCGAGATCGGCAGCAACTGGATCATCGGGGTCGTCGGGCAGCTCCAGCTCGACGTGCTGCTCAGCCGGCTGGATGCGGAGTATAAGGTCGCGGCGGGGCTGGAGCCGGCGCCGTTCGACACCGCGCGCTGGATCTCGGCGGCGGATCCGGCGGAGCTGAAGAACTTCACCGACCTGAACCGCGCGGCGATGGCGAAGGATCGCGACGGCAATCCGGTGTTCCTCGCCAAGAGCGCATGGGAGGTCGGCTATGTGCAGGACCGCTATCCCAAGGTGACCTTCGCGGCCACGCGGGAGCGGTAATCCCCTTCGTCACCGCGAGCGTCGCGACGCCATCCAGAGTCCGCTGCGTGACGCCCTGGATTGCTTCGCGACGCGCGCCATGACGGCCTTTATCCGCCGAGTCCCCACAACGCGGCGAGGCCGAGGAAGGTGAAGAACCCCAGCGAATCGGTGCACGTCGTCACGAACACCGAGGAGGCGACCGCCGGATCGATGTCGAAGCGATCGAGCGTCACCGGCACCAGCACGCCCGCCAGCCCGGCGACGATGTTGTTGATGAACAGCGCCAGCGCGAACACGATCGACAGCGCCGGATTGCCGAACCACAGATAGGATCCGGCGCCGACCAGCAGGCCGAGCCCGACGCCATTGCTGGCGGCGATGCGCAGCTCGCGCCAGATCATGCGCAGCGTGTTCGATCCGGTGAGCTGGTTGGTGGCCAACGCGCGCACGACGACCGCCAGCGTCTGCGTGCCGGCATTGCCGCCCATCCCGCTGACGATCCCCATCAATTGCGCCAGCACCGCGAAGCGCGCGATGCGTTCGTCGAACAGCCCGACCACCGTGGCGGCGATCATCGCGGTCGGCAGGTTGATGAGCAGCCACATCAGCCGCGTGCGCACGGTCAGCCGGACAGGCTCGTTGATGTCGCCTTCGCCCGCGCCCGACAGCCGCAGCGCGTCCTCGCCCGCCTCCTGCTGAATGATGTGGACGACGTCGTCGACGGTGATCATGCCGACCAGCCGCCCCGATCCATCGACGACGGCGGCGGAGATCAGCGCGTATTTCTGAAAGCGCAGCGCCACTTCTTCCTGGTCCATGTCGACCGGGATCAGCGTCTGCTCGCGCTGCATGACGTCGGCGATCGCGATGCTGCGCGGGGTGCGCAGGATCCAGCTGAGCGAGCAGGTGCCGACCGGCTCGTGCGTCGGATCGACGACGAAAATTTCCCAGAAATCCGTGGTCAGCGTCTCGTCGCCGCGCAGATAGTCGAGCACGTCGCCGACCGTCCAATGCTCGGGCACCGCGACCAGGTCGCGCTGCATCAGGCGTCCGGCGGATTCCTCGGGATAGGACAGCGCTTCCTCGATCGCGGCGCGATCGTCGGGCTCCATCGCGCGGAGCACCTCGCGCTGGTCCTCGGGCTCCAGATCCTCGATGATCGCGACCGCATCGTCGGTGTCGAGTTCGCTCGCGATGTCCGCGACCTGTCGTGCGTCGAGCGCATCGATCAGCGCCTCGCGGACATAGTCGTTCATCTCCGCGAAGACGTCGGCGTCGAGCAGGTCGCTGATCGCGGCGGCCAGATCGCGGCGGCAATCCTCGGGCGTCAGCTCGAACAGATCGGCGATGTCGGCGGGGTGGAGCGGCTCGACCAGCGCATGCGCCTCGGCCACGTCGCCGGCCTGCACCGCGTCGATCACCGCGCGGACGAACTCGGGCTTCAGCCGGTCGTCCTCATCCAGCCGGTCCTCGGCGCGATCGTCCTGATCGTCATAGGCGTCGCGCAGCTCGGTCTCGCTCATCTGCCGGCTCCCTTTTCGCGTCGACCCCCGGCACCTAGCGAAGGCGTCGCGCATTTGCCAGCCGGGCGCCGGACCGATAGGGGCGCGCGCATACGGCAAGAAAGGAACTGCCCGTGACCGATACCTATTCGACGCTGACGATGACGCTGGACGGCGGCGACGTGACGATCAAGCTCCGCCCCGACCTAGCGCCCGAGCATGTCGCGCGAATCGCCGAACTCGCCAATGAAGGCTTTTACGACGGCGTGCCGTTCCACCGCGTGATCCCCGGCTTCATGGCGCAGGGCGGCGATGGCGGAAACCACAATGGCACCGGCGGATCGACCAAGCCGAACCTGAAGCAGGAATTCAACAAGGAGCCGCACGTGCGCGGCACCTGCTCGATGGCACGGACGATGGACCCGAATTCGGCGAATTCGCAGTTCTTCATCTGCTTCGACGACGCCCGCTTCCTCGACGGCCAGTACACCGTGTGGGGCGAAGTGACCGAGGGCATGGACCTGATCGACGCGCTGCCCAAGGGCGAGCCGCCCGCGAACCCGGGCAAGATCGTGACGATGAAGGCGTCCTGATCCGGCGCACCCGCCTCGCCGCACCGGCGGGGCGGGGTGCCCTCAGTGGCTGTTTGGAAATGCGCTGGAGGCGCTTGGTTTCCGGATTGGCTCTCAGCCTTCGCGCAGCGTGCGGATCAGCCAGTCGCGGAAGATCTTGACCGGCTTGGTCTGCAACGCGCGCGGACGGCAGGCGAACCAATAGCTGTACGGGCTGGTCACATCGATGTCGAACAGCCGCACGAGCCGCGGGTCGTTCGCATCCTGAAAGTGGTTCTCGTGCATGAAGGCGACGCCCAGCCCCTGCGCGGCGGCCTCCAGGATCAGCACGCCGGTATCGAAATAATCGATCGCGACCGGCTCCATGCCGGGATGCCCCGCCGCCTGGCTCCACGCCGCGAACGTATCGGGCATGTCGCGATGCAGCAGCACGCTGTGCTGGCGCATCTGTTCGGGATCGCGCAGCGGGCGGGGGCCATCCAGCAGCGCGCGCGCGCCGATCGGATAGACCATGTTGCGGTCCAGCCGCTCCGCGTACAGCATCGGGTCGATATCGCGCGCGACGACGATCACCGCGTCCAGCCCCTCGCCGAGTCGCGCCAGGGCGTTGCCGCCGGTGTCGATATCCAGATGCAGCTCGGGATGCGCGGCGCGCAACTCGCCGAGTCGCGGGAACAGGCGTTGCGACGCATAGAGCGGCAAGACGCCGAGTCGCAGTCGCAGCACGTCGTTGCCGCTCGTCATTCCCTCGATCGCGTCGGACATGCCGTCCAATGCGGGGGCGATTGCCGCCAGCAATCGTTCTCCGTCGGCGTTGGGCACCATCGCCTGATGCCGCCGATCGAACAGCGGACGCGCGATGAAGCGCTCAAGCGTCTGGATACGGCGGCTAAGTGCCGGCGGCGACAGCGCGAGTTCCTGCGCCGCGGCCTTGATCGAGCCGAGCCGGGCGACGGCCACGAAGGCCTCGATCGCGGTGAGGGGCGGAAGCCGACGCATGGCAGGTCCGGGACTGGTCCGATATGGCTATTGCGGCGCATCATGCAACATCCGGTCGCTGGTGCAACCAGAATCGTCGGGTCAGTTGCTCAAAATGCAATCGTAGCGCTACCATTTCGCACTTGCGAACAAGCCGGACCGACGGCACATAGGGCGGGCCTTTCAGGCATCCTCTCCTAAAAACTTCAAACGGCCGGCCCCTTGGGGCTGGCCTTTTTTTTCGTGTCCGGCCGATGATCGCGCGGCTCGCAATGCGGAACCGGCGCCCTATCTCCTGCGCTCGGCTGCAAGCCGCGAAAGGATCGATATGGCGGATGCCGACGAGAAACTGGTGAGGTTGCAGGTCGCGAACGCGCGGCCGGAGGATAGCGGGCGCGGCGTCGCGCACCTGCCGCGCGCGGTGTTCGCGGCGTTGGGGATCACCGACGGCGACGTGGTGGAGATCGTCGGGAAGAAGACGACGCCGGCGCGCGCGATCGGCCCGTATGTCGAGGACGAAGGGCTGGAGCTGGTCCGGATCGACGGGTTGCAGCGCGCCAATGCCGGCGTGGGGTCGGGCGATTTCGTCGAGGTCCGCCGTGCCGATTCGAAGCCCGCGACCCGCGTGGTCTTCGCCCCCGCGCAACAGAATCTGCGGTTGCAGGGATCGACCAACGCGCTGAAGCGCACCTTTTTCGGGCGTCCGTTGTGCGCGGGCGATATCGTCGCGACCGCCGGGCACCAGCGCGTGCAGAACATGCCGCCGGGCATGGAGCGCTACGTCAACGCGCCCGCCTATGCGCTGCAGGAAATCCGCCTGCTGGTCGTCTCGGCCAGCCCCAAGGGCGTCGTGCATATCGACGAATCGACCGAGGTCGAGCTGCGCGCCGAATATGAGGAGCCGCAGGCGGCGCGGCGTGCCGACGTCACCTATGACGACATCGGCGGCATGGCGAGCACGATCGACCAGTTGCGCGAGATGGTCGAACTGCCGCTGCGCTATCCCGAGCTGTTCCAGCGGCTGGGCGTCGATCCGCCCAAGGGCGTGCTGCTCCATGGCCCGCCCGGCACCGGCAAAACGCGGCTGGCGCGCGCGGTGGCCAACGAATCGGACGCGCAATTCTTCCTCATCAACGGGCCGGAGATCATGGGATCGGCCTATGGCGAGTCGGAGCAGCGGCTGCGCAGCGTGTTCGAGGAGGCGAGCAAGGCCGCCCCGTCGATCGTGTTCATCGACGAGATCGACTCGATCGCGCCGAAGCGCGGGCAGGTCTCGGGCGAGGCGGAGAAGCGCGTCGTCGCGCAATTGCTGACGCTGATGGACGGGCTGGAGGCGCGCGCCAATCTGGTGGTGATCGCCGCGACCAACCGCCCCGAGGCGATCGACGAGGCGCTCAGGCGTCCGGGCCGATTCGACCGCGAGATCATCGTCGGCGTCCCCGACGAGCGCGGGCGGCGCGAGATCCTGGGCATCCACACGCGTGGCATGCCGCTGGGCGACCACGTCGATCTCGACGAGCTGGCGCGGATGACGTTCGGGTTCGTCGGCGCGGACATGGCGGCGCTGACCCGTGAGGCGGCGATCGAGGCGGTACGGCGGATCATGCCGAAGCTGAACCTGGAGGATCGCACCGTCCCGGCCGACGTCCTCGACACCTTGGCGGTGACGCGCGAGGACTTCACCGAGGCGCTCAAGCGCGTCCAGCCGAGCGCGATGCGCGAGGTGATGGTGCAGGCGCCGACGACGCGCTGGTCCGATGTCGGCGGACTGGACGACGCGCAGATGCGGCTGAAGGAAGGCGTCGAGCTGCCGCTGAAGAACCCCGATGCGTTCCGGCGACTGGGGATCAGGCCGGCGAAGGGCTTCCTGCTCTATGGCCCGCCGGGCACCGGCAAGACGTTGCTCGCCAAGGCGGTGGCGCGCGAGGCGCAGGCGAACTTCATCGCCACCAAGTCCAGCGACCTGCTGAGCAAATGGTATGGCGAGAGCGAGCAGCAGATCGCACGGCTGTTCCAGCGCGCGCGCCAGGTGGCGCCGACGGTGATCTTCATCGACGAGCTCGATTCGCTGGTGCCGGCGCGCGGCGGCGGGATGGGTGAGCCGCAGGTGACCGAGCGGGTGGTCAACACGATCCTCGCCGAGATGGACGGGCTGGAGGAACTCCAGTCGGTGGTGGTGATCGGCGCGACGAACCGGCCCAATCTGGTCGATCCTGCGCTGTTGCGGCCCGGGCGGTTCGACGAGCTGGTCTATGTCGGCGTGCCGAATGCGGCGGGGCGGCGCCGGATCCTGGATATCCAGACGCAGAAGATGCCGCTGGCCGCCGATGTCGATCTCGACGCGATCGCCGACCGTGCGGAGCGGTTCACGGGCGCCGATCTGGAGGACGTGGTGCGCCGCGCCGGCCTGATCGCGCTGCGCGAATCGCTGGATCTGCGCGAGGTGCGCATGGCGCATTTCGAGCGCGCGCTGACCGAGAGCCGTGCGAGCGTGACGCCCGAGGTGGAGCGCGAATATGAGCAGATGGCCGCGCGGCTGAAGCAGGAGGCGAATGCGATCCAGCCGATCGGCTTCATCTCCCCCGGGCAGTTGACGGCGCGACCGGGCGGCAAGGAGGTCTGACGCTCGCGTCCCGAACGTAAGAGGTTCACGCGGAGGCGCGGAGGCGCGGAGGCGCGGAGGCGCGGAGGCGCAGAGAGGTTGCGCCGCAGGCTGGCTTTCGTGTCTCACTCCACGACGCCGGTTGTGAGCGGGTGAGGTTGCCTGCGGCGCATACTCTCTGCGCCTCCGCGCCTCCGCGTGAACCCATCAATCGCGCAACATCTTCCACCCAAACACCAGCAGCACCGCGCACGCCACCCCCGCCGCCGTATAGGGCAGCGGATGCGCCACCCCGTACAGCGCCACCCCCAGTGACGGGCCTAGCACGAACCCCGCGCCGCTGACGCTGGTCACCTTGCCCGCGACCGACGCCTGCAGGTCCGCGCCGACCGCCAGGCTCGACCCCGCGGTGAACCCCGGCCGCACGAAGCCGAACCCCAGGCTCGCCAGCGCATAGGCGGTCGCGATCGACGGCAGCGTGGTCGCCCGGCCGGTCAGCAGCGTCCCCGCCGCCGCCAGCGCCAGCCCGACCAGCACCAGTGCGCGCGGGCGCAGGTTGAGCAGCGGGATCAATCCCCATTGCGCCAGCAGCGACGCGCCGGCGCCCATCATCAGCACCAGCCCGGTCGCGCCCAGCGCCTGTTCGGGCGGCACGCCCAGCCGGTCGATCACGAGGAAGCCGATCGTCTGCCCGGTCATCGCCTGCGCATGGACCATCACCAGCCCGGCGATCATCCACGCGCGGATGCGGGCATCGAACATCCCGATCCGCGTCGTGCTGCGCGCGGCGATCGCGGCGGTGATGCTCGCGCCGGACGATTGCCCCCCGATCGAGGGATAGGCGTTGGCCGCGCCATGCGCCTCGCCCGACAGACCGCGATCGTCGGGGAGCCGCCGCCGGGTCGCGACGAACATGCCGATGCCGAACGCGGCGAAGACGAACGCCGGCCCCGCCAGCCCGATCTCCACCCCGCCGAGCGCGCCCAGCGTCAGATAGGGCGCGAGCGCCGGCCCCAGGATCGTCCCCAGCCCGAAGGCGGAGGCGAGCAGCGTCAGCGCGCGCGTGCGCTCCTCGCGCGTCGTGCTGCCCACGACCAGCGCCTGCACCGCGGGCGGCGCGGCGGCGCCGGTCGCGCCATAGATCACGCGGCCCAGGATGAAGAACAGGAACGCTGCCGTCCCGCCGATCCAGTGGTTGATCCCCGCGACCAGAAACGATCCGCACAGCAGCAGGCTGGTCGAGAAGCCGCCGAGCCCGAGCAGGATCATCGCGCGCCGCCCATGCCGGTTGGAGCGATTGGCCCAGAACGGCGCGGCGGCGACCCAGATCAGCGCGGAGACGGAAAAGGCCAGCGCCACCTCCGCATCGCGCACCCCCAGCGAGCGGCCGAGCGCGGGCAGCACCGATTGCAGCGCGGTGTTGCCCGCCGCGATCGTCAGCATCACGGCGAACATCAGCGCGAAGTGGCTGTTCCGTTCCGGTCGCATGTCGCCGCTCAATCCTCCTGTCGCACCGCAATCTCGATTAGGCGCTTGGGGGCCGCGCGCAACCAAGCTATGGCAACCGCTTCGCCTGTGCGGGCGTTCGTCATGCCGATGACGCGAAAGCGCCATCTTACCAAGGGTTCGGGAGCCGTTTTTTCCACATGACCAGTTCCACCGACGCCGTGCGGCGCGACCGCAGCAAAGCCGCCGGCGTACCCGGACCGTGGCAGATGTTCTTCACCGGCTTCCTGAAGCACCCGGTCATGGTCGGCTCGATCATCCCGTCGTCAGACCGGCTGATCGCCAAGATGCTGGGCCCGGTCGACTGGGCGAATTGCAAGCTGTTCGTCGAATACGGCCCCGGCGTCGGCACCTTCTGCCGCCCGATCCTGGAGCGGATGGCGCCCGACGCGATGCTGATCGCGATCGACACCAACGCCGATTTCATCCGCTATCTCGACCATACGATCACCGATTCGCGCTTCGTCGCGGTGCACGGCTCGGCCGCCGATGTGGAGAAGATCGTCGCCGATCACGGCCATGACGCCGCCGATTACGTGTTGTCGGGGCTGCCGTTCTCGACGCTGCCCGATGGTGTCGGCCCCGCGATCGCGGCGGCGACGCAGCGCGTGATCCGCCCCGGCGGCGCGTTCTTGGTCTATCAGTTCAGCCCGAAGGTGCGCGATTTCATCGCGCCGCACTTCATGCGCATCGACCACGACATGGAATGGTGGAATGTGCCCCCGGCCCAGCTCTATTGGGGCTGGAAGGACTAGGGGCAGGCGCGACCGGGGATCAATAAAGCCCCGGCAGATCGCGTTGCGCCGCGGTCGGGTTCGTCGCCAGGACCGGGCGCCGCGCGTCGGCGAACAACCCGCTGGTGCGCTCCGCCGAGGCGCTGGCGCCGATCCGCGAGCAGCCACGACCCGCCAGCCAGTCGAGCGCGGTGCGCACCGACGTCTCGTTCACGTCGCCCAGCTGACGGGAATAATCGTCCCTCGCGGCGCAGCTCGTCTCCACCTTGGTGGCGAGGCCGTCGTAATAATCGCCCTGTCGCGCCGCATTCTGGAGCGCGAAGGCGATCACGCGAAGCCGGTCGTCGCTGCATGACGGGTTGTCGACCGCGATTTGCCCCACCGGCTTGCCATAGGTGTTGCTGCCGACCAGCGCGAGATCGGCGTGGAGGTACGGGATCAGCGCGTTGATGACATATTCGCTGGCCGAGGCGGTTTGCGCGGTGCCGATGAAGGCGATGCGCGTCGGCGCGATCGCCTGCGCTTCGGACGCGAAGCGGCGCGTCTGGTTCTGCGCCGACTTCGACGTGCGGAAGGTGGTGTACGCCTGCACGTCGTTGGTGGAACGGTTCGCACCGAGCAGGTCGGTGAACGTCTCCGCGGTGGAGAGCAGTCCGCCGCCGTTATAGCGCAGATCGACGATCACCTGCGTGATCCCCTGCGCACGGAACGTCGCGAACGCGCTGCGCAACTGATCGTCGGCGGTGTCAATGAAGGTGCGCAAGTTGACGTAGCCGACCTTGCGCCCGTTATCGTCGATCACCTTGCTGCCATAACGGCTGGAGACGGGCGACAGCGCGTAATTGCTGCTGGTGACGGTGACGTCGCGGGTGCCGCTGGCATCGCTGATGCGCAGCACGCGCGTCGTGCCCGGGGTGGAGGTGTCGAGCGCGGTGTCGATCGCCGCATCGCCCCCGGCGGTTCGGATATCGGTGATCGAACGGATCGTGTCGCGATTGTAGCCGATCCCGAGGATCTCCGCGCCGCGATCGATCCCGGCGGTCAGCGCGGGGGCACCCTCGAACGCCTCGCTCACGAGCAGCCGGTTGCTGCCGTCGAACGCCAGCCGGATGCCGATCCCGGCGGTCGCGCCCGACTGGTAATAGGCGCGCTCCTGCGCGACCGAGGTGAGATAGGTGAAAAAGCGGTCCTTGCGCTGGGCCCGTGCCGTCGCGGTCAGCGCGTCGAGATAGGCGGAGACGGAGGGGTAATTGCCCGGATCGACGTTGGTCGGCAGCAGATCGGGGAACAGATACCATTCGTTCATCTGCGCCAGCACCCAATCCTGCCGCGCGCGCAGGGAACAGCCATTGGTGGGGTTGCTCACGCCGCCGGTGGTGCCGCCCCCGCCGCCGCCGCTGGCGGTGCCCGCCTGCGTCGTTCCACCGCCGTCGCCGCCCCCGCACGACGCTAGCATCGCCAGCGCCGCCACCAGCCCGATCGACCGCCGTGTACGCATCACCCACTCCATGGCTCGCCACCCTGAGCCATCATCATAGCAGCGTGCCGCGCAACCCGAAGCACGGAAAGTCGTTAAGCCTGCGCATCAATCGTCGAAGGGTTCATCCATGCTTCGCCAAGTCGTGATCGCCGCCATCCTGCCGCTGTCGCTCGCTGCGTGCGGCTCGAAGGGGAGCAGCGAAACGCAGGCCGCCGCGACCAACAACGCCGCCAGCGCCAACTATCTGGCGGCGATCGACAAGATGAACGAGAATGAGCGCAATGGCGTGCTGTTCCGCGCGATCACCGATGCCGGGCGCGCGTGCCAGGGCGTGACGCGCTCGGTCGCCGGGCCGGCGATCCAGGGCAATCCGAGCTGGGTGGCGACGTGTGAGGACGGCACGCCATGGGTGGTGTCGATCAATGCGCAGGGCGTGGCGACGATCAACGCCGTCGCGCCGACCACGCCCAAGGCGGGATGAGCGGTCACACCCGGCGCAAGCGGCGATTGCCCTGATCCACGCGGCGTCGTACCGCAGCGGCATGTCACGCTGGCTGCTTCTTCCGCTGCTCGCGCTCGCCGGACCGGCGGGCGCGGCTCCCCCGCAGGCCGCGCCGGCGGCGCGCCAGCCCGCGCTGGTGGCGCCCATCGTCGTGCGGCGGTTTCCGCACGATCGCGAGGCGTTCACCGAGGGGCTGGTGTGGGATCGCGACGCGCTGGTCGAAAGCGTCGGGCTGGAAGGGCGGTCGGACGTCCGGCGCGTCGATCTGGCGACGGGCAAGGTGCGCATCCGGCGCACGATCCCGGCGACCGAATTCGGCGAGGGGCTGGTACTCTGGAAGGGCCAGGCGATCAGCCTCACCTGGCATGACGGCATCGCGCACCGCTGGAGCGCCGCGACGCTGAAGCCGTTGGGGACGATGCGGTATGGCGGGGAAGGGTGGGGGCTGACCTCCGACGGCGCCTCGCTGATCCGCTCGGACGGCAGCGCGACCTTGTTCTTCCACGATCCCGCGACGATGAAGGTGCGGCGGACGATCACCGTCACCTTCGCGGGCCGGCCGCTCGACCAGATCAACGAGCTGGAGATGGTGGACGGCGCGATCTTGGCGAACGTCTGGCACCAGCCGTTCATCGTGCGGATCGATCCGAAGAGCGGCGCGGTGACGCGGGTGATCGACCTGCGTGCGATCGTGGCGGAGATCGGCGCGCGCGATCCCGAAGCGGTGGCGAACGGTATCGCCTGGGATGCCAAGACGCGGCGGCTGTTCGTCACCGGCAAACGCTGGCCCACGCTGTTCGAGATCCGCCTGCCGAAGTAAAGCGTGCGCGGGGGCGGGACGTGACGATCCGCTTCGCCGGCCGCGGACCGGGCTTCGTCAGCCCGCGCGGTCCGCGACCTGCACCGTCATCGGATCAATAGTTCGCCGATATAGATCATCGCATCGGCGGCCAGTTGCGCGCCGAAGACGGCGGCGGTGAACATGGCGGCAAGGCCGGCGGCGACGGCACCGTGATGGCCGATATTCCTGATCGGGGTCATGACCTCTCTCCTTCTCGGAGCGGGGGTCTCGTTCGTGCGGGATCGCCCGACGCCGAACACTTATATAGCGCGTTCGGCGCCACGAGTCATCTTGCGGCGCAGCACGCGCAAAAAGCGGCCCGGTCGCGTTACCGCGCCGGGCCGTGAGTGCGTCCGCAGGAGGAACATCGGTGGCGGGGTGGCGGCGGGTGCCGCTACCCCGCGAATTCGTCAGTAATTGTAGGCGCGCTCGCCATGCTCGTTGATGTCGAGGCCCTCGACCTCCACCTCGAGCGTCGGGCGCAGCCCCATCGTGGCCTTGATGCCGTAGAACAGCACCGCCGACACGCCACCCGACAGCGCGAGCGTCAGCAGCACCGCCTTGATCTGCGTCACCACCTGGGCGGCCATGTCATACTGGCCGGCCACCGACGGGAAGCTGGTGTAATCGATCCAGCCCTGCCCGCCGAGCGACGGTGCGGCGACGATCCCGGTGCCGATCGCGCCGATGATCCCGCCGACGCAGTGGACGCCGAATACGTCGAGGGTGTCGTCATAGCCCAGCTTGTTCTTCACCGTGGTGACGAAGAAGAAGCAGACCGCGCTGGCGACGAACCCGAGGATGATCGAGGTCATCGGCGCGGCGAACCCGGCGGCCGGGGTGATCGCGACGAGGCCGGCGACCGCCCCCGATACGCCGCCCAGCAGCGACGGCTTCTTGTGGACGATCTGCTCGATCACCGCCCAGGCGACCGCCGCGGCGGCGGTGGCGACGAAGGTGTTGACGAACGCCAGCGCCGCGGCGCCGTTCGCCTCCAGGTTGGAGCCTGCGTTGAACCCGAACCAGCCCACCCAAAGCAGCGAGGCGCCGATCATCGTCATCGTCAGCGAGTGCGGCGGCATCGGCTCCGACTTGTAGCCATGACGCTTGCCGATGATCAGGCAGCCGACCAGCCCCGCGATACCGGCGTTGATGTGGACGACGGTGCCGCCCGCGAAGTCCAGCGCGCCCCAGCTATACAGCAGGCCCGCGTCGGTCGGCGCGTCGGCCAGATAGTCCGGGCCCGCCCAGTACCAGACCATGTGCGCCATCGGGAAATAGACGATGGTCAGCCACAGGACCACGAACACCAGCAGCGGCGTGAACTTCACGCGCTCCGCGAAGGCACCGACGATCAGCGCGGGCGTGATGCACGCGAAGGTCATCTGGAACGCGATGAAGGCGTATTCGGGGATATAGACGTTGTTCGAGAAGGTCGCGGCGACCGACGTCGGGCCGACGCCCTTCAGGAACAGCTTGGAGAAGCCGCCGACGAAGGCGTTGCCGCTGGTGAATGCCATCGAATAGCCCCAGCACACCCACACCAGGCTGGCGACCGAGACGATCATCAGCACCTGCATCAGCACACTGAGCATGTTCTTGGTGCGGACGAGGCCGCCGTAGAACAGCGCGAGGCCGGGGATCGACATCAGCAGCACCAGTGCCGCCGAGATCAGCATCCACGACGTATCGCCCTTGTTGACCATCGTCGCGGCCAGATCGGCGGCGGGTGCGCGCGCCGGGCCGGCGGCCTGCGCCAGTGCGGGCGCGGCGGTCATCATCGTGGCGAACAGCGCCCCCGCGCCGCCCGCGACCTTGCGTGAAAGCGTCATCAACTCCCCCCTCACAATGCGGTGTCGTCGGTTTCGCCGGTGCGGATGCGCACGGCCTGCCCGACGTCGAGCACGAAGATCTTGCCGTCGCCGATCGCGCCGGTGTTCGCGGCGGCCTGGATCGCCTCGACCACGCGGTCGGCGATGTCGCTGGCGCAGACGACCTCGATCTTGATCTTGGGCACCATGTTGGTGCTGTATTCGGCGCCGCGGTAGATCTCGGTCTGGCCCTTCTGGCGACCGAACCCCTTCACCTCCGACACCGTCATCCCCGCCACGCCGACGGTGGTCAGCGCCTCGCGCACCTCGTCGAGCTTGAACGGTTTGATGATGGCTATGACCAGCTTCATCGCGCCCCCTTTTGCGTTTGCCTGCGACAAGCCTCGCAAGCCGCGTGCCAAATGCGTGCAGAGGGAAGGCGGATGAGAGTGAAGTGCTAACGGGCGTTAATATTTGTGCAGCGCCACATCACTGCCCGTTTTTCAGGCAGCGCCGGCGATCGCCTGCGCGGCGGCGAGATCGTCCTCGTCGACCATCACGCGTACCGGGATCAGCAGCCAACTGCCATCGGCGATGCTCGCGCCCCCGTCGAACGCCAGCGCGGGGATGCCGTCGCTTTCCAGCCGCGCGACCAGGATGTTGGCGAGGTTGCGGTCGTAGCGACCGAGTTCGACCAGCGCCATCAGGCGGGCACGCGCGTCGGGCTGCGCACGGGTAGTCCATCGATACTGTGTGTGCGGATCGCGTACTTGCCGAAGCGCGTCGCGTCGCTGGTCCCGGCGTGATATTTGTTCAGCGTCTCGCGCTCGCGCTCGAATGCCATGTACGGCACGCCCCAGCCGCACGATGTCTGCACCTGATCGACTGCGATGACGAAGATCTGCCGCGTGCCCGGCAGCAGCGTGAACTGCGCCGCGAGCGCCGCCCAATCGTCATCCTGCGGCAGCACCGGTCGGCCACGGCCATAGATGCGCAGGATCAGCGCGGGATTGTCGAAGGCGCAGAACATGATCGTGATCCGCCCGTCCGCCAGCAGATGCGCGTTGGTCTCGTTGCCCGATCCGGCGACATCCAGATACGCGACGGTCGTGTCGTCGAGCACCCGGAAACTGTCCATCCCCTTGGGACTGAGATTGACGCGCGCATCGGCGGCGGCGGTGGCGACGAAGAACACGGGCTGCTTGGCAACGAACGCACGATGCGCCTCGGTCAGCGCGGAGAAGAACTCGGCCATCCATGATGCTCCACATTGACGCGCATGGGGCATGCGCATACTTTCTCATTATGAAGCATGATCCGATCCTCTCCGGCAAGCGAAAGCCGGTCAATGTGTCGCTCGACACCGGCGTCGTCGCCTTCGCGCGGGAGCATGGATTGAACCTGTCGCAAGTGGCGGAAGCGGCCTTGCGCGTTGCGATCAAATCGGAATGCGAACAACAATGGCGCCGGGAAAATGCCGCATCGATTGAACGGCACAATCGCTGGATCGAGCAAAACGGCATCCCACTTGGCGATTTGCCGATTCTCTGATGGCGCAGTTCGGCATTTATCGCGTCGACGGGCACGGTCTGGTCGTCGATTGCCAATCTGATCTGTTGTCTGACCTGCAATCCCGCATCGTGGCGCCGCTAAGAGCCGAAGCAGAAGACAGCGTTTCGCTTTCCCGTCTGAACCCCCGTATCGAGGTCGATGGCATTGCCTATCGGGTGGCGACGCAGTTCCTGCGATCCGTTGACCGCCGCGTGCTGGGCGAGCACATCGGATCGGCGAACGCGATTGAGTGGGAAATCAAGACCGCCGTCGATATGCTGATCTCGGGCTTTTAGGCCGTCCCGCCCACCGTCAGCCCGTCGATCAGCAACGACGGTTGCCCGACACCGGCGGGCACGCTCTGCCCACCCTTGCCGCACACGCCGATTCCTTCGTCCAGCGCGAAGTCGTGGCCGATGCCCAGCACCTTGGTCAGCACGCTCGGCCCGTCGCCGATCAGCGTCGCGCCCTTGATCGGCGCGCCGATCTTGCCGTCCTCGATCCGGTACGCCTCGGTGCACGAGAAGGTGAACTTGCCCGAGACGATATCGACCTGCCCGCCGCCGAACGACTTGGCGAAGATGCCCTTCTTCACCCGCGACAGCAGCTCGGCGGGATCGTCGCGCCCGGCCTTCATGAAGGTGTTCGTCATACGCGGCATCGGCGCGTGCTGGAAGCTCTCGCGACGCCCGTTGCCGGTGGGGGCGACGCCCATCAGCCGCGCGTTCAGCCGGTCCTGCATATAGCCCTTGAGGATGCCGTCCTCGATCAGGATCGTCTCCGACGTCGGCGTCCCCTCGTCGTCGATCGTCAGCGAGCCGCGCCGGTCCGCGATCGAGCCGTCATCGACGATCGTCACGCCCGGCGCCGCGACGCGCTCGCCGATCCGCCCCGAGAAGGCGGATGTCCCCTTGCGATTGAAATCGCCCTCCAGCCCGTGGCCGATCGCCTCGTGCAGCAGCACGCCGGGCCAGCCCGATCCGAGCAGCACGGTCATCTCGCCCGCCGGCGCGTCGATCGCCTCCAGATTGACCAGCGCCTGCGCCAGCGCCTCGTCGATCGCGCGGTTCCACAGGTCGGGCGTCATCAGCCGGTCGTAGAGGTAGCGCCCGCCGACCCCGAAGGAGCCGGTTTCGCGCCGCCCGTTCGCCTCGGCGACGATCGAGACGTTCAGCCGCACCAGCGGGCGCACGTCGGTGGCGACGAAGCCATCGGGGCGGACGATCTCGACGACGCTCCACGTGCCCGACAGCCCGACCGACACTTGCGCCACGCGCGGGTCGCGTGCGCGCGCGGCGGCGTCGATCGTCTGGCACAAATTCACCTTGTCCGCGAACGGCACCAGGTCCAGCGGGTCGGCATCGGTATAGAGCCGGTGGTTGGTGCGCGCCGGCGCGGCGGCCCTGGCGTGCGTGGACGGATCGATCAGCGCCATGGTGGCGCCCGCGCGGCGGATCGCGGCCTCGCTCAGCTCGTTGGCGTGGGCGAAGGCGGTCATCTCGCCCGATACCGCGCGCAGGCCGAACCCGGCGGTGGTATCGTAGCTGGCGGTTTTCAGCCGACCGTCATCGAACCCGAACGCCTCGGCCTTGCGATATTGCAGGAACAGCTCGCCATCGTCGGCGCGCGCCAGCACATCGGCGGTGACGCGCTGCGCCGTCTCGGGATCGAGCGTGTCGCGGTACAGGAAGGAACGGGGATCGGTCATCGCGCCAAGATAGGCGCGTGCGCCCCGCGATACTACTGTGGGCTGGCACCCTCGGCGATATCGGGCAGCTTGCTGTGATCCGCGCCATCCGCCGGGCCGCCGATCAGCACGAAGCGGCGATCGCAATAGCCGCAATCGACATAGCCATGCTCGTCGATCTGGAGCCAGACGCGCGGGTGGCCCAGCGCCGCGCCGCCGGGAATGTCGGTGGCGCCGTCGCAGGCGACGCGGGCGGAGGCGGTGCGGACGAGTTCGGGCGGCGGCTGCATGGCGGCGCGATTAGCAAGCCGCGGACGGCGAAACAATCCTCCGTTATTGGCATCCATCGCCCACGCGCCTATCGCGACGCGCATGACCGATGCCGCCATTTCGATCCGCGACCTGTGCAAGACCTACGCCGGGGTGAAGGGCGGCGCGCCCAAGCGCGCGCTGGACGGCGTGTCGTTCGACGTGCCGCGCGGCAGCATCTTCGGGCTGCTGGGGCCGAATGGCGCGGGCAAGTCGACGCTGATCAACATCCTGGCCGGGCTGGTGAACAAGACCAGCGGCACGGCGTCGATCTGGGGCTTCGATATCGACGCGCATCCGCGCAACGCCAAGGCGTCGATCGGGATCGTCAATCAGGAGATCCTCTTCGATCCCTTCTTCACGCCGGTCGAGACGCTGGAGATCCAGGCGGGGCTGTACGGCGTGCCGAAGAAGGAGCGCCGCAGCATGGAATTGCTGCGCGCGGTGCATCTGGAGGACAAGGCGCGCGCTTATGCCCGCACGCTGTCGGGCGGCATGAAGCGGCGGCTGATGGTCGCCAAGGCGATGGTCCACCAGCCGCCGGTGCTGGTCCTCGACGAGCCGACCGCCGGCGTCGATATCGAGCTGCGCCAGCAACTCTGGACCTATGTGCGCAGCCTCAACGATGCCGGCGTCACCGTGGTGCTGACCACGCACTATCTGGAGGAGGCCGAGGAACTGTGCGATCGCATCGCGATCATCAACCACGGCCGCGTGATCGCCAACGAGCCGACCGCCACGCTGCTGGGCAAGGCGCAGGAGAAGATCGTCGCGGTGACGGTCGATCGCGACGTCGCCGCGCTGCCCGATAACGCCTGTTTCGAGAAGGTCGCGCTGAAGGGCACGCGGACGCTGGAGATCACCTATGCCAAGGACCGCGTGAACGCGGGCGAGGTGCTCGGCGCGATCCAGCGTGACGGCTATGGCATCGTCGACGTTTCGACCAAGGAAGCCGATCTGGAGGACGTGTTCCTCAACCTGACGCGCGCGGCGAACGCGGGTTGAGGTTCACGCGGAGGCGCGGAGGCGCGGAGAAGAGATAGAGTGCCTTCCGCTTCTGGGGCCGCCTCAGCGGAAGCTTGGGCCTTCCTCCTCAACGCGACCGTTTGGGGTAGGAGGCTCCAGCTTCCGCTGGAGCGACGTTCATCCTCCGCGTCTCCGCGTCTCCGCGCCTCCGCGTGAGCCCCTATGCGACCATCAACACATTGTAGAGCCTCGCTAATCCTGCAATGTCCTCGGCGATAAGCGGGAGGACATGACATGAAGGCGATCCTGATCGCAGCCGCGCTGGCGCAGGCGACTGCACCGTCCCCGGTCGATCAGGCGCGCGCGATCGTCGGCGACGCGCCCGCCACGGCGCAGACGCTGCTCCTCACCGACATGTCGCCGCCCACCGTCCCGATGCGCGAACTGTTCAACCGCCGCGACCTGACCGGCTGGGAGACATGGCTCGGCTATCCCGACCCGGCGGTCACCTATCGCGACCAGCCCGGCGCGACCCCGATCGGTCGCACCCGCGCGACGACCGGCGATGTCGCGGTGAAGATGATCGACGGTGCCCCCGCGCTGTGGGTGAAGGGCCAGACCTGGGGCGCGATCGTGCATGACGCCGATCTGCGCGACTATCACCTCCGGCTCGAATATCGCTGGGGCGACAAGCGCTGGGCACCGCGCGCCGACAAGGCGCCCAACAATGGTTTGCTCTACCACACGAATGGCGCGCCCAGTGCGGTGTTCGGGACGTGGCAGCCCTCGGTCGAGTTCGAGATCATGACCGGCTCGACCGGCATGGCGGTCGCGGTCGGGCGCGACGTCCGCATCCGCACCACCGCCGCGCTCGACCCGGCGCTGGTCTCGCCGCCGGTCCGCTATCGGATGGGTGGCACGCCGGTCGAGATCGTCAACGGCACCTTGATCTGGAACGTCGAGAATGCGCGCGATGCCGAGCGTCCGGCGGGCCAGTGGAACACGCTCGACCTCTACGTCCTCGGCGACCGCGCGGTGCATGTCGTCAACGGCGTGCCGGTGATGGTGGTCGAGGGGCTGGCAACGGTCGCATCGGACGGCACGCGTACCCCGCTGACTCACGGCCGCATCCAGTTGCAGTCGGAGGGCGCGGAGACATGGTTCCGCCGCGTCGCGGTCCAACCGATCGACCGGCTGCCGCAGGTGGCGGTCAAGCGCTAGATCCCCACCGTCATTCCCCTACGCGGGCCTGACCGTGGGTCATGGGGATGCCGGACGGCGCAAGGAATGACGCAGGCCCGCGCAAACACCTGTCCCACACACCCCGAATTATGCCACATGGATCATCATGTGCGCTTACCCCCTCGCGAAAACCCGCCGGCGTCTCAACATTCGCAACATTCGCGGTCGCGCGGCATGACACAAAGCGACGTCCTCATCATCGGCTCCGGCGCCGCCGGGCTCACCGCCGCGCTCAACCTTGCCGATCGGTTCAAGGTCACCGTGCTCGCCAAGGGCGCGCTGAATGACGGGTCGACGGCCTGGGCGCAGGGCGGGATCGCGGCGGTGCTGGAGCCGGGCGACACGTTCGACAACCATGTCGAGGACACGATGGTCGCCGGTGCGGGGCTCAACGACCGCGCGATCGTCGAGTTCGTCGTCGAACGCGCGCCCGCCGCGATCGAGCGGCTCCGTGCGCTGGGCGTGCCGTTCGCGGAGGAAGCGGGCGCGCTGCACCTGACGCGCGAGGGTGGGCATTCGCACCGCCGTATCGTCCATGTCGCCGACGCGACGGGCTGGGCGGTGCAAGAGGCATTGCAACGCGCCGCGGAGGCGCATCCCAACATCACGCTCGTTCCCGATCAGGTCGCGATCGACCTCGCCACCAGCCGCCACGAACACCGCTATTCGGGCGCGGGCAACGTGTGGGGCGTCTACGCGATCGACCGGCAGAGCGGGCGCGTCGGCTTGCACACCGCGCGCGCGACGATCCTGGCGACCGGCGGGGCGGGGCGCACGTACCTGTTCTCCACCGCGCCGCGCGGCGCGACCGGCGACGGGATCGCGATGGCGTGGCGCGCGGGCGCACGGGTGTCGAACATGGAATTCATGCAATTCCACCCGACCTGCCTCTATCATCTGGAGGTCAAGAACTTCCTGATCACCGAGGCGGTGCGCGGCGAGGGCGGGCGGCTGATCAACCCGACCACCGGCAAGCGCTTCATGCCGTATTATGACGAGCGGCTGGAACTGGCGCCGCGCGACGTGGTGGCGCGCGCGATCGATGCCGAGATCAAGCGCTACGGCCTCGATTACGTCCATCTCGACATCAGCCACATGCCGCCGGAGTTCGTCCGCGCGCACTTCCCGAACATCCACGAGAAATTGCTGGGGCTGGGGATCGACATGACGACCTCGCCGATCCCGGTCGTGCCCGCGCAGCACTATACGTGCGGCGGCGTGGTGGTCGATCGCGACGGGCGCACCGACCTGCCGGGCCTGTATGCGGCGGGCGAGTGCACGCAATCGGGGCTGCACGGCGCGAACCGGCTGGCGTCGAACTCGCTGCTCGAATGCTTCGTGTTCGGCGAGGCGGCGGCGCGGCATATCGCCGAATGCTGGGACACCTTGCCGGCGGTGCCCGCGATCCGCGCGTGGGACGAAAGCCGCGTGACCGATTCCGACGAGGAAGTGGTCATCAAGCAGAACTGGACCGAGATCCGCCGGTTCATGTGGAATTACGTCGGCATCGTGCGCACCACGAAGCGGCTGGAGCGCGCGCAGCACCGCATCGATCTGCTGCGCAGCGAGATCGAGGATTATTACGGCCACTTCCGCGTCACGCCGGACCTAATCGAGCTGCGCAACCTGCTCCAGACCGCCGAGCTGATCGTCCGCTCCGCCTTGCACCGGCACGAAAGCCGCGGGCTGCATTACACGCTCGACTATCCCGCCCTCGCCGATCCGCCGGTCGATACGGTGCTGGTGCCGTGACGCGGGCGGGATCGCGCGCGTGACCGACGACGACTCGCTTCGTCGTGCGGGCGCGGGCGGTCGTCGCAACCGCGAGTCGCGGGGCTATGCGCCCGCCGGTGCGCCCGCCACACCCGTCGACCAGGCAGGGGTGACGGCGGCGGACATGGGAAAGACGACATTCGCGCACCGGACGGCGGTGATCGGCTGGTCGCTGCTGATCGCCGGGTGCGGTGCCGGCGCCGGCTCCACGTTGATCCCCGCCGCGCCGCCGCCGCCGCTGGTCTCGGTGGTGGTGCCCCCGCCCGCGCCGCCGCGCCCCAAGTCGGCGCCCCGCGCGCTGCAACAGCGCGTCACCCAGTTGATCCGCAGCTTCCCCGGCAAGGCCGGCGCCGCGATCCAGGCGGTGGACGAGGACT
Source organism: uncultured Sphingomonas sp. (assembly GCA_913777325.1). Classification (GTDB taxonomy): domain Bacteria; phylum Pseudomonadota; class Alphaproteobacteria; order Sphingomonadales; family Sphingomonadaceae; genus Sphingomonas. The sequence continues at coordinate 13,285 of CAJYSA010000075.1, read as the reverse complement.
GGATCGTCTCCGAGGGCGGCGCGCTGTTCCTGCCGCAGCAGAGCGTCAGCAAATTGTGGGTCGCGATGACCGTGCTGGCGCAGCGCGATGCCGGGCGGCTGAAGCTCGACGATCCGGTGCTGATCACCCGCGACGATCTCACGCTGTTCCACCAGCCGGTCGCCTCGCTGGTGACGGCGGAGGGCTATCGCACCACCGTCGGCGCGCTGCTGACCCGCGCGCTGACGCAGAGCGACAACACCGCGAACGACCGGTTGCTCACCTTCGTCGGCGGGCCGGGGGCGGTGCGGCGCTTCCTGGCGGACAAGCGGCTGAACGGCATCCGCTTCGGCCCCGGCGAGCGCCTGCTTCAGAGCGGTACGGCGGGCGTGACGTGGAACCAGTCGATGGCGATGGGGCGCGGGTTCGAGGCGGCCCGCGCACGGCTCGATCCCGAGGTGCGCCGCGCCGCGCTGCAACGCTATATCGACAATCCCCCGGATGGCGCGCAGCCCGCCGCGATCGTCGAGGCGCTGGCGCGGCTGGCGCGCGGCGAGTTGCTGAGCGAGACGTCGACGCGCATTCTGCTCGATACGATGGCCGCCTCGCACACCGGGCGCGCGCGGTTGAAGGCGGCGACTCCGGCGGGGTGGACGCTGGCGCACAAGACCGGGACCGGGCAGGAACTGGGCAGCCGCAATGCCGGGTTCAACGACATCGGCCTGCTGACCGCGCCCGACGGGCGACGCTATGCGATCGCGGTGCAGATCGGCGACACCACCGCGCCGATGCGCGTGCGCCAGGTGCTGATCCAGCAGGTCGCCGCCGCGCTGACCGGCGCGCAGCCAAGGGCGGGCGGGGCGGACGAATCGGAATGACCGCGCTTAGCCCTCTCCCCTTGGGGGAGAGGGTTGGGTGAGGGGCAGGTGCCTCGCAGAGAGGTGCGATCGCGACGACACCCCGCCCCCTCACCCTGGAGAGCGAGCAACCTGCAAACCCCGGTTCCCCACAACACCAATCCGTTATAGGGCAGCGGACATGCCGCACCTCTACCTCGTCGACGGATCGGGCTACATCTTCCGTGCCTATCACCGCCTGCCGCCGCTGACCAACAAGCACGGCGAGCCGGTCGGTGCGGTCTATGGCTATACCGCGATGCTGTGGAAGCTGGCCGACGCGCTGCACAAGGCCGATGGCCCCACGCACATGGCGGTGATCCTCGACAAGTCGAGCCACACCTTCCGCAACGAATTGTACGATCAGTACAAGGCGCACCGCCCGCCGCCGCCCGAGGATCTGGTCCCGCAATTCCCGATGATCCGCGACGCGACGCGCGCCTTCTCGCTGCCGTGCATCGAGGAAGCGGGATGGGAGGCCGACGACCTGATCGCCAGCTACGCGAAGGCGGCGCTGGCGCAGGGCTGGCAGGTGACGATCGTCAGCTCCGACAAGGATCTGATGCAGTTGATGACCGATCCGTCGGTCGACATGCTCGATACGATGAACAACCGCACGCTCGGCCCCGCCGATGTCGAGGCGAAGTTCGGCGTCGGCCCGGAGAAGCTGGGCGAGGTGCTGGCGCTGATGGGTGACAGCGTCGACAACGTGCCGGGCGTCCCCGGCGTCGGCCCGAAGACCGCCGCCAAGCTGATCCTCGAACATGGCGATGTTGAAGGCGTGCTGGCCGCCGCGGACGCGATGAAGAAGGGCAAGCTGCGCGACAATCTGATCGAACATGCCGAGGCCGCGCGGCTCAGCCGTAAGCTGGTGACGCTGGCGTGCGACGTGCCGCTGCCGCAGCCGCTGGAGGAATTGTCGCTGGCGGACGGCATCCCCGACGCCCCGCTGCGCGCCTTTCTCGAACATCATGGCTTCCGGACGCTTCTCTCGCGGCTGGGCGAGGTCGCCGACGCGCCGGTCGCCGAGGCGCCGACCGACGCCGCGTTCGACGCCGACGAACCCTGCAAGCACGACGACTATGAAACCGTCGTCGACATGGACGCGCTCGACCGGTGGATCACCGTGGCGCGCCATCAGGGCTGGGTCGCGGTGGATACCGAGACGACCGCCAAGGACCCGATGCTCGCCGATCTGGTCGGCGTGTCGCTGGCGCTCCACCCGAACCTCGCCTGCTACGTGCCCCTGGCGCACGGCGGCAGCGACATGTTCGCCGAACGCCCGCCGCAGCTCGACCGCGACGTGGCGCTGGCCAAGCTCAAGCCGCTGCTGGAGGATCCGGGGGTCCTCAAGATCGGACACAATTTGAAGTACGACATGATCGTGCTCGGGCGGCTGGGCGTTGACGTCGCGCCGTACGACGACACGATCGTGATGAGCTTCGATCTCGACGCCGGGTTGCACGGCCACGGCATGGACGAGCTTGCCGCGACGCATCTGTCGCACACCTGCATCGCCTACAAGGACGTGGTCGGCACGGGGAAGAAGGCGCTCGGCTTCCACGAGGTCGATCTGAAGGCGGCGACCCGTTACGCCGCCGAGGATGCCGACGTCACGCTGCGACTGTGGCGGCGCTTCACCGCGCGGCTGCCGCGCGAGGGCGGCACGCGTGTCTATCAGATGGTCGATCGTCCTTTGGTGGCCGTGATCGCGCGGATGGAGCGGCGCGGGATCAAGGTCGATCGCGAGAAACTGGCGCAGCTCTCCGGCGACTTCGCGGGCCAGATCGCCGCGCTCGAAGGCGTCGTGCATGAACTGGCCGGCGGCCCCTTCACGATCGGCAGCCCCAAGCAGCTGGGCGACGTGCTGTTCGAGCGGATGGGGCTGAAGGGCGGGCGCAAGGGCAAGAGCGGCGTCTATTCGACCGACGTCAACGAGCTGGAGCGCCTTGCCGCCGATCGCGATTCGCCGGGGGCGGAGATCGCGACCAAGGTGCTCGAATGGCGTCAGCTCACCAAGCTGAAGAACACCTATACCGACGCGCTACAGGAACAGATCAACCCCGCCACGGGGCGCGTCCACACCAGCTATTCGCTGACCGGGGCGCAGACCGGGCGCTTGTCCTCGACCGACCCGAACCTGCAGAACATCCCGATCCGCACCGAGGTCGGCCGCCAGATCCGCGACGCCTTCGTCGCCGAGCCGGGCAACGTCATCCTCGCCGCCGACTATTCGCAGATCGAACTGCGGCTGGCCGCGCACATGGCCGACGTGCCCCAGTTGAAGGAGGCGTTCGCGCGCGGCGACGACATCCACAGCCTGACCGCGCAGGAATTGTTCGGCGAGGTGACGCGCGACACGCGCGCGTCGGCGAAGACGATCAACTTCGCGATCCTCTACGGCATCTCGCGCTGGGGGCTGGCCGGGCGGCTCGATATCTCGGCGGACGAGGCGCAGGCGATGATCGATCGCTATTTCGACCGCTTCCCCGGCATCAACCGCTACATCGCCGAGACGCTGACGCAGGTGCGCGAACACGGCTTCACCGAGACGCTGTTCGGCCGCAAGACGCACTTTTCGCGCATCCGCAGCAAGGTGCAGCACGAACGCCAGGGGGCGGAGCGTGCCGCGATCAACGCACCGATCCAGGGCACCAGCGCCGATATCATCAAGCGCGCGATGGTGCGGATGGAGCCGGCGCTGCTGGAGGCGGGTCTGCCCGACGTGCGGATGCTGCTTCAGGTGCACGACGAACTGGTCTTCGAACTGCCCGAGGGCGACGTCGAGCGCGCGCGCCCGGTGATCGAGCGCGTGATGGCAGGCGCGGCGGAACCGGCGGTGGTGCTCGACGTGCCGCTGGGGGTGGAGATCGGGGTCGGGAAAGGCTGGGGAGAAGCGCATTGACCGCGCAGCGCGGCAGCGGGCCGCCGCCCGCTGACTCGCGCCAGCGCGGCCGGCGGGCAACGCCCGTCCGACGACGCGGCTTCGCCGCGTCGCGCCTCCACCACCACCGTCATTGCGAGCGTAGCGAAGCAATCCAGGGCGTGACGCGCTGGACTCTGGATGGCTTCGCTACGCTCGCCATGACGGCCTATCCGCGGTTCGCAGCATGACCGCGACCGACCAGACCGAAGACATCGCCGCCCTCGCCAAGGGCGGGCGCACGAACGTCGCAGGCTTCATCCTGCGGCTCGGTGCGCGCATCCCGTTCCTGTTCATCGCCGGCCACATGTACGGCGCCGCGCTCGTCGGGCGCTTCGCGATCGCGGTCGTCGTGGTGGAGTTCGCCGCGCTGATCGCCACGCTCGGCCTCAAGCGGGGGCTGGCGCAGGCGCTGTCCTCCACCGAACGCCCGCACAATCATGTCGTGTTCGACGCGCTCGCGCTCGCGCTGATCGCCAGCCTGATCGCCAGTGTCGTGCTGTTCGCCTTCCCGCAGGCGATGTACCCCAATTCGGCGATCGGCGGGCTGGACCGCTTCTTCCCGCTCATCATTCTCGCGCCCGCGCTGTCCGACGTCAGCCTCGCCGCTCTCGCCTATCGTCATAACGTGAAGGCCAGTGTTACCGCGCGCGCGGTGATCGAGCCGTGGACGCTGTCGATCTTCGCGTTCCTGTTCTCGTTCTTCACCCACAAGGACGGGCTGGTGCTGGCCTATGTCGCCAGCATGGTCGCGGCGCTGACCGCCAGCATCGTGCCGCTGATCCGCAGTTATGGCGTGCCGCACGGCTGGTCGCCGCATGTCGGGCAATTGTGGCAGATGACGCGCGCCAACACCCCGCTGGCCGGCGCCGACGCGCTGGAATGGGGCAGCCGCAACGTCGACCGGCTGATCCTGGGCACATTGTTCGCACCCAGCGTGGTCGGCATCTATTATATGGCGCAGCAGGTCGCCAGCCTGCCGCAGAAGCTGAAGACCAGCTTCGACCCGATCCTGGGCCCGGTCGTGACGCAAAGCCTCGCGCGCGGCGATCTGACCGCGATCGCGCGGCAGGTGCGGCAGGTGGCGTTCTGGATCATCGCGGCGCAGCTCGCGCTGGCGATCACCGCCTCGATCCCGCGCGAGGGTGTGATGGCGACGATCGGCCCGCAATTCGTCGGCGGCGCGGCGCCGATGGTGTTCCTGTTGTTCGCGGAGGTCTTCGCCTCGACCGGGGCGGTCTCCGAATCGGCGCTGGTCTATATGGCGCGGCACCGCAACCTGCTGATCTCGATGTCGATGCTGGCGCTCCAGATCGCCTTGTCGTTCGCGCTGATCCTCGCGATCCGCGCGGCGGGCTATGGCATCACCACGCAGGCGGCGGGGGCGCCGGTGGCGCTGATGCTCGTGCTGCTGCTCACCTCGTTCATCAAGGCCGGGGTGCTGGGGCGCCTGCTGGGACAAAGCGTATCGCCGATGCGCTGGCCGCTGGTCTGGGCGGCCTGCGCGGGCGCGGCGGTGGGTGGCGCGTTCGCGCTGCTGCCGGCGGGCTGGCGCTGGGCGCAGGTGTCGTTCGGCGTGGCGGCGACGCTGGCGGCGTATCTGTTCGTGATCTGGCGCTATGCGTTCGGACCGGAGGACCGCGCGCTGTTCAGCAAGATGCCCAGCGCCGAGGAAGCGACCCTACCCAACGAAGGCGGGTTCATCCGCTGACGGTCGGGGCGGGCGTCGCGACGCGGTCGCCACGCTCGCCCCGACGCCGGCATCAATGCCGGAAGTGGCGCATGCCCGTGAACACCATCGCCAGCCCCGCCGCATCCGCCGCCGCGATCACCTCGTCGTCGCGGATCGAGCCGCCCGGCTGGATTACCGCCGTCGCGCCGGCCTCGACGGCCGCGAGCAGGCCATCGGCGAACGGGAAGAACGCATCCGACGCGACCGCCGAGCCGATCGTGCGCGGCTCGGCCCACACCGCCTTGTCGGCGGCATCCTTCGCCTTCCACGCCGCGATGCGCGCCGATTCGAGCCGGTTCATCTGCCCCGCGCCGACGCCCGCCGTGCTGCCGCCCTTCGCGTAGACGATCGCGTTCGATTTCACATGCTTGGCCACCGTCCAGGCGAACAGGCAGTCGGCGAGTTCCTGCTCGGTCGGCTGGCGCTTCGTCACGACCTTCAGGTCGGCGGGCAACACGCGCCCGGCGTCGCGCGACTGGACCAGCCAGCCGCCCGCGATCGACTTGGCGAACAGACCGTCACGCGCCGGATCGGGCAACTCGCCGGTCAGCAACAGCCGCAGGTTCTTCTTGGCGGCGAACAGCGCCAGCGCCTCTTCATCGGCATCGGGCGCCACCACCACCTCGGTGAAGATGCCGGTGATCGCCTTCGCGGTCTCGCCGTCGAGCGGACGATTGACCGCGATGATACCCCCGAACGCGCTGACCGTGTCGCACGCGAACGCCGCCTCATACGCCTCGGCCAGCGTCGCGGCGGTTGCCACCCCGCACGGATTGGCATGCTTGACGATCACGCAGGTCGGCTCGGCATCGCGGAACTCCGCGATCAGCTCCAGCGCGGCGTCGGCATCGTTGTAATTGTTATAGCTCAGCGCCTTGCCCTGCACCTGCCGCGCCTGCCCGATCCCGGGCGTCGTATCGCCAGTGGCGGCATAGAAGGCCGCGTGCTGATGCGGGTTCTCGCCATAGCGCAGTTCCTCGCCGGCGCGGCGGAGCGTGATCGGCAGCGTCGCGGGGAAGCGCTCGCGCTGATCGACGTTTCCGAACCAGCGCGCGATCGCGCCGTCATAGGCGGCGGTGGTGGCGAACGCCTTGGCGGCCAGCCGCTTGCGATCGTCGAGCGTCGTCGTGCCCTCGGCGACCAGCGCGTAATCGGCCGGATCGGTGACGATCGCGACATAAGCGTGGTTCTTCGCCGCCGAGCGGACCATGCTGGGGCCGCCGATGTCGATATTCTCGACCACCTCGTCGCGGTCCGCACCCTTGGCGACGGTCGCCTCAAACGGATAGAGGTTCACCACCACCAGATCGATCGCGCCGATCTGATGCTCTTCCATCGACGCGGCGTGCGCGGCGTCGTCGCGCACCGCCAGCAATCCGCCATGCACCTTCGGGTGCAGCGTCTTGACGCGCCCGTCCATCATCTCCGGAAAGCCGGTCAATTCGCTGATGTCGCGAACCGCCAGGCCGGCCTCGCGCAGCGCCTTGGCGGTGCCGCCGGTCGACACCAGTTCGACGTCGCGCGCCGCCAGTGCGGTGGCGAGATCGACGATCCCGGTCTTGTCGGAAACGGAAAGGAGCGCGCGGCGGATCGGGATGCTGGTCATGCGCGCGCGCTTACGCGGCCGACGGGCGGCGCTCAAGTGCGAACCCCGCCTCACGAGCCGCCATGCGGATCGGCGACGTGTTGTAACCCCGGTTCATCACAGAACGCCGTTCGCCCTGAGCTTGTCGAAGGGTGTGCCCGTGCGGCATGTGCTTCGACAGGCTCAGCACGAACGGTTTGCTTTGGATCGGCCGTGCGAGAGGAGCGCCTACCGCGCGCGTTTCATCACCCAGTTCACGTTCACCCCGGACGGCGGCGCCAGCCCGTGGATCACGATCTGCTGCGTGGTGAACAGCCGGCCCCAGCCGTCCACCCACACGCTGTCCTCGATCGTCAGCCGTTCGCCGCGGCTGCGGAAGTGCCAGAAATGTCCCGCCGCGGTGCGCAGCATCGCGGCCTGCCCGTCGGCGGTCGCCACCGCCTCCACCCCCACCGCCAGGTGGAAGCGCAGCAGGAACGGCGTCATCGCATCGGGGCGGCGGCTGCGCGCGCCCGGCGCCGCCAGCAGCGCGTCCTCGCCCCGCAACTCGCGCCCGTCGCTCAGCAGCAGCAGCGTGCGCTGGTGATGGAAGCCGTGCCGGCGGACATAGCCGTCGTGACGGGCCTCGATCCGGCTGCCCAGCTCCGATTCCTGCCGCGTCAGTTCGACCTGGCGGACGCCCTTGCCCAGCGTGCCGTCGGGCAGGATCGCGGTCGAATTGGTGTCGCCGATCGTCAGCGTCGAATGCGCGGCGGTGCTGCGCAGCCCGATCGCCATCGCGGGCGACATCCGCGCGCCGGTGACGCCCGCGCCGCCGCAATTGACGATCAGCCGCTCCGGCCCGTCGCCAAACTCGAACGCCAGCGTCGAGGCGCAGCCGCCTTCCGCCACGCGCGCCATCGGCGGCGGGGCGGCATCGACGATCAGCACCGCATGGCCGTTCGCCAGCCGCTGATATCCCCAGTCGCGCGACTGGCGCAGCGGGCGGCCATGCGCGCCGCTGGCGATCAGCACGTCGTTCACCGCCTCGGCATCGACGGGCAGCCCGCCCTGCCAGCTCGACAGCCCGCCATCGCCCATCGTCGTGCCCAGCAGCGCCGGGGTTGCGATCGCCAGCGCGTCGATCGCCGCGTCGGGCAGCGGCAATCCCCGCGCCTCGCACGCCGCGCGCAGCAGGCCGAGCGTCGCCAGCAGATCGAGCAGCGCGGCGGGCGAGCGGCTGACGATCCCGCCGTCGGCGGTCAGCGCGGTCGCCAGCGCGCGCGCCAGCCCGGCCTCGCCGATCGCGACGCGCGGCTCGCCCCCCGGCAGCAGCAGCCCGGCGATCAGCACCCCGGCCCAGGCGGCGACGCGCTCATGCCCCGGGGGAGCCTTGTCGGCGGTACGATCGAGATGCCGCGCGGCGCGCGCGACGCCGTTCAGGATCCGCGAGCGAAATACCAGGTCCGACGACGACAGCAGCAGCGGCGCATGGAACGACCACATCGCCAGCCGCCGCGCGGTGGTGGCGGGGCGCCACGCCGGGTCGGACACGCGCTCGCCATGCGCGGCCAGCCAGCGCGCCGCCAGCGCCTCGGCCAGCGGCACGGTGCGCGCGCGATCCTCGATCGCGGACAGGTCGCGCAGCCAGCCGAAGCCGTGGAGATACTCGACGAACGCCGGCCCCGCGGCGGGGGCGGCCATGTCGATCGCGTCGATCGCGTGATGCTCCCCGCCCGCGAACATCCACCCGTCGAGCAGCGCCTCGCCCAGATCGGTTTCGGCGGGCAGCGGATCGACCGGCGCCGCGACCAGCTTCACCGGATGCTGTCCGTCCAGCCGCCGGTCGTGGATCGGGGTGCGCCACGTCAGCCGCTCGAACCAGGTCGCGACACGGTCGCCCAGCGATTCGCCGGTGCCGGCGGAAATGATGTGCTTGTCGGAATCGATGCCCGTCCGGTCGTCGGTCATCCGCCGCGCAGACCCCGGATGTTCTCGGCATAGCGCTCCGGCCCGCCCCGGAAGGTGGCGGTGCCCGCGACCAGCGCGTCGGCGCCGGCCTCGATCGCGCGGCGCGCGGTGTCGGCGTCGATCCCGCCGTCGACCTCCAGATCGATGTCGCGCCCCGAATGTTCGATCATCTTGCGGATCGCGGCGATCTTCCTGAGCTGGCTGTCGATGAAATGCTGCCCGCCGAAGCCCGGGTTGACGCTCATCACCAGCACCAGGTCGACCATGTCGATCAGATAGTCGAGCATCTTGGCCGGGGTGCCGGGGTTCAGCACCACGCCCGCGCGCTTGCCCAGCGACTTGATGTGCTGGACGGTGCGGTGGACGTGCGGCCCCGCCTCCGGATGGACGGTGATCGTGTCCGCGCCCGCCTCGGCGAAGGCGTCCAGATAGGCGTCGACCGGCGAGATCATCAGATGGACGTCGAACGGCTTGGCGGTGTGCGGGCGCAGCGCCTTCACCACCGCCGGGCCGATCGTGATGTTGGGGACGAAATGCCCGTCCATCACGTCGATATGGATCCAGTCGGCCCCGGCGGCATCGATCGCGCGCACCTCCTCCCCCAGTCTGGCGAAGTCGGCGGACAGGATCGAAGGTGCGATGCGGACGGGCTTGGTCATGATCCCGCCCCGTTAGACCACGCGGGCGTCAGGCGGAAGCGCGCTCGACCCGTGCGACGAAGAACCCGTCGCATCCACCGACCGGTTCAAGCGTCCCGGGCAGGGTCCGGACCCAGCCTTCCGGCTCGGCGACGATGCCGTCGGGCAGCTCGCCGGGGCGGGGTGCGCGGATATGGAAGTCGGGGCGATCGCGCAGGAAGCGCTCGATCTGCGCCTCGCCCTCCTCGGGCTCCAGCGAACAGGTGGCGTAGACCAGCGTGCCCCCCGGCGCGACCCAATCGGCGGCGCGCGCCAGGATGCGCGACTGGAGCGTCGCCATCTCCGCCACGATCCCGCCGTGCGCGCGGTGGAGCACGTCGGGGTGGCGGCGGAAGATGCCGGTCGCGCTGCACGGCGCATCGACCAGCACCGCCTGTGCGGGAGCCTCCGGCGACCATTCCAGCACGTCGGCGATCGCGATGTCGAACGACAGCCCGGTGCGGTCGCGATTCTCGCGAAGTCGCGCGGCGCGACTTTCCGACAGCTCGACCGCCGTCACCCGCCATCCGGCGGCGGCGAGCTGGAGCGTCTTGCCGCCTGGCGCCGCGCACAGGTCCAGCGCGCTGCCGGGGCCGCGTCCGATCAGCCGCGCGGGGATCGAGGCGGCCAGATCCTGCACCCACCATTCGCCCGCCGCGAAGCCGGGCAGCGCCGCCACCTCGCTGCCCGCCGCAACGCGCGCATGCGCCGGTGCCAGCGAGACGGCGTCGGGCAGCACCCGCGCGGGATCGGCATAGCTGAGGTCGATCGGCGGCGGCGCGGCGATCGCGCGCGCGGCGGCGGCGGCGGCCTCGTTCCCCCAATTGTGGCGCCAGCGCTCCGCGACGGCGGCAGGCAGCGTCGGCACCTCGGGCAGCGTCGCCGCGCCGCGCATCAACGTGCCGAACACGCCGTGGACCAGCTTGCGCGGGCCGCCGTCCACCAGCGGCAGGACGGTGGCGATCGCGGCATGCGGCGGGGTGCCCAGCGCCAGCGCCTGCACCAGCGCGATGCGCAGCGCGCTGCGCGCCTTGGCGTCGTCGGGCAGTTTCTGGCGCGTCGCCGAATCGATCAGCGCGTCCAGATCGGGCAGCCGCCGCAGCGTTTCGGCGACGATGGCGTGCGCCAGCCCGCGATCCGGCCCGCCGGGCAGCGCGCGCGTGGCATGCGCCAGCGCCGATTCGAGCGGCTCGCCCCGACGCAGCACCGCATCGAGCAGCCGCAACGCGGCGCGCCTGGCGGCGGTGCCGAGCGGTTCGGGGCCGCCGGGGGCGGGGCGGGGCTTGCCCGCCGGGCGGCGGGGCGGGCGGGCGTCAACCACGCGCGGTGTGCCGGCGACGGCTCGGCTTGAAGGCGATCATGCCGCTGCATATGTGCGGAGCCGCACGCCGGATCAATCGGAAGGACCAGCGATGGGCAAGCGCCCCGACCATGTGAAGCCGCCCGCGCACCTCACCCCGAACACGCCGGTGCCCGAGCCGGAGGCGGTCGAACGCCCGCAGGACGATCCGCTGGGTCGCGATCCGGTGCGCTTCGGCGACTGGGAATTGAAGGGCATCGCGGTCGATTTCTGATCGTGGGCGCCATTGAGAGCGCGAGCCTATAACACGCCCTTCGACAGGCTCAGGGCGAACGGGTGAAGGTCAACGTCGAACCGTTCGTGCTGAGCCTGTCGAAGCACGTGCTCCACGCGTTCACGCCCGCGACGACACCCCGCGCTCCGCCCCCGTCGCCGCGCGCACCCCGGCGCGGCCCCGGCGCTTCAGCTCCGCCTTCAGTTCCTCGGGTCTGGGCGCGATCAGGAAGCCGAAGCTGACGTTGCCCTCGCGCGTCTCGACGACGTGGTGCAGCCGGTGCGCCTGGATGATCCGCTTCATATAGGCCGACTTCGGCAGGTAGCGCGACGGCAGCCGTTTGTGGACGATCACGTCGTGGAAACCGAAATAGATCGCGCCGTATGCCGCGATGCCGGCGCCGATCCATGTGAACCCCGGCCACCAGCCGAGCTGCACCCCGCCCAGGATCATCACGAACGACGGCACCGCGAAGATCGCGGCATACAGGTCGTTCAGCTCCCAGTTGCCGGTGCGTGGGCGGTGGTGGCTTTCGTGCAGGAACCAGCCCGGCCCGTGCATCACCCAGCGGTGCATGACATAGGCGAACCCCTCCATCAGCGCGACGGTGGCGAGGAATAGCGCGAGGGCGGGCCAGAACGACATCGCGCGTGCATATAGCCATCGCGCGCCCGTCTCGCTACGTCGGCGCGATCATGACCGACGATCTTCGCCCGGAAAGCTTCCGAACCGCCGCTCTCGACTCCAAGGCCTGGCCGTATGAGGAGGCGCGCAAGCTCCTCAAGCGTTATCCGCACGGTAAGCCGGACGGCGCGCCGGTGCTGTTCGAAACCGGCTATGGCCCGTCGGGGCTGCCGCACATCGGCACGTTCAACGAAGTGCTGCGCACGACGATGGTCCGCAACGCCTTCCACACGCTCAGCGACCTGCCGACCCGGCTGATCGCGTTCAGCGACGACATGGACGGGCTGCGCAAGGTGCCCGAGAACGTGCCGAACGGCGACATGCTGCGCGAACATCTTGGGCGCCCGCTGACGCGCATCCCCGACCCATTCGGCAAGTTCGACAGCTTTGCGGCGCACAACAACGCCATGCTGCGCGACTTCCTCGATCGCTACGGCTTCGACTACGAATTCGCGTCGTCGACCGAATATTATACCTCAGGCCGCTTCGACGACGCCATCAAGGGCGTGCTGCGCCATTGGCAGGGCGTGATGGACGTCATGCTGCCGACGCTGCGTGCCGAGCGTCGCGCGACCTATTCGCCGGTGCTGCCGGTCAGCCCGAAGAGCGGGGTGGTGCTGCAGGTGCCGGTCGAGGTGGTCGATGCCGAGACGGGCATGATCGCGTTCGAGGATGAGGGCGAACGGATCGTCCAGTCGGCGCTGGGCGGCCTGTCGAAGCTCCAGTGGAAGGTCGACTGGGCGATGCGCTGGGTGGCGCTGGGTGTCGATTACGAGATGGCGGGCAAGGATCTGATCGATTCGGTCGTCCAGTCGTCGAAGATCGCGCGCGTGCTGGGCGGCCGTCCGCCCGAGGGCTTCAATTACGAGATGTTCCTCGACGACAAGGGCGAGAAGATTTCGAAGTCGAAGGGCAATGGCTTGTCGATCGAGCAATGGCTGACCTATGGCCCAGAGGAAAGCCTCGCCTTCTACATCTATCGCGAGCCGAAGAGGGCCAAGCAGCTCCACATGGGCGTGATCCCGCGCGCGGTCGACGATTACTGGCAGTTCCGCGGCAATTACGCCGGGCAGGCGGCCAAGGAGAAGCTGGGTAACCCGGTCCACCACGTCCATGACGGCAAGCTGCCGGAGGGCGTGTTGCCGGTCACGTTCGGGCTGCTGCTCAACCTCGTCGGTGTGATGGGCGAGGGCGCGACGCCCGATCAGGTCTGGGCCTATCTCGCGAACTACGTTCCCGACGCCTCGGCGGCGCGCTATCCCGAGCTCGACCGGCTGATCGGCCA
>CAJYSA010000074.1 GCA_913777325.1 uncultured Sphingomonas sp. | reverse complement strand
GATCCGGTCCGCGCACCCGCCAAGGCGCGGATGGCGGCGCGCCTGGCGGCGAACGGCACGATCCTTGTGTGGCGGGCGCGGATCGCGGTGCCCGCGACCGGGCGCGACCTGGCGGCGCGGTTGTTGCCCGACGATCCGCTGCGGCGCGTGGCGTCGGCATGGCCGGGCGGAGCGGACGGCTATGCGATGCGCGGCGCGGTCCCGCCCTACAAGGTCGCGGCGTCGGCGATCTGGCACCATCCGGTCGCGCTCGACCTGCCGACCGGGCATCTGCGCGGCGGCGCGGATGGCTACACCGCCTTCTTCACCGAATGCTTCCTCGACGAGCTGGCGCGCGTGGCGGGCAGCGAACCGATGTCGTACCGCGTGGCGATGCTGGGCGAGCAGCCGCGCCTCGCGCGGTGCCTGACCACCGCCGCCGCGCTCGGCGGATGGAACGGCGGCATCGCGGGCAGTGGGCAGGGGATCGCCTGCCACACGATGGCGGGCAGCGCGATCGCGGTGCTGGCGGAGGCGGGCAGCGACGCCGCCGGTCGCCCGCGTGTCGACCGGCTGGTCGCGGCGGTCGACTGCGGCCGCGCGATCAACCCGGACATCGTCCGTCAACAGATCGAGGGCGCGTTGGTGTTCGGCGCCGCCACCACGCGCGGTGCGGCGGCGCATTATGCCGACGGGCTGGCCACCGTGCGCCGTTATGGCGAGCTGGGGCTGCCGATCCTCGCCGACACGCCTGAGATCACGGTGGAGCTGATCGCGTCGGCCGCCGATCCCGGCGGCGTCGGCGATCTCGGCGTCCCGGCGGTCGCCCCCGCCATCGCCAACGCGCTGTTCGCCGCCGGCGGAACGCGCTGGCGCCACTTGCCGTTCAGGAGCGTGTGATGCTTCCCCCCGACCACCCCATCGTCCCTGCGCCGCGCATCGGCGTCCTGCTCATCAACCTCGGCACCCCCGATGCGGCGGACACGCCGGCGGTGCGCCGCTATCTGGCGGAGTTCCTGTCCGATCCGCGCGTGGTCGAGATCCCGAAGCTGCTCTGGCAACCGATCCTGCGTGGCGCGATCCTGACGACCCGCCCCAGGAAGTCGGCGCACGCCTATCAGCAGGTGTGGACCGATGCCGGCTCGCCGCTGGCGGCGGTGACGAAGGCGCAGGCCATCGCGCTGAAGGACGCGTTCGGTGCGCAGGTGCTGGTCGACTGGGCGATGCGCTACGGCAACCCCTCGATCTCCGACCGGCTGCACGCGATGAAGCAGGCGGGGTGCGAGCGGATCCTGCTCGCCCCCCTCTATCCGCAATATTGCGCCGCCACCACGGCCACCGCCAACGACAAGGCGTTCGTCGCCCTGGCCGGAATGCGCTGGCAACCGGCGATCCGCACGCTGCCGCCCTATTACGACGATCCGGCCTATATCGATGCGCTGGCGGCGAGCGTGACCGAGCAACTGGCGGGGCTAGACTTCGCACCCGATGCGGTGATCGCCAGCTTCCACGGCATGCCGCAGCGCACGCTGGAACGAGGCGATCCGTATCATTGTCACTGCCGCAAGACCGCGCGCCTGCTGGGCGAGGCGCTGGGTCGCCCGCTGACGGTCGCGTTCCAGTCGCGCTTCGGGCGTGCCAAATGGCTGGAGCCGGCGACCGACACCACGCTGGAGGCGATGCCCGGGCAGGGCGTGCGCAAGGTCGCGATCCTGGCACCGGGCTTTTCGGCGGATTGTCTGGAGACGCTGGAGGAATTGTCGATCCGGGGCCGCGAAAGCTTCATGGCCGCCGGGGGCAGCCATTTCGCCTATCTGTCATGTCTGAACGATAGCGGCGTCGGCGTCGCGATGCTGCGGACATTACTGGTGCGTGAACTTGAAGGGTGGATTCGCGCCGCCTAGGCTCGCTGATACAGGTTGTTCGTCCCATGTCGGGGCGGCGGTTCGGGAGAGGTTGTTATGGCACGAGTGGCGATCGTCACGGGTGGTACGCGCGGGATCGGCGAAGCGATCAGCGTCGCGCTGAAGGAAGCCGGGATGACCGTCGCCGCCAATTACGCGGGCAATGACGAACGGGCGCGCGAATTTACCGAGCGCACCGGCATTGCGGCCTACAAGTGGGACGTCGCCGATCACCAAGCGTGTCAGGAGGGTTGCGAGAAGGTCGCCGCCGAGCTCGGCCCGGTCGACGTCCTGGTCAACAATGCCGGCATCACCCGCGACGGCACGATCCTGAAGATGACCTACGAGATGTGGAAGGAGGTCATGGACACCAACCTTGGCGGTTGCTTCAACATGGCCAAGGCGGTGTTTCCGGGCATGCGCGATCGCAAATGGGGGCGGATCGTCAACATCGGCTCGATCAACGGGCAGGCGGGGCAATACGGGCAGGTGAACTACGCCGCCGCCAAGAGCGGGATCCACGGCTTCACCAAGGCCCTGTCGCAGGAAGGCGCGCGTGCCGGCGTCACCGTGAACGCGATCGCGCCGGGCTATATCGACACCGATATGGTCGCGGCGGTGCCGGCGGACGTGCTGGAGAAGATCGTCGCGAAGATCCCCGTCGGTCGCCTGGGTCAGGCGCAGGAGATCGCGCGCGGCGTCGCGTTCCTGTGTTCGGAGGAAGCCGGCTTCGTCACCGGTTCGACGCTCAGCATCAACGGCGGGCAGCACATGTATTGACGGCCACCGGTCCGCGAAACGCGGGCCGCTGCGCCGCTGCGCCGCTTCGGCGGGCGTCGTTCTTCACGCAACATAACGCAGGCCCGGCGCCATCTGGCACCGGGCCTGCGCCCTCGATACGCTACGCGAGGGAAGGGGTAAGCCGGCAGAACGGCCAGCGTCGTCGTCGATCTGGTCGGGCGCGCCGATCCGCTGGTCGTGCCGTGCGATGCGCTGGCGGCGTCAGCCGGGGGGCTGGCCCCCGGCATTCACCTTGTTAGCGGCAGTAACGCGGGTTGTTCGACTTCTCGATCGCGTTGCCCGCGACCGCGCCACCGACGCCACCCAGCACGGTGCCCAGCGTCCGGTCGCCGCGCGAGTCGATCACCCGGCCCAGCAGGCCACCGGCGATCGCGCCGACGACGGTGCCGGTCGTGCCGTTCGAGCAGCGACGGCTGTAGTTGTAGCGACGATCGTCGCCCCGATAGTCGCGACGGTCGTAGTAACCGCGATTGTCGTCGTAGCGGCTGTAGCGGCTGCCATAGTAACGCTGCGCTTCGGCGGTGGTCGGCGCGACGGCGGCGGCACCCATCGCCAGAGCGGCGCCGGCAAGTGCGAGATTCTTGAACATCAGCTTTCTCCCGTTTGCTGTTCCGAACGGCGGGATGTCCCCGTCGATGTAACGCTTATGGGTGATTCGCTTTGAGCCGAGCCTGAATGCGCTCGTTATCGCGCGTTCATCCTTTCACGAACCTCCAGGGCCGGCTAGGCGCGCCGGATGCGGTGGTGCGCGACCCTGGCGATGGTGCTGCTCTTCGTGCCGCCCTGGAGCGGGATCCCGCCGCGCCCGCTGATCCGTGATGGCCTGATCGTATCCGCGACGCGCTACGTGCCCGCCGGCGGCTGGCCGGCGCGCGTCGGGGCGCTGGAGCCGATCGGTGCCTTGTCGTTGTCGTCGAACCAGCATGGGCTCGGCGGCTTTTCCGCGCTCGCGCTGCATCGCGGACAGGCGATCCTTCTCACCGACGGAGGGCTGGTGGTCCGGCTGCGGATCGCGCGCGGCACGATCGCCACCTTGCCCGGCGCCTCGCTGGTCGACGGACCGGAAACCGGCTGGCAACGCGCGTCGCGCGACACGGAGGCGCTGGTCGTCGATCCCGCCGATGGGCACGCGTGGATCGGCTATGAGCGGATCAACACGATCTGGCGCTACACGGCCGATTTCGCGCATGCCGAATCGGCGGCCTACCCGCCCGCCATGCGTGACTGGGGGATCAACACCAGCATCGAATCGCTCGTCCGGCTGGGGGACGGCCGCTTTCTGGCGTTGCGGGAGGGCAGCATGAAACGTCCCGGGTCGCGTGCCGCGCTGCTCTTCGCGGGCGATCCGTCCTTCTACGACACGCCGGTAGCGGCGCTGCGCTACCTGCCGCCCAGCGGCTATGCCCCCAGTGACGCGGCCTTGCTGCCCGGGGGCGACGTCTTGGTCCTCAATCGCCGGTGGCGCTTTCCGCTGCGCTTCGATGCGCTGCTCGTCCGTATTCCCGCCCGCGCGATCCGACCGGGTGCCCTCCTACAGGGCCATATCGTCGCGCGACTCGGCGAGCTGCTCGGGGGTGAGAACGTCGAGGGGCTGGCGGTCAGCCGCGAGCGGGGCATGACGATGATCTGGATGGTCACCGACAATGACGAATATTGGTGGCGCCGCACGATCCTCGCGAAATTCCGCTGGCACGGCGACTGACCCGGTGACCGCCTCGCGCGTCAGGGCCGAACCAGCAAGGCCCCTGCGCAACGCGAAGCGCCCCGCCGTCACAATGGACGGCGGGGCGCATCACGGTCGGGCAGGGCCGCTGACGTCAGGCCGCGGCAGTGGCGGCCGAACGCTTCTTCACGATGTCGCGCTTCAGGCGACGTGCCTTCAGCGACAGCTTGTCGTCGGAGGTCTTGACCAGCCAGTTGTCGAGCCCGCCGTTGTGCTCGACCGAACGCAGGCCGTTCGTCGACACGCGCAGCCGGATCGAACGCTCCAGCGCGTCCGACAGCAGCGTCACGTTCTGCAGGTTCGGCAGGAACGTCCGCTTGGTCTTGTTGTTGGCGTGGGAAACGTTGTTACCCACCTGCCGGCCCTTGCCGGTCAGCTCGCAGATGCGCGACATGTGCTGTAATCCTGAATTCGGTTGCCCGGAAAGTGGGCGCCAGTAACGCGTGCCGGCGGATCGGTCAAGTCGCCGTGGCTGCAACCACCCCCGTCGACCGGCGTTGTTGCGATAACGAATCAAGTCTCGCGGGAGAAGAGAAATGCGCACGTTGCTGGTCCTGGTCGGGATCGCCGCCTTGGTCTTTCTTGCGGCGCTGCTCACCGGCTTCATCAAGTTCGACCAGACGCAGACCGCGCAGCTGCCGCGACTCGAGGGCGGTCAGGCACCCAAGTTCGACGCCGATGTCGCCAAGGTTTCGGTCGGCACCGAGAACAAGACGGTCGAGGTGCCGCAGATCAAGGTGCAGAAGCCGGGCGAACAGCCGCGCTGACGCTTCCCGCCGTCTGCCGATCGCGGTAGGCGGCATGGATGTTCCCGCTTCCGCTTCCCATGCAGGCCGCGCTCGACGCGGCGCGCGCGGCGGCGGACATGGGGGAGGTGCCGGTCGGCGCGGTCGTGACGCAGGGCACGCAAATCGTGGCGGTGTCCGGTAACGCGCCTCGCCGACTGTGCGATCCGACCGCCCATGCCGAAATGCTCGCGATTCGCGAGGCTGCGCGCATCCTCGGCCGCGACCGGCTGGAGGATTGCGACCTGTGGGTCACGCTCGAGCCATGCGCGATGTGCGCCGGCGCGATCGCGCATGCGCGGATCGCGCGCGTCTATTATGGTGCCGACGATGCGAAGGGCGGGGCGGTGGAACACGGCCCGCGCTTCTTTACGCAGCCGACCTGCCATCACCGCCCCGAGCTGTTCTCCGGCATCGGGGCGGCGGCGTCGGCGGCGCTGCTGCGCGGCTTCTTCGCCGCGCGGCGTTGACCGCCGTCAGCGCGGCGGCAGGTCGTTCTGGGAAATCGGGACCAGCTTGATCTCGACGCGGCGATTCTCGGCGCGACCGGCCTCGGTCTCGTTCGAGGCGATCGGCTGCGTCTCGCCGAACCCGCGCGTCGCGATGCGCGCCGGCTGCACGCCGTGGCTCGACAGGTAATCCGCGACCGAGATCGCACGGCGCTCCGACAGATCCTGGTTGTACGCATCGCTGCCGGTCGAATCGGTGTGGCCGTACACGTCCACATAGGTCGACGGATAATCGGCCAGGACGCTAGCGACCTTGTCGAGCGTGGCGCGGAACTGTGGCTGCACGTTCGCGGAATTGTACGCGAAGTTGATCCCGGAGGGGATGTTCAGCAGCAGATCGTCGCCCTGACGCGTCACCTGCACATCCGTACCGCGCGTTCTTTCGCGCAGTTCGCGCTCCTGCTTGTCCATATAGGCGCCGATCCCGGCACCGGCGATGCCCCCGATGCCTGCGCCGATGATCTTCTCGGTCCGGTCGCGCCGCCCGCCGACCAGGTCGCCGAGCAGGTACCCCCCCAACGCGCCACCGATGCCGCCGATCGCGGTCTTCGAAATCGTGCGCTGCCCCGTCTCCGGATCGGTCGTACACGCCGCCACACCCAACAGCGAAACCCCCGCCAACGCAGCTGTCAGCTTCGACGTCAGCCTCATCGTCATTCCTTTCAGCAACTGATCCTCATCAACCCGAAGTCGTCGCGGATTGTTCCGCCAGCGCACTGAACGCGATATGACCGGTCCAGCAACAATTTGGCGATTGTGGCGGGGCCGGTTTGTCGCCAAGAGGGACGCGAACCATGCTACCGCCGTTCCCCTGGGCCGACGTCGTCATCATCCTCGCGCTCGTGGCGTTGAACGGCGTATTCGCCATGAGCGAGCTGGCGATCGTTTCCGCACGCAAGGCGCGGCTGGAGGCGATGGCGCGCACGGGCCGGCGGGGTGCCTCCACCGCGATCGAGCTGGCGGCGGATCCGGGCAAGTTCCTGTCGACGGTACAGATCGGCATCACCCTGATCGGCATCGGCACCGGCGCTTACTCGGGCGCCAGCCTGGGCACGCCGGTCGCGGCGCGACTGGAGCTGCTGGGGCTGGCGCACGAAACCGCGGTCAGCGCCGGGTTCGCGCTGGTGATCGCGCTGACCACCTATGCCTCGCTGATCGTGGGCGAGCTGGTTCCCAAGCAATTCGCGCTGCGCAAGCCGGAGGCGGTGGCGGCATTGGTCGCGGTGCCGATGGCGTGGCTCGCGAAGCTGACCAAGCCGGTCGTGTGGGTGCTGGACGCCAGCAGCGCGCTCGCGTTCCGGATGCTGGGCCTGAACCGCGAGAACGAGGATCAGGTCACCGCCGAGGAACTCCACCTGATCGTCGCGGAGGCCAGCAAATCGGGCGTGATCGAGGAGCATGAACGCTCGATCATTTCCGGTGTGGTGCGCCTCGCCGATCGTCCGGTGCGCGAGGTGATGACACCACGCACCGAGGTCGATTGGCTCGACATCGCGCTCGACGATGCCGGCATCCGCGCCAAGTTGCTCGACACGCCGCACAGTCGCCTGCCGGTGGCGCGTGGCTCGATCGACGCGGTGGTCGGCGTCGTACAGGCGCGCGACGTCGCGATGGCGCTGTTCCGTGGCGAAACGCTCGACCTGGAACGCTTGGTGCGCAAGGCGCCGGTCGTCGTCGATCAGATCGACGCGATGGACGCGCTCGACGCGCTGCGCCGTGCCGAGGTGCCGATGGCGCTGATCCACGACGAATACGGCCATTTCGAAGGGATCGTGACCCCCGCCGACTTGCTGGCGGCGATCGCGGGCGAATTCGTCTCCGATGTCGATCCGCACGAAAGCCCGAACGTGGTGGTGCGCGACGACGGGTCGCTGTTGGTCGCCGGGACGATGGCGGCCGATGCACTGGCCGATCGGCTGGGCATCGACCTGCCGGAGGACCGTGACTATGCGACGGTCGCCGGGCTGGCGCTGGCGGCGTTCCGGAAGCTGCCCGAGGAGGGCGAAAGCTTCGAGGAGCAGGGCTGGCGGTTCGAGGTCGTCGATCTTGACGGGCGGCGGATCGACAAGCTGCTGGTGAGCGAGGCTTAGGTCGCCTTGCCGACGGCGAGGATCTCGATCGCATCCTCGCGTCCGTTGAATTCCACCGTCTCGCCGGCCTCGCCACCCATCAGCGCACGTGCAAGCGGAGCGGAAAAGGCGAGATAGCCGGCACCCGGATCGGCTTCGTCGTCGCCGACGAGCGTCACGGTGCGCTCGCGCCCGGCCATGCGGAAGCGGACAAGGCTGCCAAAGCCCACCACATCATCGTCGCGTGGGGCGGTTTCGATCGCCGTCGCGCGACGCGTTTTCCAATAGCGCAGGTCGCGCGCAATCGGCTTGGCGGCTTCCTCGCCGTCCGCCGCCGCCAAAGCGGCTTCCAGCGCCGTGACGCGCTCTTCGATCAACACCCGCCCGCGCGGCGTGACCAGATTGGGGCCGGGCGGGATTGGCAGTTCGAAGCGCGGTTCGAGGTGTTCGTCATCGCTCTCGCGGCGGAAAGCGACGCTCATCCCAAGTTGCCGAACTGCGCCTCGTACGCGGCGCGGTCACCCTGCGCGAGCAGCCGCGCCTGTTCGCGCCAGCGATCGCGCTCCATCCGGCCTTGGAACACGCCCATCTGCGCGTCGAGATCGTGCGCCTCGGCATCGTCCAGCCATGCGAGTTGGTCGAGCCGGGTGATGCCCAATTCGCTCAGCCGCGTCGCGATCTTCGGGCCGAGTCCCTTCAGGATCGTCACCGATTGCGCCCCATCCGCAGCGGGGGGCGTCGTGACCGGTTCCGCCGCGACGGTGGCTGGCGAAGCGTTCAGCGGCGCCGCTGCGGGGATCGGCTCGTCGGGGAGCGCCGCGCTATGGTCGTCGCTGTCCGCTTCCTCAGGCGCGGGTCGCGACGGAGTGGGAGCGGGGCTTGATGTGATGACGGGCGACACGCCTTCGGTGGTGTTCGTCGCCTCCACGCCGTCCGCCTTCAGCTCCTCGATGCGGCGCTGTTCCTCCGCTTCGGCGGCGCGGCGCTGACGCTTCAGCCGCGCGCCCCAGATCATCGCGATCACGGTCAACACCGCGAGAATCGCGACCAGCGCCAGCGCGACGGTCACCAGCACGCCGTCCTGCGAGATCGGCTCCAGATCAAAGCTGCCAGAATTCATGCGGCGGTCCTGTATGCGAAACGTGCCTTGCTCAACCGTCGATCAGCGCCTTGGCTCCGATGTCGTGACGGAAGAAGCCGGTCGGGAAGTCGATGCGATCGACCGCGGCATAGGCGGCGCGTTGCGCTGCCGCCACATCGTCCCCGGTGGCGGTCACCGCCAGCACCCGGCCGCCGCTGGAGACGAGATGCCCGTCCCGCAATGCCGTGCCGGCCTGGAAGACGACCGCACCATCGGATTGCGCGGCGTCGATCGCCGCGATCGTGCCGCCCGTCTTCGGCGTGCCGGGATAACCTTCGGCCGCCATCACCACCGTCAGCGCCACCGCGTCGGAGAACGCCGGCGCCGGCACATCGGCCAGGCGCCCCTCCGCCACCGCGAGCAGCAGCGCGGCGAGATCGCCGGTGTAGCGCATCATCAGCACCTGGCATTCGGGATCACCGAAGCGGACGTTATATTCGATCAGCTTGGGGCCGTCCTCGGTCAGCATCAGCCCGGCATAGAGTACGCCGACATAGGGCGTTCCCGAGGCCGCGAGGCAGTCGATCGTCGGACGCACGATTTCGCCCAGCGCCCGTTCTTCCAGATCGGGCGTCAACACCGCGGCGGGGCTATAGGCGCCCATGCCGCCGGTGTTGGGGCCGATGTCGCCGTCGCCGACCCGCTTGTGATCCTGCGCGGAGCCGAAGGCGGCGATGCTGGTGCCGTCCGACAGCACGAACAGGCTCGCCTCCGGCCCCTCCAGCATCTCCTCGATCACCGCCTCGACCGGGCCGTTCGCGTAAAGGTCGGCGATCGCCGCCTCGGCCTCGCTACGCGAGGTCGCAACGACCACGCCCTTGCCGGCGGCCAATCCATCGGCCTTGATCACGCAGCGCTCGCCGAAATCGTCGAGACAGGCCAGCGCGCCGTCCCTGGAAGTAACGCGGAAGTAGCGGGCGGTCGGAATGCCGACCCGCGCGCACAGATCCTTGGTGAAGCCCTTCGAACCCTCCAGCCGTGCCGCTTCGCGACCGGGACCGAACACGGGCACGCCGATCGAACGGATATTATCGGCCAGCCCATCGACAAGCGGCGCTTCCGGGCCGATCACGACCAGGCCAACCCGCTGGCGGCGCACGAAATCCACCACCGCGCGGTGGTCCGTCACGTCCAGGTCGGCGATCGTCGCATGTTCGGCGATGCCGGGGTTGCCCGGCGCCGCGAAGAGCGTATCGAGCGTCGGAGACTGCGCCAGCTTCCAGGCGAGCGCGTGTTCCCGTCCCCCCGATCCCACCAGCAGGATGTTCATGGCCGACCCCCTTTACGATACACAGGCGGGGCGGCTGGTAGCCGAGTCGATGCCCGGCGACAATGCAATGGCGATCAGCGTCGGCGAACTGTCCGGCCGGTTGAAGCGGATGGTGGAGGGCGAGTTCGGCCACGTCCGGCTGCGCGGTGAGATTTCCGGTTACAAGCGCGCGGCGTCGGGGCACGTCTATCTGTGCCTGAAGGATGAGAGCGCCGTCATCGACGGGGTGATGTGGAAGGGCGGGGCGGCGGGCCTCGCCTTCCGTCCCGAGGACGGGATCGAGGTGGTGGCGACGGGGCGGCTGACCACGTTCCCCGGACGCTCCAAATATCAGATCGTGATCGAGCGGAAGGAGCTGGCCGGCGCCGGGGCGCTGATGGCACTGCTCGAGAAGCTGAAGGCGAAGCTGGCGGGCGAGGGGCTGTTCGACCCCGCCGCCAAGCAGCCGCTGCCGTTCATGCCGCGCGTGATCGGGGTCGTCACCTCGCCGACCGGCGCGGTGATCCGCGACATCCTCCACCGGCTGGAGGATCGCTGCCCGACGCATGTCGTGGTGTGGCCGGTGAAGGTGCAGGGCGCGGGCGCGGCGGAGGAGGTCGCGGCGGCGGTGCGCGGGTTCGATGCGCTGGCGCCGGGCGGCGCGGTGCCGCGCCCCGACCTGGTGATCGTGGCGCGCGGCGGCGGCTCGATCGAGGATTTGTGGGCCTTCAACGAGGAAGTCGTGGTGCGCGCGGTCGCGGGCTGCTCGATCCCGATCATCTCGGCGGTCGGGCATGAAACCGACACGACGCTCTGCGACCACGCGGCCGATCTGCGTGCGCCGACTCCGACGGCGGCGGCGGAAATCGCGGTGCCGGTGCTCGCCGATCTGCGGCTGACGCTGGACGCGATGGCGAACCGGACGCAGCGTTGCGCGCGCCGCTATGTCGAGCGTGGCCGCGAGCAACTGGCGGGGCTGGTGCGCGTCATGCCCACGCGTGACCGGCTGCTGGGGCCGCAGCGGCAGCGGCTCGACGATCTGGGGATGCGCGGCGATCGCGCGCTGGAGCGGCGCGTGGCGCGCGCCCGTGGCGAGCTGAACCATGCGGCGGGTGCGATCCGTCCCGCCACGCTGGAGCGGCGGCTGGAGGCGGCACGGCGGCGGCTGAACGACGTCGGTCGGCTGATCGACAGCCTGAATCCCGATCGCATCCTGGAGCGCGGCTATGCGCGCGTCGAGGCGGCGGCGGGCGGCACCATCACCACCGCCGAGGCGGCGCGCGGCGCCGGCGCGCTCAACCTGCGCTTCCGCGACGGATCGGTGGCGGTGCAGGTGGACGGAAGTGCGAAGCCCGAGCCGAAGGTTGAGCGGGCGCCGCGTCGCGCCTATTCTGACAAACCCGAACAGCCCCGCCTGATCTGAAAGCCTGTCGCCCATGCTGATGTCTCACACCGATCGCGCCGCCAAACTCCACTATATGGCGAACGGCTTCCGCATCCTTACACCGGGCGATCATGTCGTATGCGCGGTCAGCGGCGCCCGGATCGCGCTGGAGGATCTCCGCTATTGGGACGTCGCCACGCAGCGCCCGTTCGCCAGCGGCGCGGTCGCGATGGAGGAGATGGCGCCGCGGTGACCCGCGCGATCGTGCTGGCCGCGTCGTTGCTGGCGACGGCCTGTGTGGCCGCGCCGGTCATCCCGACCGCGATCGCGGCTCCGGCTTCACCGCCACGTCCGTTGTTGCCCCCGCCGCCGCAGTCGGTTTCGCCCGACCGGTTCGACCTGCGCGGCGGGTTGCGACAGGGCGGGTTGGCGCTGGGCACCGCGCCGACGGGCACGACCAGCCTCACCCTCGACGGGACGCCGGTCGCGGTGGCGGCCGACGGGCGTTTCGTCATCGCCTTCGATCGCGATGCCGCGCCGCAGGCCTTGCTGGTGGCGGGCCTGCGTGACGGCACGACAGTGACCGCGACGCTGCCGATCGCGCCGGGGGCATGGCGGATCGAGCGGCTGCCGACGTTGCGCAAGGTGCCGGTGCCCGATGCGGAATTCGCTGCGAAGCGTTCGGGCGAACTGGCGCGGATCGTCGCCGCGCGCGCGCTGGGCAGCGAAGCGCAGGGCTGGCGGCAGCGTTTCGTCTGGCCGGCGCGGGGACGGATCTCCGGATTGTTCGGCGCGCAACGCATCTATGCCGGCGAGCCGGGCAGCTATCATGGCGGTGTCGATGTCGCGAAGCCGGAAGGCGCGCCGGTCGTCGCGCCGGCGGATGGCGTGGTGACGCTGGCCGCCGATCCGCCGTTCACACTGGAGGGGCGGCTGCTGATCCTCGACCATGGTCATGGTCTTGCCAGCGCGTTCCTGCATCTGTCGCGCATCGACGTGCGCGTCGGACAGCACGTGCGACAGGGTGAGCCGATCGGGCTGGTCGGGCGGACCGGCCGCGCGACGGGGCCGCACCTGCACTGGGCCATGACCTGGAACGGCGCGCGGCTCGATCCCTTGCCGCTGGCCGGGCCGATGGCGACGACGCCCTGATCTAGCCGCGCGGCACCATCACCTCGATCACGCCCGCCGCGACATGCGCGGTGACGGGGGTATGCGCCAGCACCTCGCCGTCGATCGAGATCGGCAGCGGTGGATCGGTGCGGACCTTGATCGACTTGCCGGAGAAGCTCACCGTATCGTGGTGGCGTTCGCTGCGCCCCAGGAAGCTGTACGCCCAGTTGCGCACCAGCCGGCGCTTGTAATGGCCACGCACCGCCTGCACGACGATCTCGCCCGACGCGATATCGGCCTCGTCCACCACCCAGGTGCCGCCATGATACGGGCCGTTCGAGATGCGCACCTCCACGACGCGCATCTTCCTCTCGCCCTCGCCATTGTCGACGTAGAGCGTGAACGGCTTGAATCGCGACAGCTGAAACCCCGCCCAGCCCAGATAGCCGACGCGCCCCAGCACTTTCTTCAGATTATGCGGCACCGTCTCGGCGATCTGCGGGCTAAGCCCCATCGCGGCGCAATTGGCGAAATAATCGTCGTCGATCATGCCCAGATCGATCCGCTTCGGCACCCCGTCGCGCAGCACGTCGATCGCGCCGTCGATGTCGAGCGGCAGCCCCAGTGACCGCGCGAAGCTGTTGGCGGTGCCCAGCGGCAGCACGCCCAGGATCACGTCATGCCCGACCAGCAGGTCGACCAGCCCGCTGATCGTGCCGTCGCCGCCGCCCAGGATGACCAGGTCGGGCTTCTTCTCCAGCGCCTTGCGCACGGTGCGATCCAGATGTTTCGGATCCTTGACCGCATAGGGCGTCACCCCGAACGGCAGGTCGCGCAAGCGGCGGCACGCGCGCTTGAACAGCTTGCGGCCACGACGCGACTTGGCGTTGACGATCAGGGCGGCGGAGCGGATCTCTCTCATGCGTCGCCCAACGCGCAACGGCGCGTTTCGCCCCCGTAACGCTTGCATGGCGGACCCGATTGCGGGAAAACGCCCGTCATGCACGCCGCTTTCCCCGCGCTGCGCTTGCGCCGCACCCGTGCCGCCGCCTGGAGCCGCCGGCTCCACGCCGAAACCGTCCTGACGCCCGCCGATCTGATCTGGCCGCTCTTCGTGACCGAGGGGTGCGATGTCGAGGAGCCGATCGCATCGCTGCCCGGCGTCTCGCGATGGTCGGTCGACCGGATTGTCGCCCGGGCCCGGGAGGCGCGCGATCTGGGCATTCCGTGCCTTGCGTTGTTCCCCAACACGCAGCCCGGTCGGCGCAGCGATGACGGGGCGGAGGCGCTGAACCCGGACAATCTGATGTGCCAGGCGCTTCGCGCGATCCGAGACGCGGTGCCGGACATTGGTTTGCTGACCGACGTCGCGCTCGATCCCTATACGACGCATGGCCATGACGGGTTGGTCGACGCGCAGGGCTATGTGATGAACGACGCGACGGTCGACGCGCTGGTCGAACAGGCGCTCAACCAGGCGCGCAACGGGTCGGACATCATCGCGCCCAGCGACATGATGGACGGACGCGTCGGGCTTATCCGATCGGCGCTGGAGCGTGAGGCGTTTGCCAATGTCCAGATCATGGCCTATGCCGCCAAATATGCGTCCGCCTTCTACGGCCCGTTTCGCGACGCGGTGGGGACACGCGGTCTGCTGAAGGGTGACAAGAAGACCTATCAGATGGATCCGGCCAACGCGGAGGAGGCGCTGCGCGAGGTCGCGCTCGATCTCGCCGAGGGCGCGGACAGCGTGATGGTGAAGCCCGGCCTGCCATACCTCGACATCGTTGCGAAGGTGAAACAGGCGTTTGCGGTGCCGGTGTTCGCGTATCAGGTGTCGGGCGAATATGCGATGATCGAGGCGGCGGTGGCGGTCGGTGCCGCCGATCGCGACACGATGGTGCTGGAAACGTTGCTGGCGTTCAAGCGCGCCGGCTGCTCGGGCGTCCTCACCTATCACGCGCCGCTCGCCGCGCGGTTGCTGGGCGCATGATCGAGACGCCGCGCCTGATCTTGCGCAGGCCGGTGGTGTCCGATCGTCCGGCGTTGTTCGCGATGTGGGCGGACCCGCTGGTCACTGCCGATCTTGGCGGACCGAGGGACGAGGCCGCGTGCGTGGCGGTGCTGGAGCGCCACGCGGGCTATGCGCCATTGGGGTTCGGCGTCGTCGAGCGGCGCGACGATGCGCAGGTGATCGGGCACGTCGGGTTGAAGCCCGGCGCGCCCGGCACACCGATCGAGGGACTGCTGGAGATCGGCTGGATGATCGATCGTGCCTGGTGGGGCGCCGGCTACGCGGCCGAAGCCGCGACGGGATGGCTCGGCTGGGCATGGGCCAACCGCCCCGAACCCGCGGTGCATGCGATCACCGGGCGGCGCAATGCCGCGAGCCGCCGCGTCATGGACCGCCTGGGTATGCGGCACATACCCGAACTGGATTTTCGCCACCCCAAATATCCGCACGACCCCCACCTTGCCGACAGCGTGACGTATCGGATCGATCGGCCGTGATCGAAACCGCGCGGCTGATCCTGCGCGCGTGGCGCGAGGAGGATGTCGCGCCCTTTCATGCCATGGGGCAGGACGCCGAGGTGATGCGGTATCTCGGCGCCCCCACGACCTGGGCTGGCGCCCGCGACATGGTGAGCGAACAGATCGCGACGGCGGCGCGCTTCGGTCGCTGCCTGTGGGTGGTCGAACGACGCAGCGATGCCGCCTTCCTCGGCTTCTGCGGGGTCGAGCCGGGGCCGAAGGGCAGCCCGATCGACGGCGTGCCGGAAATCGGCTGGCGGCTCGTGCGCGAGGCATGGGGCGTTGGCTATGCGACCGAAGCCGCGCGGGCGGCGCTGCGGGCCGACTGGTCGCGGGGGAGCGAGCGCGTTTTCGCGATCACCGTGCCCGCCAATCGCCGCAGCTGGGGCTTGATGGAGCGGCTGGGCATGACCCGCGTGGTGGGCGGGGACTTCGATCATCCCGATCTGCCTCCCGACCATCCGCTGCGCCCTCACATCCTGTATCGCATCGACCGTCCGGCGCATGGCTGACCGCGTGATCGCGCGAGGGGCGACCCGCGCGCTCTTCGTCGCGACGATCCTCACCGGATCGTTCCTGCTGTTTCTCGTTCAGCCGATGATCGCGCGGATCGCCTTGCCTCGGCTGGGCGGGGCGCCGGCGGTCTGGAACTCGGCGATGCTGGTCTATCAGGCGCTGCTGCTGGGCGGCTACGGTTATGCGCACCTGCTCGGGCGGATGTCGCCGGGGCGACAGCGGATCGTGCATCTGGCCGTCCTGCTCGCCGCGGCGGCGTTCCTGCCGATCGGGCTTAGCGGTCGGGTGCTCCCGGGCGGGGCGGAGCCCGCATTGTGGGTGCCCTATCTGTTCGTCGTGTCGATCGGGCCGCTGTTCTTCGCGGTCTCGGCGCAGGCGCCGCTGATGCAGCGCTGGTTCTCCAGCGCGCGGCCCGACAGCGATCCCTATGCGCTATACGCCGCCTCGAATATCGGCAGCTTCGTCGGGCTGCTCGCCTTCCCGCTGCTGGTCGAACCGATGCTGAGCGTCACGCGGCAGCGCTGGCTGTGGAGTGCGGGCTATCTGCTGCTGATCCTGCTGGTCGCGGCCTGTGCGCGGCTGCTGCCCGCCGGATCGGCGCCCGCGCGTGCGCAGGTGACCGGGCCGGCTCCCGACCGGCGTCGTGTCGCTCGCTGGGTGGTGCTCGGCTTCGTCCCCTCGGGGATGATGCTGGCGACCAGCACCTTCGTCAGCACCGATCTGGTGGCGATGCCCTTGCTGTGGGTCATCCCGCTGGCGCTGTATCTGCTCAGCTTCTCGATCGCCTTCGCCGCGCGGCGTGGCGTGGCGGATCTGCTGACCGGCAGCGCGCCGGTGACGATCGTGCTGTTCGGTGGTGTCCTGATGGGAGGCTTTGCGGAACGCGCGACGTTCAGCGCGATCACCGCGCTGATCCTGCTCTTCATGATCTCGGTCGCGCTGCACACCCAGCTTTATCGGCTTCGCCCCGAGCCGGCGCGTCTGACCGGCTTCTATCTTGCCATGTCGTTCGGAGGAGCGCTCGGCGGCGTGTTCGCGGGGCTGATCGCGCCGACGCTGTTCGATTGGACGTGGGAATATCCGTTGCTGATCGTCGCGGCCGGCGCTCTGGTCCCCCAGGCGTACCTGACGGTCGGGCTGCGCGCCTTCTGGCACCGCCCCGGCATGATGACCGCGGGCGCCGTGCTGATCGTCGGTGCGCTGTGCCTCGCGATCCTGCTGATCGCGCGGGAGCCGGCGGGCTTTCGCGAGGTGCGGCATGTCGGCCTGATCTTCGCGATGGTCGCGCTGGCCGGGCTCGTGTCGCTCGGTGCGCGTATCCCGTATCTGTTGGTGCTGGCCAGCGGACTGCTGCTGTTCGGCGGCGTGCGCTCGTTGTCGCTCTCGCTGGAACCGGGGGCGCGGGTCCGGAGCTATTTCGGCGTCTATACCGTCGCGGACGAGGCGCGTCGCCGCACGTTGATCCACGGCACGACGCTGCACGGCGTGCAACTCACCGGCACCGCCGCGCGAGAGCGGACACCGACCACCTATTACACGCCCGAGTCCGGCGTCGGACGGGTGATGCGGGCGGCGCCTTTGGTGTTCGGTCCGGCGGCTCGGATCGGTGTGGTCGGTCTGGGGACCGGCACGCTGGCCTGCTATGCGCAGCCGGGCCAGCACTGGCGCTTCTACGAGATCGATCCGGCGATGGCGGCACTCAGCCGCGCGCGGCGCTTCACCTTCCTCGCCGATTGCGCGCCCGATGCGCAGATCGTGCTGGGCGACGCGCGGCTGTCGCTGGAGCGGGCGCCGACGGCCAGCCTCGACATCCTCGCCCTCGACGCTTTCTCGTCGGATGCGGTGCCGATGCATCTGCTGACGTGCGAGGCGTTCGTCGGCTACGCGCGTGTGCTGTCGCCGCACGGCGTGCTGGCGGTCCACATCTCCAACCGCTTCGTCAACCTGCGCCCCGTGATCGCCGCGGCGGCGCGCGCGGGTGGCTGGCGTGCGCTGATCCTCGATCACCGTCCTTCGCTCCTGAAAGAGGAGGAGACGCCGTCGACCTGGGTCATCATGACGCGCGACGCCTGGACGCTGGCGCTGGTCGCCGGGGACGAGGGTGAATGGAAGACGCTGCGGCAGCGGCCCGGCTTCGCGGCATGGACCGATGACTATGCCAGCATCCTGCCGCTGCTGACCTTCTGACGCTACGCGCCGGGCAGCGAGGCGGACAAGGCGTCGATCCGCGCCGTCTGTGCGCGGGCGGTGGCACGCGTGGCGGTCAACGCTTGTTCGACCGCCGGATACGCCGGTAGCAACGCGGCGGCGCGGGCGCGGGCGAGTTCGTCGAGCGCATCGATCGTGTCGCCATAGCTGGAGCGCAACGCATCGAGGTCCGCGATCGCGGTCTGCGCGGCGATCCAGGCATCGCTGCCGACGTTCGCGCCGCGCGCGGCACGGGCCAGCGTCGTGGCGCGCGCGGCGGCGCGATCGAAATCGCGCGCCGCGCTGCTGCCCTTGGCAGTGATCGTCGCCAGCGACGCGTCCAGGGTCGGATCGGCGGCTGCGGGAACGGGGGGCGGGGGGGCGGGTTCGGCGAAGCCGAGCTTCTCGACCGGTCGCGGCGCAAGCGACGGATAGACGGTGGGATCGCTCGCGCAGGCGGCGACGAGCGACAGCGAAGCGAGCGGGGCGAGGGCGCGGAGCATGTTTTTTGCCTAGAGGCGCAAAAAAAGTGACGCAATGCCCTTG
Organism: uncultured Sphingomonas sp.; assembly: GCA_913777325.1. Lineage (GTDB taxonomy): Bacteria > Pseudomonadota > Alphaproteobacteria > Sphingomonadales > Sphingomonadaceae > Sphingomonas. The sequence continues at coordinate 16,334 of CAJYSA010000074.1, read as the reverse complement.
CGTGGCTCCGATTCGGCGGGTAACAGCGCCGCTCCACAGGGCGCCCGTAGCTCAGCTGGATAGAGCATCAGACTACGAATCTGAGGGTCGGACGTTCGAATCGTTCCGGGCGCGCCACTTTCTCCCTGGTGGGAAGGTGAGTGGAAACAAAAGGGGCAGCAAACGCTGCCCCTTTTTTGTTGCCGGTCATTCCGGCGCACCATCATCATTATCGACAGTCGAACTGTTATGTCGCGGCACGCGCTGGAGACTTGTGCCGGTCGCGCCTTATGCTGCTTGCGGCATGCAAAGGGCCGCGACCTGCATCCAGGTCGCGGCCCTTGTTCCGCCGATCGTGGGGGCGACCGTTACTCGGCGGCCACGCCCGCGCGAGAGAACATGTCGCCCATGTCGGCGGGATCCTCGTTCGCGGCGGCGGTGGCGACCTTGGCCTTCTGTCGCTTGTCGAAACTGTCCCACACGTCGTTCCACTGGCCGCGCGTCGCCGCCTTGGAATATTCGGTCGCGCGCGTCTCGAAGAAGTTGGCGTGTTCGACACCGTTGAGCAGCGGGGTCAGCCAAGGGATCGGATGTTCATCGATCATGTAGATCGGCTTGAGGCCAAGCTGGCCCATCCGCCAGTCGGCGATATAGCGGATATACTTCTTGATATCCTTCGCGGTCATGCCGTTCACCGGCCCCATTTCGAAGGCGAGGTCGATGAAATTGTCCTCCAGGCGGATCGTCGTCTGGCACACGTCGGCGATATCGTCCTTCACCGCCTTTGTCAGGCAGTTCCGCTCCTTGGTGAAGGCGTGGAACAGCTTGATGATGCCTTCGCAGTGCAGGCTCTCGTCACGGACCGACCAGCTGACGATCTGCCCCATGCCCTTCATCTTGTTGAACCGCGGGAAGTTCATCAGCATCGCGAAGCTCGCGAACAGCTGCACGCCCTCGGTGAAGCCGCCGAACATCGCCAGCGTGCGCGCGATATCCTCGTCACTGTCGACGCCGAAGTTCTGGAGATAGTCGTGCTTGTCCTTCAGCTCGCCATATTCCAGGAACGCGCCATATTCGCTTTCCGGCATCCCGATCGTGTCGAGCAGGTGCGAGTAGGCCGCGATGTGCACCGTCTCCATGTTGCTGAACGCCGTCAGCATCATCTTGACCTCGGTCGGCTTGAACACGCGGCCATATTTCTCGTGGTAGCAATCCTGCACCTCGACGTCGGCCTGCGTGAAGAAGCGGAAGATCTGCGTGAGCAGGTTCCGCTCATGATCGGTCAGCTTCTGCGCCCAATCGCGGCAGTCCTCGCCCAGCGGCACTTCTTCGGGCAGCCAGTGCAACTGCTGCTGGCGCTTCCAATATTCGAACGCCCACGGGTATTCGAACGGCTTGTATTGTTTGGATGCCTGTAGAAGCGGCATGGATATACTCCGGCAAGGATATTCAGGTAAGACGGAATCAGGGTCGGGATATCAGGGTTCGAGGCTCCAGTTCCACATCGCCCACGCGGACATCGCCAGCACGGCGCCGCCCGACAGCGCCATGATCCCGACCATGCGATAGACGTAGACCCGCGCCGGCCCCTGTGGGTGGCGCAGCTGGATCAGCAGCCACGCTCCCACGCAGGCGAAGACGGCGGCGACCGCGAACATGATTGCGGACTGCATCGGCAGCGTATCGATCATGCGACCAAAGCCGCGGCGGTGCGTTTGCCGCCCGAAGCCAACCCGAAGGAAGGAGAACGACGATGGTCGATGCCAGCCAGATCAAGGAACATGCCGAGGTGATCGGCGCCGACGGCGTGCACGTGGGAACGGTGGATCACGTCGACGGCGACCGTATCAAGCTGACCAAGAACGACTCGCCCTCCACCGAGGACGGGCAGGGCGCCAAGCACCATTACATCCCGCTGGGCCTGGTGGCCGAGGTCGAGGGCGACGCGGTGCGCCTGTCGGCCACCGCGCAGAACGCGCAGGACATGTTCGAAGAGGCCGAATAAGCCCGACGTCACGCGACGCGACACGACCCCGGCCGCCGCGAGGCGCGCCGGGGTTTTTCGTGCCTGTCGAGGTCCGTCACCGCTCATCAGCATCCCGTCGCCATGCCACCATGGCGGCTCGCAAGGCGCGCCGCCGTTGCGCGACCGGCCTCGGTTGAGAAGCCGGTTCGCCATCATGACCGCGCCGTTTGGCGGGCGAGTCACGCTGTCGCCGGACGGTACATGACCCCCCTTCGGATCGCAATCTATTGTGGTCGAAACTCGCATCGCTACCAGATCGGCCACGTAACGACGCCGGGTCGCGAGCGTCGGCGTGCCGGAATGATCCACCTGTAAGAAACACCGGCTTGTGACGACCGCCGCGGAAAGTGGAAAAGGCGCCGTTGCTGCTGAACCAGAAAACAGGGGTCGTATGAACAGAGGATGGGGCGCGACATTGTCGCTGGCCATGTTGTCGCTGGCCATGCCGGCAAACGCCGAAACTGCGATGCGCGCGTGGACGTCGATCGAATATGTTGCGAGCGATCGCGACGTGAACCCCGCGCAGCATGAAGTGAACTGGTACAAGGGCGGCGGACTTACCGTCCGTGTCTTGCGGGACGGCACGTCCACGCTGACGACGGATGACTATGCCGATCCGACCCGGCTTGACGCGCCGCTGAACTATAACGGTCCGAATAGCGCGGCCGCCTATGTCGATTTCGCGACCGGCAAATTGGGCGTGTCGGCCTTCGCGAAGGGAAGTGGAGGCGCCACGCGCTACGATACGGGCAACGGCTATGCGGAAGGCATCGCCTCGCTTCAGGAGGATCTCACCTTCAAGGCCGTCGGCGCCACGTCGGACGATCTCACCGTCATCGATTACGAGGCGATCGTGCATGGCGTCTTCAGCGGCACGGGGGCATGGAGCGCCTTTGGCGGGCTGGGCTACGGTCCCGACGGCACCCGGTTCGACAAGACCGAACAGATCGCGCCGGATACGTGGCGGCTGACCGGGCAGGCGTCATTCAGGGGCGCAAGCTGGACGCGCGACTTCGATTTCCAGTTGATGGCCTCCGCGCGTGCCGATGGCCCCGGTGATCAGAGCGCCGGATCGGCGGACATGATGAACACCGCGACGATCCGCTTCAATCTGCCGAGCAACGTCACGATGACGTCGGCGTCGGGCAAATTCCTGTCGGCGGCCGGCAACAGCGCGGTGCCGGAGCCGGGCACGTGGCTGACGATGCTGCTCGGCTTCGGCGTGATCGGCGTCGCGCTGCGCCGCCGGACGGTGTTGCGGTTCGTCTGAATGGTCGCGGCGGGCGGCGGCCGATCGGCGCCGCCCACCGGTCAGAACGGGCGCTCGCCCCTATAATTGCCGGCGTTCTTGTAGCGGCAGACCAGCACGTCCTCGGCCCGCCCGCGCGCCACCGCGCAACCGACCTCGATCGTGTCGCGCCACATCAACTGCGTGTAGTGGCCGACGTCGGCGACGCGCCCGGTGGTGCTGTTGTTGGGGAAGGAGCCGGGCTTGAAGTAGCGCTTTTCGCGGATCCAGCCGTCGACCATCGCCTCGGGCGAGTAATAGCCGCGCGTGCCCGCCCACAGGTTTTCGCCCTCCGGGTCCATGTGCCGCTCCGGCGCATGTTCGAAACGGCCGGTGGTGGCCAGATACTGGCCCCAGGCATGCGCCGACTCGACCAGTTCCGGGTTCCAGCGCAGCGGCGGGATGCCCAGCGCGGCGCGCTCCGCATTGTGCGCGGCCAGCACCCGCGCGTCGAAGGTGTTCGAATAGCTTGCCGCACCCATCGTCACCGGCGCGCACAGCAGGGCGGCGATCGCGGCAAGCAACGGGCGGCGGCGGGGGGCGAAACGCGGCATGGGCCGGGTAACCTTTTCCTGAAGACCAGGAAAAATTACCTCCTGCGGTCCTTACCGCCGGTTAGGGAATCTGGTTAGCGCGCGTTTATACTTATCGACGCTGCGCCGGAACGGTGGCGACGCGGCGCCGCATCGGCCTGATTTCAGCTTCTAGTCAGGCGCCGACGATCGTCACCAGATCGCCGCGCGCGACCTGATCGAACAGTAATTGTGCGAACGCCAGCGGTACGCCGATGCATCCGTGGGTCGCCGATCCGCGCCGCACCGAACTGGCGTGGATCGCCACCCCATCGTTGGTGAGGCGCAGCATATAGGGCATCTCGGCATCGTAGAGCGACGAGGTATGCTGCCGCGCGCGCATCAGGATCGGAAAGGTGCCTCGCGGCGTCGGCTTGTGATCGGTGCCATAGATGATGACGGCGGTGCCGATCTCATTTCCGTCACGGAACACCGACACCATCTGCCGCGGCAGGTCGACCCGCACACGGATCCTGCCGCTCGTCGGCACGCCCACATCGTTCCAGACGTAATCGCCGAAGCGCATCGGGTGGCGGATGCCTAGCACGCTGCGCACGCGCAGCGCCTGTCCGGCGCCCATCGGCAACGCCCCCTCGCGCCCCGCCGGATAGCGGAAGCGGGTGCCGAGCGTGCCGATCGTCGTTGCGGTGGTCGTCGCCAGCGCCGGCGCGGTCATGCCCATCGCCGTCGCGGCCAGCGCGACCGCGCCCACCCATCGCATCGTCATGCCGCCGAAGCGCGAGCCCGCTTGCGCCGCCGCACCGCGATGCCGATCACCGCAAAGCCCAGCGTCATCGTCGCCCAGGTCGCCGGCTCTGGAACCGCGGGCGCGGGGGTCGTCGGCGTCGGTGTGGGCGTCGGAGTCGGGTTCGGCACGCCGGGGATGCCGGTGCCCGGCCCGGTCGGGAAGACCGGCGGCGGGCTGAACCCGTCGGTCCCGCCACCCGGCGGCAACGGCCCGAGCGTATTGGGAGTCGTCGGCGTCGGCAGGTCAGGGACGAACCCCGCGGGCGTGATCGGCAGCGCTCCCGCCGGAACGATCGGCGCGGGATCACGCTCGCGCACGGTGCTCAGCACGCGCTCGCGCGGGCCTTGCGGCGGCGCCTTGGCCAGTTCGCGGTGGCGTGGGCGCTTCGTCTGCTTGGTGTTGAACATCGCGCCATGCCCGCGCTCGCCCGGCGAGCGCGCGGTCATGATCGACAGCGGATCGGGCAGCACCGCCAGCGCGGCGGGCAGGTTCATCGCTTCGGCGAAGGGCACGGTGCCACCCAGCACGCCGATGCCCGCGTAACCGCCGACCGCCGCGCCGCCGACGCCAGCCACCACTGCGGCACGCACCAGCGATGCACGCGATAGCGAGGCCAGGAGTAAGCGCCAGTTCTTCATCGTTCAGCCAGTTCCAGTCGCGGGGCCATAGGAGGTACAACGCAGTGCATTCATTTGCGCCTCACGGTCGCATCAAGTCCAGATAAATGTGACCGTGACTCGTCCCATGTGATGCATTGCGGGACGACTGTGGCCGCTGCGCCACCGGTCAACCATAATGGAGTCAAAGGTTAACGGGTCGGGGCAAAAGTTAACGCGGTGGGGCAAGCTGCTCGCGGTGCTTGGCGACCAGCGCGGTAAGCCACGAGGAAAAGGCGCGTACCCGTCGCAACTGTCGCGTGTCACGATGCGTCACCAGCCAGAACGTGCGACGGATCGTTACTTCCGGCAGAACACGGACCAGATCGGCCATATGGCTGCCGATGAAATGCGGCAGGACACCCACGCCAGCCCCGGTCGCGATCAATCGCGCCTGCGCCGCAATGCTCGAACTGCGCAGCGTCGGCGGCGGCAGCGCGCCGGTGTCGTCCGCGAATCGCAACTCTGGCGAATAAAGCAGGTCGGGGATGTAGCCGACCATCGCGTGCCTGCGGCCCAGCGACTCGCGCGTGACCGGTCCGCTCCGTTCGAGGGTCGTGCGCGCGGCATACAGATGCAGCGCGTAATCGGACAGTTTGCCCGCCACCACCGGGCCGTGCCGCGGTCGCGCCAGCAGCACCGCGACGTCCGCCTCGCGCCGCGACGGGCTGAGGAATCCGGAACTGGCGGCCAGGTCGATGGTCAGCGCGGGATGCTGCGCGGCGAAGTCGTGCAGATGCTCCGCGACCAGCCAGGTGCCGAACCCCTCCGATACGCTGACCCGTAACACGCCCGACAGCGACTCGGGGCCGCCGCGCGTCTCGACGATCCGCTCGGCGGCGTTCTGCATCTGCTCGACCTGCGCCAGCAATGTCTCGCCCGCCTCGGTGAGTACCTGCCCCTCGCGCGTCTGCTCGAACAGCGTGCGGCCGAGCCGCGCCTCCAGCCGGCGCAGCCGCCGCCCGATGGTGGTGGCGTCCACGCCGACCAGCGCGGCGGCGCGCGCGATCTGTCCGGCGCGCGCGACCGCCAGGAAATCCTGCAAGTCGTTCCAGGGCAAGGGCTGCATCATTGCAGGTGGTCGTTGCAGAATTGCCGCTTGCGGGCAATCGTTGCAGGGCGCACACCGGCGCTCGATATAGGAGAGCGTGCGATGCGAAGCGTCGACCATCATATCGCGGGTACGGGTGGCGTCAGCGCCACCGCGCGAACGTCGGACATTTTCGATCCCAACACCGGGCAGGTGCAGGCGCGGGTGACGCTCGGCGATGCCGCCACGCTCGACCGCGCGGTGGCGGCGGCGCAGGCCGCGCAGCCGGGCTGGGCGGCGACCAACCCCCAGCGCCGGGCGCGGGTCATGTTCCGGTTCAAGGAACTGGTCGAGGCGCATATGGACGAGCTGGCGCACCTGCTGTCGTCCGAGCACGGCAAGGTGATCGCCGACTCCAGGGGCGACATCCAGCGCGGGCTGGAGGTGATCGAATTCGCCTGCGGTATCCCGCACGTCCTGAAGGGCGAATATACGCAGGGCGCGGGGCCGGGGATTGACGTCTATTCGATGCGCCAGCCGATCGGCATTGGCGCGGGGATCACGCCGTTCAATTTCCCGGGCATGATCCCGATGTGGATGTTCGGCGTCGCCATCGCGTGCGGCAACGCCTTCATCCTGAAGCCCAGCGAGCGCGATCCCAGCGTGCCGGTGCGGCTGGCCGAGCTGATGCGCGAGGCGGGGTTGCCGGAGGGCGTATTGCAGGTCGTCCACGGCGATAAGGAGATGGTCGACGCGATCCTTGACCACCCCGCGATCGGCGCGGTCAGCTTCGTCGGGTCGAGCGATATCGCGCACTACGTCTATCGGCGCGGCGTCGCGGCGGGCAAGCGCGTGCAGGCGATGGGCGGGGCCAAGAACCACGGCATCGTCATGCCCGACGCCGATCTGGATCAGGTCGTCGCCGACCTGTCGGGGGCGGCGTTCGGCTCGGCGGGCGAGCGGTGCATGGCGCTGCCGGTCGTGGTGCCGGTCGGCGACAAGACCGCCGATGCGCTGCGCGAGAAGCTGCTGCCCGCGATCGCAGGCTTGCGGGTGGGTGTCTCGACCGATGCCGAGGCGCATTACGGCCCGGTCGTGAACGCCGCGCACCGCGAGCGGGTCGCGAACTGGATCCAGACCGGCGTCGATGAGGGTGCGGAGCTGGTGGTCGACGGGCGCGACTTCACGCTGCAGGGGCATGAGCAGGGCTTTTTCATCGGACCGTCGCTGTTCGACCGCGTCACGCCCGACATGCAGGCGTATAAGGAGGAGATCTTCGGCCCCGTCCTCCAGATCGTCCGCGCGCCCGATTTCGAGACGGCGGTGCGACTGCCCAGCGAGCATCAATACGGCAATGGCGTCGCGATCTTCACCCGCAACGGCCATGCCGCGCGTGAGTTCGCGGCGCGGGTGAATGTCGGCATGGTCGGGATCAACGTGCCGATTCCGGTCCCGGTCGCCTATCACACCTTCGGGGGGTGGAAGCGTTCGGCGTTCGGCGACACCAACCAGCACGGGACCGAGGGGGTCAAGTTCTGGACCAGGGTGAAGACGATCACGCAGCGCTGGCCCGATGGGTCGGCGGGCGGACCCGGCAGCGTGCAGGATGCGTTCGTGATCCCGACGATGGGGTGATCGAGGAAACGCGATGCGGTGGCTGGCGATGGGAACGATGGCGATGATGGTGGCGGCGTGTGGACGGGGCGACGCCGACTATAGTCGCATCGACGTGCCCGAGAAGGAGGCCGAGGCGCAGGCGGCGATCGAGCAGGCGGCGGCGCAGAACGGCGCCGCCACCGTCGCGCGCACCGGCGTGCCGATCGCGCGCAGCACGCCGACCGCCGCGCGCGACCGTGCCTTTCCCACTGAATTCCTCGGTTACTGGGGCGCGGGCGACAATGATTGCGAGCTGGCCAACACCGCCGCGACCGGCCGCATCAACATCGATGCCGACACGATCCGCTTCTACGAGGGGCGCGCCCGCGTCCAGCGGATGGACCGTCGCAGCCCGCAGGAGCTGGCGGTCGACCTGCGTTTTTCGGGGCAGGGGCAGGGCTTCGAGGCCCGCGAAATCTATCGGCTGGACGCCGGCGGCACCGCGCTGATCCGCACCAGCCCGACCGCCACGCAGCGCTATCGCCGCTGCTGAGGATATGACGATGACCGATCAGTTCGACCTGACAGACGACCAGCGCGAGATCCAGGAGCTGGCGCGCCGCTTCACCGCCGATCGCATCACCCCGTTCGCGGCGGAATGGGATGAGAAGCACCTCTTCCCGCGCGACACGATCAAGGCCGCCGCCGAGCTCGGCTTTGCCGCGATCTACGTCAGCGAGGAGAGTGGCGGGATCAACCTGGGCCGGCTGGAGGCGGCGCTGATCATGGAGGCGATGGCCTATGGCTGCCCCGCCACCAGCGCGTTCATCTCGATCCACAATATGGCGAGCTGGATGATCGACCGCTTCGGCTCGGCGGAACTCAAGGGACGCTATCTGCCCGATTTGGTCACGATGGAGCGGATCGCAAGTTACTGCCTGACCGAGCCGTCGTCGGGATCGGACGCCGCCGCGCTGCGCACCACCGCCCGGCGCGAGGGCGACCATTATGTCGTCAACGGGACGAAGCAATTCATCTCGGGCGCGGGTGAAAACGAGATCTACGTCACGATGGTCCGCACCGGGGAGGACGGCGCAAAGGGCATCTCGTGCCTGGTGATCGAAAAGGACATGGCGGGCGTGTCGTTCGGCGCGAACGAGCGCAAGCTGGGCTGGCACGCGCAGCCGACCCGCGCCGTGACGTTCGACAATGTCCGCGTGCCGGTCGAAAATCGCGTCGGCGAGGAGGGCGAAGGATTCCGCTTCGCGATGGCCGGGCTGGACGGCGGGCGGCTGAACATCGGGGCCTGCTCGCTGGGCGGCGCGCAGCGCTGCCTCGACGAGGCGATCGCCTACACCCGTGATCGCAAGCAGTTCGGCAAGGCAATCGGCGACTTCCAGAACACGCAATTCACGCTGGCCGACATGGAGACGGACCTGCAGGCGGCGCGCTACCTGCTCTACGTGGCCGCTGCCAAGGTGACCGCGAACGCCCCCGACAAGACGCGCTTCGCCGCGATGGCCAAGCGGCTGGCGACCGATAGCGGCTCCAGCATCGTCGATCGCGCGCTGCAACTTCACGGCGGCTACGGCTATCTGATGGACTATCCGATCGAACGCTTCTGGCGCGACCTGCGCGTCCATTCGATCCTGGAGGGCACCAATCAGGTGATGCGGATGATCATCGGTCGCGATCTGGTGAAGGCGTGATGCTCACACAGCTGGGGATGGCAGCATGACGGATCTGATCGTCACCACCGAAGGCGCGGTCGGTCGGCTCCGGCTCAACCGACCGAAGGCGATCCATGCGCTGAACGCGGCGATGTGCGCGGGCATCCTCGATGCGTTGGAAGCGTGGCGGGCCGACGAAGCGGTGCGATGCGTCGTCATCGATCATGCGGAGGGTCGCGGCTTCTGCGCGGGCGGGGATATCCGCATGCTCGCGGGCAGTGGGGCGACCGACGGCGCCGACGCGCGCGCCTTCTTCCACACCGAATATCGCATGAACCACCGGCTGTTCGCCTATGTGAAGGACACGGTCGCCTTCATGGACGGAATCACGATGGGCGGCGGCGTCGGTGTGTCGCAGCCGTGCCGCTACCGCGTGGCGACCGAACACACGCGGCTCGCGATGCCGGAGACGGGGATCGGCCTGTTCCCCGATGTCGGCGGCGGCTGGTATCTCTCGCGGTTGCCGGGCCGGATCGGCCAGTATCTGGCGCTGACCGGCGCGCGGCTCGACGGGGCGGAGGCACTCGCGCTGGGGCTGGCGACGCACTATCTGCCCGCCGCGCGGGTCGAGGAGGCCAAGGCGCGCATCGTCGCCGAGCCCGACGCGATCGCGGCGGTGCTGACGTCGCTCGCCGAACCCGCGCCCGAGGCGACGATCCTGTCGCACCGCGACGATATCGACCGGCTGTTCGCCAGCGACGATCTGGACGACGTGCTTGCCGCGCTGGCGGCGGACGATGGCGACTTCGCGCGCGCGACGCGCGACACGCTTGCCACCAAGTCGCCGCTGTCGATGAAGGTGTCGCTGAAGCTGCTGAAGGATGCGGCGGGCATGGCCACGTTCGCCGACGAGATGCGGCAGGAATTTGCGGTCGCGTGCCGCGTGGTACAGCGCCCGGACTTCGCCGAGGGGGTTCGTGCGCTGATCGTCGACAAGGACAATGCGCCACGCTGGGAACCCGCCACCGTCGATGGCGTCAGCGATCACATGGTCGACCGCATCTTTGCGCCGCTGCCCGAGGACGAAGCGTGGACGCCGGATTGACGCGGTCGCAGCCTGCCGGTGCCGGCATAGCCCCGTTCGTCCTGAGCTTGTCGAAGGACGCGTGGCAGGGCACGTGCTTCGACAGGCTCAGCACGAACGGTTGGGCGTGGCGCCCACCAGACAGTCATCGGCCCCTGCCTGGACAGGGGCGACGGGAGAAGCGATAGATGCCCGAATACGATACGATCCTGGTCGAGCAGCGCAGCGGCGTGACGCTCATCACGCTGAACCGTCCCAAGGCGCTGAACGCGCTGAATTCGCAGGTGCTGGCCGACCTGTTGGCCGCGCTTGCCGTCTTCGATGGCGATGCGACCCAAGGCTGCGCGGTGCTGACCGGCAGCGAGAAGGCGTTTGCCGCCGGGGCCGACATCAAGGAGATGTCCGCACAGGGCTTTGCCGACATGTATGGCGGCAATTTCTTCGCCGGCTACGAACGGCTGACGCAGACGCGCAAGCCGATCATCGCGGCGGTCGCCGGTTATGCGCTGGGCGGCGGGTGCGAACTGGCGATGATGTGTGACTTCATCCTCGCCGCCGACACCGCCAAATTCGGTCAGCCCGAGGTGAAGCTGGCCGTGACGCCGGGCATGGGCGGATCGCAGCGGCTGGCGCGCGCGGTCGGTAAGGCCAAGGCGATGGAGATGTGCCTGACAGGCCGGATGATGGACGCCGCCGAGGCGGAGCGCGCCGGGCTGGTCAGCCGCATAATTCCCGCCGCCGAGCTGGTCGAGGAAGCGGTGAAGACCGCGCAGACGATCGCCGACATGGCGCCGCTGGCGGTGCTGGCGAACAAGGAAATGGTTAACGCGGCGTTCGAGACGACGCTCGCGCAAGGCGTGCAGTTCGAGCGACGGCTGTTCCACGGCCTGTTCGGCACCGCCGATCAGAAGGAAGGCATGGCGGCATTCGTTGAGAAGCGCCCCGGCCAGTGGACGGGCAAATAGGAGAGGCCATCATGGCGCGCGTCGGGTTCATCGGGCTGGGCAATATGGGCGGCGGGATGGCCGCCAATCTGGCGAAGAAGGGACATGACGTTCGTGCCTTCGATCTGTCGGCGGCTGCGTTGGACGCGGCGAAGGCGGCGGGCTGCCTGCCCGTCGGATCGGCACACGCGGCGGCAGAGGGTGCGGAGGCGGTCATCACGATGCTGCCCGCCGGCGCGCATGTCGCACAGGTCTATGCCGAGAGCCTGTCGGATGTCGCCGCCGACACCGTGTTGATCGACTGTTCGACGATCGACCTCGCCACCGCGCGCCGCATCGCGGCCGAGGCGGCGGCGCGGGGGATCGCAGCGGTTGACGCGCCGGTTTCCGGCGGGATCGCGGCGGCGCAGGCGGGCACGCTGACCTTCATGGTTGGTGGCCCGGCGGCGGCGTTCGATCGCGCGCGCCCGTTCCTTGACGACATGGGGAAGGCGGTGATCCACGCGGGTGACAGTGGCGCGGGTCAGGTGGCCAAGATGTGCAACAACCTGATCCTGGGCGCGACGATGGCCGCCACGTGCGAGGCGTTCGTGCTGGCGGAAAAACTGGGCCTGGATGCGCAGACCTTCTACGATATCTCCAGCAAGGCGACCGGGCAGAGCTGGTCGATGACCTCCTATTGCCCGGTCCCGGGGGTCGGGCCGGAGTCGCCCGCCGATCGCGAATATAAGGGCGGATTCGCGGGGGCGTTGATGCTCAAGGATCTGGAGCTGGCGATGGGCGCGGCGGAAAGCGCCGATGCGCAAGTGCCGATGGGAACGCGCGCGCGTGACCTGTACCAGGCGTTCGTGGATGCCGGGCAGGGCGGGCTGGACTTCTCGGGGATCATCCGGATGCTGGCAGCGCCGCGCGCGTAAGGATCACCCTTCCGTCATTGCGAGCGAAGCGAAGCAATCCAGCGCCGGACCAGGACGCCCTGGATTGCTTCGCTTCGCTCGCAATGACGGGTTAGTCTAAGCGGCCCTACCCAAGCGACGAACGTGGACGTTACCGCGCGTGCGTGCCACCTGCGGCGACATGCCGCCTGCCCTGATCGCCGCGCTCGTCACCTTCGTCGCCTTCCTGATCGGGCTGACCTTGCCCGATCTCGACCTGCGGCTGTGGCTTGGGCATCGCAGCGCGCTGACGCACAGTATCGTGCCGGCCTGCGCGCTGCTCGCGCGCCGGCGTTGGCATCCGGCGGCGTGTGGGGTTGGGGCCGGGACCGGGTTGCATCTCGCCGCCGATACCTTTCCGAACCGGATGATCGGCTACGCGACGGTCAAGGTGCCGATGGTGGGCGCGTTGTCGCCCGGGGCGTCTTATCTGTGGCTTGCGGTCAACGCGGTCGCGGCGCTGGCCTTGGCGGCGTGGCTGGCGCGGCGGCTCCACGCACCGGTGATCGCGGCGTTGCTGACGCTGGCGGTGTTGGTGGCGGGGGCGGGTTACCTGTGGCGCACCGATGGCGGGTGGCCGGTGCTTGCGCTGGCCGCGGGGACGCCGTGGCTCGTGTGGCGCTGGCGGCTCGCGCGGCGGGTGTGACAACGGTCCGTCATTGCGAGCGCAGCGAAGCCGCGCTCGCAATGACGGCGTAGGCTCGGCCTTACTCCGCTGCCTCCAGCGTCTCGGCATCGTCGAGCGGATGGCTGAGCCGCGACAGCATCTCGCGCGGCACGACCTGCCAGAACGACCCCACCAACCGGTCCCAGTCGTCGAGCAACCCGCGTGACCAGCGGCTGTCGGTCGCTACCACATGTTCGGCGATCAGCGCGCGCAGCACCTCTTCCCAATGCGCGGCGGCGACGCGCTGCCACACGATATTCTCGGAATTGGCGCGGCGGGCGAAGCTGCCGGTCGGGTCATACACGAACGCCATGCCGCCGGTCATGCCCGCGCCGAAGTTCGCGCCGACCTCACCCAGCACGACCGCGACGCCGCCGGTCATATATTCGCAGCCGTTCGCGCCACAGCCTTCGACCACCACCGTCGCGCCCGAATTGCGGACCGCGAAGCGCTCGCCCGCCTGACCCGCCGCGAACAGCTTGCCGCTGGTCGCGCCATACAGGACGGTGTTGCCCAAGATGGTGTTCTCCTGGCTGCGCAGTGGCGAGGACACCGCCGGGCGCACGACGATCTTGCCGCCCGACAGGCCCTTGCCGACATAATCGTTGGCGTCGCCGAACACTTCCAGCGTCACGCCGCTGCACAGGAACGCGCCGAGCGACTGGCCCGCCGATCCGCGCAGGCGGATCGTGACGTGGTTTTCGGCCAGCTTCGACATGCCGAAGGTGCGCGTGATCTCGCTCGCCAGCCGCGTGCCGACCGCGCGATGCGTGTTGCGTACCGAATAGGTCAGCTGCATCTTCTCGCCGCGCGAGAAGACCGCCGAGGCGTCCTTGATGATCTGCGCGTCGAGGCTGTCGGGCACGTCGTTGCGGAACGTGCTGAGCGAGAAGCGACGCTCGGCATCGGTCGCGTCGACCTTGGCGAGGATCGGGTTCAGGTCCAGATCGTCGAGATGCTCGGCACCGCGGCTGACCTGCCGCAGCAATTCGGTGCGCCCGATCACCTCGTCGAGCGAGCGGACGCCGAGCCGCGCGAGGATGTCGCGCACTTCCTCGGCGATGAAGGTCATCAGGTTGATGACCTTTTCGGGCGTGCCGACGAACTTGCCGCGCAATGCCTCGTCCTGCGTGCAGACGCCGACCGGGCAGGTGTTGCTGTGGCACTGGCGGACCATGATGCAGCCCATGGCGACCAGCGACAGCGTGCCGATCCCGAACTCCTCCGCGCCCAGAATCGCGGCGATCACGATATCGCGCCCGGTCTTCAGCCCGCCGTCCGCGCGCAGCTTGATCCGCCCGCGCAGGCCGTTGAGCGTCAACACCTGGTTGACCTCGGACAGGCCCATCTCCCACGGCGTGCCCGCGTACTTGATCGACGTTTGCGGGCTGGCGCCGGTGCCGCCGACATGGCCGGAGACCAGGATGACGTCGGCATGCGCCTTCGCCACGCCCGCCGCGACCGTGCCGATCCCGGCGGACGACACCAGCTTGACGCAAACACGCGCGCGCGGATTGATCTGCTTCAGGTCGTAAATGAGCTGCGCCAGATCCTCGATCGAATAGATATCATGGTGCGGCGGCGGCGAAATCAGTGTCACCCCCGGCGTAGCATGGCGCAATTTCGCGATGAACTCTGTCACCTTGAAGCCCGGGAGCTGCCCGCCTTCGCCGGGTTTTGCGCCCTGCGCGACCTTGATCTCAATTTCTTCGCAGGCGTTCAGATACTCTGCCGTCACCCCGAAGCGACCGGATGCCACCTGCTTGATCACCGAATTGGCGTTGTCGCCGTTCTGATACGGCGTGTAGCGGATCTTGTCCTCGCCGCCTTCGCCCGACACCGCCTTCGCGCCGATACGGTTCATCGCGATCGCCAGCGTCTCATGCGCTTCCGGGCTCAGCGCGCCCAGCGACATGCCGGGCGTTACGAAGCGCTTGCGGATCTCGGTGATCGCCTCGACCTGATCGACCGCGACGCCCTCGTTCGGGAAATTGAACTGCAACAGATCGCGCAGGTAGATCGGCGGCAGGTCCGACACGCCGCGCGAGAATTGCAGGTAGCTGGAATAGCTGTCGGTCGACACCGCCGTCTGGAGCAGGTGCATCAACTGCGCCGAATAGGCGTGCGCCTCGCCGGCGTGGCGCTGGCGATAGAAGCCGCCGATCGGCAGCGTCGCCACCGCCTGATCGAACGCCGCCTCGTGCCGGTCGGTCGCGTTGACGTGCAGCGAGGCATAGCCCTCGCCGCTGATCTTCGCGGGCATGCCGGGGAACAGGTCGTTGACCAGCGCACGGCTGAGGCCCACCGCCTCGAAATTATAGCCGCCGCGGTACGACGAGATGACCGCGATCCCCATCTTCGACAGGATCTTGAGCAGCCCTTCCTCGATCGCCTTCTTGTGGCGCGCGGTGCATTCTTCCATCGACAGCTTGCCAAACAGCCCGCGCGCATGGCGGTCGGCGATCGCCGCCTCGGCCAGATAGGCGTTTACGGTCGTTGCGCCGACGCCGATCAGCACCGCATAATAATGCGTGTCGAGGCATTCGGCCGAACGGACGTTGATCGAGGCGTAGGAGCGCAGGCCCCGGCGGACGAGATGCGTATGCACCGCCGCCGCCGCGAGCACGCCGGCGATCGCGATCCGGTCTTCGGAGACGTGCTCGTCGGTCAGGAACAGCTCGCTCTTGCCCTGCCGCACCGCCTGTTCGGCCTCGTTGCGGATGCGCTGGATCGCGGCGCGCAGCTTTTCGGGGCCGCCATCGGCATCGAAGGTGCAGTCGATTTCGGTCGCGGTGCGCGCGAAGTGCGCGCGCAGCCGCGCCCAATGCTGGCCGGTGAGCACCGGCCAGACGCTGGAGGACATGGAGCTGATCCTGTCGCCGATGGTCGATTCGGCCAAGGAGGCGATCGGATCGATGGGCGACGATACGCCGCTGGCCGTCATCAGCGACAAGCCACGCCTCATCAGCCAGTTCTTCCGCCAGAATTTCAGTCAGGTCACGAATCCGCCGATCGACCCGCTGCGCGAGCGGTACGTGATGTCGCTGAAGACGCGGTTCGGCAATCTCGCCAACATCCTCGACGTGCGCGACGAGCGCGAGCGGGTGCAGATCGGAAGAGCACACGTCTGAACTCCAGT
>CAJYSA010000073.1 GCA_913777325.1 uncultured Sphingomonas sp. | reverse complement strand
CTGTATCGTCGATGCGGACATCTTCCACGTGCGGACACCGCAAGACGCCGCGACCACGCGAGCGGAGATCGAGGAAGTCGTCTGGGTCGATCGGGTCGCGGCGCGCGCGCTGCCGATCGCCCCGTTGACGCGCGACCACATCCTGCCCTTGTTCTGCGCGCTACGATGGGGTGCCGATAGCGTGTCGCCAGCGGCATAACGCGCCTCACGGATCGACGTAGCTCTTCCCGAACCGGGCGGCGAGCGCCTGTGCCTCCTCCGGCATCAGCGCCGCCGTCACGCCGATCGCTACCGCGTCGCGCGCGCGATCGAACAGCGCGATGCAGCGCCGGTCGTTGAAGCGCGAGGTGTAGAGCACGCCGTCGGCGCGCGTCCCGGCGTGGATTTCGGCACCGATCGCCTGCGTGCGGCGATAGTCGCTGCCGTGCAGCTCGGTGAACGACAGGCCGTGTGCCGAGACGCCGGCATCGACCAGCGGGTAGAGCGTCAGCGCGCGCGTCGCGACCAGCGTGCTGCGCACCCGCACCGCCACGTCGGTGGACAGCACGTCGGTGACGGTCGGCACGCGGACCAACGTCTCGCCGAACGCGGTTTCCAGATCGAGCGCGAGGTACAGCGTCTTATAATCGCCCGCCGGATCGTCATAGCGTTGCAGCGGCGTCGCGCCCGCCGGCCCGAAGAACAGCGGCGACAGCGTCTTGCGATGGATGCGATGAAGGATGCTCCCCTGGCGGAGCCGGCGCGGCCGCAGCACGGGCGCGCGTCAGGCCGCCCAGCCCGCCGCCAGCCGCGCCAGCGCCGCGCGCGTGTCGGCGTCCGCCCCCTGCCCCAGCAGGTCGAGGATCGAGGCGCCCGCCCCGCCGCTTCTGTCCGCGTCGAACCCGTCGAGCGGCGCGGCCAGCAATTGCAATTGCCCCCACGGGTTCATGTCGCCCAGCGCGTCCAGCACCGGCTTCAGCCCCGGCACCACGCCGCCGTCGCGGAATTGCGCGGCGGGATAGCGCGTCTCGGTGCCATAGGGGACGCCCAGGATCTGCCGCCGCTGGCGCTGCTTGTCGATCGCGGCGGGGGTGACGCCCAGCAGCTCGGCCAGCTCAGCGCGTGCGTACATGCCCCCGGCCCGCGCGGCCAGTTCGGTCCGGAACGCGGCGGTGCGCGCGCGCGCGGCGCGTTCGGCGGCGAGCCGCTCGGGGGGCGGCGGCGCAAGATCGCGCGGGGCGATCGCCAGTGCCTCGCGCGCGTCCTGCGCGCCGACGATCGCGGCCAGCGTCTCCTCGCTGGCGCTGTCGAGCGCGCGCGCGATCGCCTCGGTCAACGCCTGCATCGCACGGCGGCGCAGCGTGTCGGGGGCGGCGATCGGTTGCGCGAGCGCGGTCATGGCATGTCCTTTCCGTCCTTCATATAGCGCCCTAGGACAAACAGGACAACATCTCGTCAACGGCCCGCGACGTAATCCACCCCGATCCGCCGCCGGGCGCCCGCGCGGCGGCGCAACAGCGCACGGACGTAGCGCGCCGCGTCGGCCTCGCCCGCGAAGCTGCGCGTCAGCGTGCGGCCCGGCGCGCCGATCCGGCCCCAGGCGGTTTCGACCACCACGCGCCCGAACAGGTCGCGCATCGCCTGCATCCGCCAGCGCCGGTGGACGCCGCGCGCCGCATCGCGCGCGACCAGCTCGACCGGGTCATAGGGGAGCGCATAGGAAAACATCGCCGACACCACCCTTTCGCCGCACCGGGATAGCGCGCGCGGCGGAGGGTGTCCGATTGATTTTCTGAATCAGTGGCGTCCGAAACCCCGCCCGATCCGTACCGCGCGCCTCAGTGCCCGAATGCCGCGCGCAGGAATGCGTCGCTCTTCGCCAGCAAGGTCGTGCGCGCCGCGCTGTCGTCGAGCTGGTGATCGAGGCCGGGAAACTCGACCAGCGTGGACTGTTTCCCCGCCGCGCGCAGCCGCTTGTCCATCAGCCGCGACTGGCCGATGCCGACGTTCACGTCGGTCTCCCCGTGGAACATCAGCACCGGCGCCTTGAAGCGATCGGCGTGGCGCGCGGGCGAGCCCTTGCCGACATTCTCCCCCGATCCGATCTGCCGCTGTACCAGATCGCGGTTCGCGAAACCGTCCGCCTCATCCTTGGTCCGCCCCAGGTCGGTCACCGGCGCGATCGCGACCACCGCCTTGAACAGGTCGGGATCGACGACGTTGCTTTGCAGCGCGGCATAGCCGCCGTAGGACCAGCCGACGATCCCCAGCTTCGTCGCGTCGGCGATCCCCTGTCTCACCAGCCAGCGCCCCGCATCGCTGACATCGCCGATCGCCAGCTCCCACGATTTGAAGCCATTGTCGGCGAACCACGCATCGCCATAGCCGGTCGAGCCGCGAAACTCCGGCTGCAGCACCGCATAGCCGCGCGCGGCGAAGAACTGCACCAGCCAGTCGAAGCCCCATTCGTCGCGGGAGGCCGGGCCGCCGTGCGGCATCACGATCGCGGGCAGCCCCTTGGTCGCCCCGCCCGGCGGCAGCGTCAGATAGGCCGGGATCATCGTCCCGTCCTTCGCCGGAAATTGCACCGCCTGCATCTGCCCCAGCGCGGCGCCCTCCAGCTCGGGACGCGCCATCACCAGCGCTTCCAGCTTCCGCGTCGCCTTGGTGAACAGATAGTACATGCCCGGATCGGTGTCGCTGCCCGCGAACACCAGCAGCCGGTCCTCATCGGCGGTCGCGCCGAGGAAGTGGATCAACGGGGTCTTGGGCAAGGCGCGGCGCAGCACGGCGGCCAGTTTCTTGTAGTCGGGGTCGAAGTAATCGGTCTGCCGACGATCGGTGACATAGGTCGCACCGATGATCCGCCCGCGCCGCCCGATGCGCACGATCGACGCGACGTCGACCTGCGGGTTGCTGGATACCAGATCGCGCGTCATCGAACCGTCGAGCGCGACGCTGTACAGCGCCAGCCGCCCGTCGAGCCGCTTCGTCGCGAAGGCGACGTTGCGCGTCCCGTCGACACCGATCGGGTCGAGCGAGTTCCTGTCATCGCGCAGCGACGTGCTGAACGGCAGCCATTTCGCCGCACCGATCGGGCGATAGGAATAGAGGGCATCGCCCTTCAACTGGCCGCTGCCGCTGCGCGGCAATTCCATCTTCATGCGGATATTGCCCTGCCCGTCGGCGTAATAGGTTTCCGCCTCGGCATCGGGCCGCTCCACCATTTGCGCCTTGCCGGTGACCGTATCGACCAGCTCCACCCCCAAACCGTCCCGCGTATCGGCGACGATATTCGAGCCGAGCTCGGCGCGCTCGGGGACGAAATTCCGCTCCATCAGCACCTTGCCGTCGCCGGTTCGCCAGTCGATCACGCTGCCGTCGAACTGGTTGGGCCGCTGGCCATTGCGCGTCCTGCGCCCCAGATAGAGCGCGTTGCGCCCATCCGCATCGAAGCCGAGCAGGCGCGTGAACGAGATCCGCTGACCACCGTAATCGCCGATCCCGTAGAATTTGCAGACCAGCCGCGCGGCGGACGCCCAGCCGCAGCTCAACGGCGTCATCCTGGCGCCATCGCTCAGTCCGATCGGGGTCGACTTCCCGCTCGCCAGATCGACGACCACCGCCGCGCTGCCGCGCGTCCCAGCGGGCGTGATATAGGCGATATGGGCGCCGTCGGGCGCCAGGCTGATCTGCTGCACCGCCTCGCGCGCGCCGAACTTCGCCGCCAGCGCCTCCGCCCCCGGCGCCGTCTGCGCCGCCGCATCCATCCCCGCCAGCAGCGCCACCAGCGCCACCCCCGTCCGTCCGATCATCCGCCTTGTCCCCCGATCAAGCCCGACGCAGACTATACTGCAGCCCGTGCTTGCCAAGGGGTGGCGACCGCATCGGGCCAATGCACGCGGCGCCCGCGCCGGCGGCCTAGAAACTCGACCAGTCGGCATCCGCCGCCAGCGCCAGATTGCCCCGGCGCGCCGGGGCCGCGTGTCGGGCCGCCGGCCGGGGCAGGCGGGCCACCGGAGCGTCGGCGATGGCGGAGGATCCGAGGCGGAACCGCTTCACCTGCTCGGCCAGCCCATCCGCTTCCTGCGCCAGACACCGCGCGGCGGCATTGGCCTCCTCGACCATCGCGGCATTCTGCTGCGTGACGCCGTCCATTTCGGAGACCGCGATGTTGATCTGCTGCAAACCATCGGACTGCGACGAGGCCGCCTTGGCGATCGCCTGTACCAGCACCGCGATCTCCTCGACCCGCGTGATGATCCGATCGAGCGATTCACCGGTTTCACCGACCAGCGCCACGCCCGCCTCGACCTGGATCGCGCTGGCGGTGATGCGCGTCTTCACGTCCTTGGCCGCGTCCGCCGAGCGTTGCGCCAGCGCGCGCACCTCGCTGGCGACCACCGCGAAGCCCTTGCCCGCGTCGCCCGCGCGCGCCGCCTCGACGCCCGCGTTCAGCGCCAGCAGGTTCGTCTGGAACGCGATCCCGTCGATCACGCTGATGATCTCGCCGATCTCGCCCGACGCCTGTTCGATGCGCGAGATGGCGTCGACGGTCTTCTGCACGATCGCGCCACTGCGCTGCGCATCCTCGCGCGCGGCGCTGACGACGGCACTGGCACGATCGGCGTCCAGCGCGGTGTTGCGCACCACGTCGGTGATCTCGGCCATCGCGGCCGAGCTTTCCTCCAGGCTCGCGGCCTGCTGCTCGGTCCGCTGCGAGAGATGATCGGACGCCTGGCTGACCTCGCCCGCGCCCGATTTGATCTGCACGGTGCTCCGGGCCACCGCGCCGATCGTCGTGCCCAGTTCGTCCACGGCATTGTTGAAGTCGCTGCGCAGCTTGGCATAGCTTTCGGGGAACGCGCCGTCGATCTTGCACGTCAGATCGCCGGCGGCCAGCGCCGCCAGACTGTCGGCCAGCGTCGCGGTGGCATCCGCGGCGGCACGCGCCTTCTCCTGTTCCGCATCGACGACCGCCTGGCGGAACGTGTCGACCGCGCGGGCGATATCGCCGATCTCGTCACGCTGATCGAGATGCGGCACCGCGCTGTCGACGTTCGCGGCGAGCCCGCGGATCGTGAGCGCCAGTCGCTTGATCGGCGCGACGACCTGTCGCGTCACGGTGACCAGCGATGCCAGCACGATGATCGCCGCGACGAGCATCAGACCGATCATCACGTCGCGGCCGATCCGCGCGGTGCGCATCGCCGCCGCGCTCGTCTGGTCGGCGACGTGGATCTGGAGATCGACCAGCTTGCCGATCGCCGCCGAGACGGGATCGATGCCCTGATACAGATCGTGCAGGACGAAGGCGTCGAGCGCCGCGCGATCGCCACGCGACAGGATCGTGCGAAGCCGCGCGATCCGTGCGTCGGCGATGCGCATATGATCCTGTGCGACCCGCGCCAGCGCGGCCTCGTCACCGGTGATGTAGGTCGCGCGATACTTCGCCCAATGGCGATGGAGCAGTTCCGAACCACGCTCGACCCGCCGGGCGGCATCGGCGAAGGTGATGTTGCCGTTGCGCGCCTTGTGCGACGCGTCGACGATGTCGATCGCATATTTGTCCGCGACGATCTTCAGATCGCGCATCGGCACGATGCGATCCCGAAGCAACGTCTCCAGCGCGGCGTTGCCGCTCCTGATGCTGACGAACGCCGCGACCGACAGGACCGCCACGATCAGTCCCAGCGCCGACAGGCACATCAACAATTTCGTCCGTATCGCCACGATGAACCTCCGTCTTCGAAGATCCTGATGACTGATTCAGGTTAATTCTGAGTCAGTGAAGCAACATCTCACCGAACCACGGTGCCTGCCGGACAGATCTCTGCCATCCTGATTGAAAGGAGACTGGCCGGTATTGTGATAATTACCGACCGAGTTTCATCAACTTGCACGATACTCACCTGCAAGTGCCCCGCGCATGTCCGGTCGGTTTCTCGCATCGCATCGAGGGCAGTCAACGCAATGCTTCGACGGGCGATCGCAACGCACCCGTCGACCGAGACGAGGGGCCGCCGACGTCGCCAGCGACGGCCCCTTCACGATCCGGTGCGCCTCACGCGATGTGCAGGTGCCCCATCAGGTCGTTGCCGAACCGCGCGTTGTTCATGTGCGCATAAGCGAAGTCCTCGGCCATGCTGTCCGCGATCATGACATCCGCCTGCCCGCCGAAGCCGAGCTTCAGGAGCGCCAGCTGCGGATCGTGATCGGTCGGGCGGTCGCCGCCGCACTCGCTGTTCAGGTGCACCGCGTCGAACGACGCCCCCTCCAGCAGCCCGCCGGTGACCAGCATGTTGTCCAGCGCCTGCGCATTGCCCTGGAACATATAGCTGTAGCGCTCTTCCTCGGGCAGCAGCGAATTGAGGTTGGTGAACTTCCCGCCCCGGGCCGCGTCGGTGAGCTGGGTCTGCGCGGTTTCGAAATAGAAGCCGTTCCAGTCGCCCATGATCGCGACGTTGAGCGACGGGTCGGCGGCCAGCTTGTCGTTGACCCACGCCTTCACGCCCGCGGCCTGCGCGGTGCGCTGCGTATCGCCGGCATCGAACGGCGGCTGGTTGGCGCCCCACAGCGGGTCGCTGCCGCCGCGCGACGTCAGATGGACGTTGATCGTCGTCAGTTGCTCGCCGTGGAAATCCCAGGTCGCGGCCAGCGGCTTGCGGCTGCCCGCATAGGCATCGCCGGTGATCAGCGTCGCGCTGCCCGCGACATAATCGACGCGGTCGAGATTGTAGAGGTAACCGTTGCGGATGTTGCCGCCCGGCTCGCCCCCGCTGCTGCCCGCGGTGGTCGGCGCGATCTCGACATAGGCGTAGCGCCCGCCGTTGATCGCCGCGATCGCGTCGATCAGCCCCTGTGCGGTCTTCTGCCCCGACAGGTCACTGCCGTTGCCCGCGCCGTCGGCGTCCTGGATCTCCTGCAGCGCGACGATATCGGGCGCGCGCAGATTGTAGACGATGTTGCTGGCGAGCACGTCGAACTTGCCGTCGCTGGTATCGAGATTCTCGACGTTATAGGTCGCGATCGACAGGTGCGTGGCGTCCCCCTTCAGCGCGCTGACCTCCTTGGCCAGCGTGACGTCCTTCGTCAGCGACACCGCCTCGGTGACCAGCACCTCGTAGGTGGCGTTGGCGTAGTTGACGATGCCGGTCACGCTGGAGAGCCGGTCACCGATCGAATAGGCCGGATCGAAACCGTCGAAGATCGCCTTGTCGCCCTGGATCTGGATCTTCTCGGGATTGAAGTCGCCGGGGGAGATCGTGATCCCGCCGCGCGCGTTCAGGCCGGTCGCCCCCGCCCCGCCCGAGACGACGACGTCGGTTTCGCGCCACTGGTCGGCGGTGGTGTTCGAGACGACGTGCGGCGTGTCAAGCGTGACGCGCATCCCCTCCAGCGCTTCCCAGAAGGCGATGCCGTCGGTGATCTTCTGCGTCGGCGGCAGGATGCCCCCCTCCCCGATCAGCACCGCGTCGGGCAATGCGTCGCCGAAGCTGTCGACCGTGATCGACGTCGGGTTCAACTGCGTCACGGTCAGCCCGCCGGTGCCGGCACGATATTCGGACACCTTGCCCGCGATCGTCAGCGTATCACCGACGAACACGTCCTGCGGCGCGCTGTTGGTATAGACGAAGATCGCGTCCGAGGTGCGCGCATCGCCGTCGCCGTAATCCTGGATGTAGAAGCCGTTGCTGTCGATCGCGGTGACGACGCCGGTGGTGAGCACCGCCTGCCCTTCATACGCGGACTTGAGCCCGGTGCCCTGGATCTCGCCGATCTGGCGATAGCCGATATCGTCGTTCAGGATCGTGCCCGTGGCGGTCGCGCGGTCGAGCGTCGCGCCGCCGGCCGGATCGGACAGCGTGACCGCGAAGGTTTCGTTGCGCTCCAGCACGGTATCGCCGACGACCGGCAGGCGGATCGTCGCGCTGGTCTGCCCCGCCGCGAACGACACGGTGCCGGTGAAGGCGGTGCCGGCGCCGAAGTCACCCGCATCGGCGCCATCTGGACCGCCCGGCAGCGTCACGCTCCACGCCGCGCTGACCGCGCCGCTGCTGCCGCCGACGCGCGACACGGTGAAGGCGATGTCGTGCGTGCCGCCATCGCCCTCGGTCGTGCTGGCATCGGCGATCGAGAGCACGCCCGGCTGGGGCGCGCCCGCGCCGCTGCTGCTGACGCGGATGTCGTCGATCCCGATCCATTCGTCGTTGCCGGCGGCATTGGTGGTGATCACGCGCACCTGCAGCGTCGCCACGCCATTCGCCGCATCGGGCAGCGTCACGTCGATCTTCGTTTCCTGCCCCGCCGCGCCGCCGGTGGTCGCATCGGCGATATAGGCGGACGGCAGGTCGACCCAGGCGGCAGTGTCGTTCAGCCGATACTGGACCGCGACCTGCTGCACCGCATTGTCCGACGTGCCGTCGATGTCGCGCACCGTCGCGGTGAAATGGACGTCGCTGCGCCCGGTCGCGTCCAGATAGAAGGCCAGGTATGGCGCATCGGCGGTGCCCGAGCCCTGCAGCGCGACGACCGGATTGGCGATCTGGAATTCGGCAACCCCGCCGTTGGTGATCGCGGTGCTGGTCTGGTTGGCGATCACGTCGACGACATCGCTGCTGCCGGTGATCGTGCGCGGATCGGCGCCGGTGCGCGTGGTCAGATCGTCGCCGCGAAAGCCCATGATGCTGGGTACGCGGCTCCAGTCGTCATCCTTGGTGATCAGCGACGGATCGCTCCAGTCCTGGACCAGATCGCCCTCGCCCAGATTCCAGTATTGCTTGCTCATCCCCGACCCCGTTTACCCGTTTCGTTCATGACGCGACTAGTGACCGATGATGACACAATCATTGCATGTCAGCGCGTTGCTTCGGGCGATCGCTGTCGCGGGACTGCAACATCGCGCTGGTAGAGCCGCGCCGTTTACGAAGATTAACAGGGGGTTGCGGATCATGAAGCGGATGTTGATGGCGGCGGCGCTGGCCGTATCGGGGCTGGTCGCGGGTGTGGCGCCGGCGCATGCGGCGACCGTGGTCCAGGACGCCGGCGGCACGCGCGGCACCAGCATCTTCCAGTACGGACCGATCGGCCAGTCGTTCACGATGGTCGGTACGTCGCTGACGTCGTTCGGTTTCCAGTTCCAGACGCTCAGCACCAGCGCCGGCAACGCGGCGCTCACCTTCTCGCTGCTCGCCGGCGACACGCTGGGCGGGCAATTGCTCAAGCAGGTCAGCGCGACTCCGGCAGCCGGCGCGGCACGTCAGAACTTCTGGTATGATTTCGACCTGGGCGGCGTCTCGCTGAGCGACGGCACCACCTATACCGCCGTCGTCTCCGCGACGACCGACCGGCTCGGGCTGGTCTATGGCCCGGCATCGAACGGCACCGTCGACGGCTATGCCGGCGGGACGCTGCTGACGACCAAGCCGGCGTTCAACGCGGCGAGCAATTGCACCAAGGGCATCTGCGACGCCAATTTCCGCTTCACCAGCACCGGCGCGACCGGCGGCGCGGTGCCCGAGCCGGCGACCTGGGCGCTGCTGATGCTCGGCTTCGGCGCGGTCGGCTACACGCTGCGCCGCAGCCGGGAACAGCGCCTCACGCGCCAGCTGGTGTGAGCGTGACGGGCGACTTCAGGCGAAGTCGCCCAGTTCCTCGGCCGCATCATCGGGCAGATCGGCCGGCGGCGCATCGTCGGCGGGCGGGTCCTGGGGGTCGATCATCGTATCGCTCCGGCTGATGCCCTGCCAACGCACCGCCCGAACGCGTTGTTTCAATCGCCGATCGGGCTTTCGCCGTGCTTGCGCAGGACGTCGTTGAACGCCTCGGCCATCAGCGCCTGAAGGCTGCGCCCCTGGCGCCGCGCGAGCATGTGCATCGCCAGCGACATATCGGGCGAGAAGAAACCCGCGATCTGCTTGCGTCCTTCGCGGCTCACCGGGCGGGCCGGCGCGGGTGCCACGGGTACGGGCGCTGCGGTGGGCGCGGGGGCCGGCACGGCCTTCGCGCGCGGGGCGGGGGCGGCCGTCGGCGCGGGGGTCGCGGCGCCGCGCAGATTGGCGAAACTGGGCTTGCGGCTCATGCGGCGACCTTCTTGCGGAAACGGGGCGTCGGCATGTCGAGCTGTCGACACACCCATTTGTAGAGTTCGCGCACGTCCTGCGCGGCGCGGCCGGACGGCTCCAGCTCCATGACCGTCCGCCCTTCCGCGCTGGCATGGCGGAAGGCGGCGCGATCGGGGAGCAGCACCGGACACGCCGGGGTGCCATAGCTTTCGACGAGCTCGCCCGCCTCCGCATAGACGCGCGGCGCATTGGGGCTGCCCGCGCTGAACACGACGAACGCCGGCTTGCGCAGCAGCTGCACCAGCTTGGCGCTGGTCTGGATCGCGGCGAGATCGAACGCGCTGGGACGACACGGGATCAGCACCAGATCGGCGACCTCGACCGCGGCGCGCGCGGCGCTGTCGGCATGCGGCGGCGTATCGATCACGATCACCTGCGCGCCCTGTTCGCCGGCCTGCGCGACCTTGGCGGCCAGCCGGGGCGGCGGGCTGTCGATCACCTCGGGCGGGCGATCCTGCCGCCAGGCGGCCCATTGGCTGGCGGTCGCCTGCGGATCGGTATCGATGATGAGCGACACGGCACCGGCATCCTGCGCCGCGGCGGCGAGGTGCAGCGCCAGCGTCGTCTTCCCCGCCCCCCCCTTCTGGCTGATGATCGCGATCGTCGACATGACGCATTCTCTACATGTCGCGATGTCGACATGGCAACACGAATACGCGTCGACGAAGCGCTTTTCGCACGGTGGGGCTCAATGATCGCCGATCGCATCGGTGCGGAAGCCCCACAGGCTGCGTCCCAGGTCCAGTTCGTCGCGCGCCGCCTTGGCGACCATGCCTGCGAAATAAGCGCCGGGGGTCTGGCGGATCTCGGCGCGGGCCTGGCGCTCGGCGGTGATCATCATCGCGATCGCCGCGCCGTCGCGCCCGAGCCGGTCGAGCGCATCGACCCATGTGCCGGTGCGGATGCCCAGGTCATGCCGCAGCCGTGCCGCGGCGGCATGAAGATCGGACCAGCCCGGCACGGTCGCGGTGACGTACATCGCCAAGGCCGGGAACATCGCGAGGAGATCCGCCGGACGTGCCTTGAAGACGCTGCGCGACGGTGACGGCGGGAGTGTCGCCGGCGACGGCGCCTCGACGGCCGGGTTTGAACTACTTTCTCGATCGTTTTGTACGAGGGGGGGAGAGGGATTGGTTTGTATATGTATGGCGGGTGCGGATTTTGACCCCACGGGGTGTTTATCTACCGTAAACATAAAGCGATCGAGCAGTTCGCCCGCGTCCCGCTCAAGGATCGGCAATCGTTCGAGCGCCGCACGATAGGCGTCACTGTCGCGCGCCACGCGCGCGGTTGCCGCCTGCGCGATGATCCGCTCGAGCGCGTCGTGCAATGCTGGCCAATGCGCGCCGGTCAGCCGCAAGTCGGCGGCCTGTGCCAATATCTGCCCGACCAGCCGGCGCGCGCGCGCGATCGCCTGCCGCCCCTCGCGGAACAGCCGCGATTGCGCGCTTTGGGCCTCGGCGAGCGCGTGGAGTTCGTCGAAGCGGATCCGGAGCGGTGACAGATCGATGCCGTAACCACTAGTGATCGCGCCGCTGGCGTCACGGCGCCCGTTGCGCCGCCCCTGTGCGCTGTCGTGCGCGGTGACCAGCCCCAGCGCGCGCAATTGCCGCAGCCGCGCCTTGATCGCCCCTTCGGTCACGCCGGCCAGTTCGGCGAGCGTATAGTTGCTGGGCCACACCAGCGGCGTGCGACCGAGCCGCCAGTCGTCGGGCCGGGTGAAGCCGATCAGATGCTTGAGCGTCTGCAACGCCGGTGTGCCCAGCCCCAGCGCGACGCGCGCGCCCTCCAGGACGGGATAGAGCCGGTTGCGCTCGACATCGCGCGCCGCATCCGCGCGCGCCTCCAGATCGCGCACGATGCGGCGCGACAGCGCGGTGATCGGCCGCGCGCCGGTGGCCCCCGTGAAGGCCGTCTGGGTACAGGTCATCGTTCGTCCCCTCTGCGAAGGGGCCGTCAGCAGGCAAAACTAGAGCGTGGCGCGAAGCGCGCTCCCTTGAACCGAGGCTCGCAAACCGCTACGTGGAGGTCGTCGTTAGTGACCGGTCAGCGTTTGGCGACGCTGCCACGTAACAATCCCAGGGTGCCCGGCCTTCGTGCCGGGCATTCGTTTATGTGCTCACAGCCAATTTCCCCTTGGGCGCGCGCGGAAGGCGCCATTCGCCCCGATGACCCGTTTGTGTCGGACGGGTCGGATGTAGGAAAGCGCGAATATTCGTGCTTTCGGGCGGGAAACCCGACGAATATTCGTGCTTTCGGGCGGGAAACCGCGGTGCGATCCGCCACGCGGCGGCGCTCATGCCACGATCCGTTCGTGCTTTCGGGCGGAAAACCCCGCCCATCGCACCGCGATCGATGCGTTTCGGGGGTCGATGTGCGGGTTTTCGCCCCCTGCCCGCCCTTATCGCCCCTCCGCCACGCCCCTGCGGCGGCGCTGCGACCCGATCAGACCGGGCGACTCGACGTCATCACGCGTCATCGTGGTTTCGCGCGGAAAACCGCCGGTGGTTCGTGCTTTCGGGCGGAAAAGCCGCAGTACCGGTCAGGCGGCGTCCGGCTGCGGCGGGCCGACGAAGCGCAGCGCGTCGCTATGCGCGATCGTGACCATCGTCGTCAGCTTCGGACGGCCGCCATTGGGGCCGGGTTCCTTGCGGTCGGTCAGCGCGAGCCAGTATTCGGGGATCGACTGCGTCCGCGCGACCTCGCGCAGCGTGCGGCGGAAATTCTCCAGCGAGCGGGGCTCGAGCGAGCACCCCACCCTGCCCGCCAGCTCGACCGCGTCGATCTCGAACCGCGCGCCGTCGATGCAGTTGAACTTGGCCAGTTCGTACAGCCGGCGCTCGATCGGCCCCAGCTTGAAGAAATCGTCGTGATAGGCCGCGATCCGCCGGTCGGTGAGGATCGCGCGGTGCAGCCAGTCGCACAGCATCACCTCGACATGCTTCACGCGCCGCTCGCCATTGGGCAGCTTGGTATATTTGATGTCGGCCTTCAGCAGCCAGGAAAAGGCGCTGTCCGACCCCTCCCCGCCCGTCTCGATATTGGTGATGATCTGCGTGCCCTGCAGCCGCGCCAGCGACGCCTTGAGCGAGGCATAGGAGCGCGCCGAGGCATTGGTGCCGGTCATCCGGAACAGATCGTTGGCGGTGAAGCTGAGCGTGCGGTCGATCGTCTCGCCCGCCTCCAGCCGCCCGACCATGATGCTGGCGATATAGAGCAGGATTTCCTTGTCGTAGATCGTGGCGACCCCGGTCTTGCTGGGGTTGATCTCGATGCGCGCCGCCTCGCTCTCGAAGGTCATCGGCTCCATCTGCGCGCGCTTCGTGAGCGCGAAGAACGGGAATTCGGCGACGGTGCGCTCGCCCTGGATATCGCCGAGCAGCGGGCTGTCGAGCCGGAACAGGTCGCCCTGCGGCGGGATGACCTTGGTCATGCCGATGTCCCCCGACGGCGTTCGTGCTTTCGGGCGGAAAACCTCTGCCCGACCATCGCGGGCGTCGCGGACCGTGGCGTGCGCATGGCGCGATGTACCG
Organism: uncultured Sphingomonas sp.; assembly: GCA_913777325.1. Classification (GTDB taxonomy): domain Bacteria; phylum Pseudomonadota; class Alphaproteobacteria; order Sphingomonadales; family Sphingomonadaceae; genus Sphingomonas. The sequence goes on along the minus strand of CAJYSA010000073.1, from coordinate 81,668 downwards.
GGCGGCGGGCAAAAGTGTCAAACGATCGACCGTGGCGCATCCCCGGCTCCGGCACGGCGATCGTTGCACCCACTCTTCGACAGGTCGATGTGTCGACACGTCGAAAAGTCGATCAGAGCGGCAGGCCGAAGCGCGGGCCCAGCCACGTCACCAACGCATAAAGCACCATCGTCACGCCGCAGCCGGCGCCCAGTGCCGGCCAGAAGCCGATGCCGTGGCGCAGCAGCGCCGGGATCAGCAGGAACATCGGCAGCGAGGGCAACACGTACCAGAAGGTGGCGCCGGCATGCGCGGCCATGTTCGCCGCGTCGGGCCGATCGTGCCACAACCAGATCATCCCCAGCACCGACACGAGCGGCAGCGACGCGACCAGCGCGCCCAGCCCGGGATAGCGCCGCGCGAGCGTGGAGGCCACCGCGATCAGCAACCCCGAGATCACGGCCTTGAGGACGAACGGGACCATCATGCCAGCCTAGGCCGATCAAGGCCGGGGAGGGAAGGGGGTCGTCATGTCGACACGTAGAGGTGTCGGCGTAGGGAGCCGGATGCCGCGCTCGGCACGCGGGTGCCGAGTGCGCGTACCGCACCGGTCCTTGCAGGCTTGCTCGACAGGCCGACATGTCGACACGATGTGGAATCCATGCCCGACAACATACGACAGACGGCCACCACGTCGGCACGTCGTATCATCGACATGTCGACACAATCGTCGTGTCGGCATTGCCGCCGTTGGTCAATCCGGTCGGCGCTGCGTGTACAAGGTGGAGCCATCCGGACCGAACGACGCGGCCACCATGGTAAGGCCCGCCGTATGCAGCGGGGTACGCAACGTATCGCCCTGCCGCGCCTGCATCCCGACATTGATGTTCTCGCTGCTCAGCCCGGGCATGAAGTCGCCATGAACCTCGCACAGGGTGGCGGCACAGCGGACACGCAGCGATGTACGGTCGAGATAGGGCACCTTGGTCAGCCCGTCGTCGATCGCTCGCCGCGCATGCATCGACGCGACCGGATCGATCGGTTCCGCACGAAGGCGGCGATATAAGGCGGCGGGCGCGAACGCCGGATCGGGCTGCGCGTCGCGCGCATCGGCGTCATCCGGGATATAGGCGGGCGCGACGGCGGACGACGACGGAGCAGGGGAGGGCGGCACACGCATCGCTGGCGCGGCGCGCGGGCCATCCGGCGTGCCGCTTACGGCGCTAGGCGCGGCAACGACCGCCACGCCATCGCGCGCGGCGCTTGCCGGCGGCCTGCCGCCCAACCAACCAGCCGATCGTCAGCAGCGCCAACCCGGCGATGCCCGTAACGATCTTCGACCGCATCTTCCCTCCCCCGGACGATGACATGCGCTTGGCATAGCACGGGACGATCGCCGGCGCCGCTTCGGTCGGCGCCAGGGAAGCGAGTGGAGAATTGCGCGATTGGGCGCACGCAAGCGCGTGACGGGCCGCGCGCCCGCATCGTGACCGATCCTAGGAAACCGGACGCGGGGGGCCGCTTTCCGATCGGCACGTCGTCTTCGTGCCGACGACGGTGACGGTCGCCCGCTCGCCTGCCACCAGCGGGGTCACGATCCTCCGGCCTTTCCACGTGAACCGGAAGTTGATCGGCCCCACCAGCCTGCATACCGCGCCCTTGCCTTCGGGCAGACACGCGTCTTCGGCGCGCCGGAAATCCTCGACCGTCGCGGGTTCGGCGGGCATGACGCCGACCCCGGTCGCGACCGAACCGCCGAGCAGGAAACGCTGCCCGAAGTTCATCGCGTTGACCGTCCATTCGGTGCGGCCATCGGGGGCCGCCGGCTTGTCGATCCCGCTATCGAGCGCCAGTCGCGTGCAGAAATCCTTCGCGGGTCCGTCGGTGGACTGCGCGATCGCCGGGCCCGCCACCACCAGCGCCATCAGGCCGACCATCGCGCCACCATGGCCAGCCATTCCGTCAACCTCCCGCACCATCGTCGCGCGCGTCGATCGCCCGCGTCGCGATGCTATCGGCGCGTCGCCGCATCCGCAATCCACCGTCCACACGACCACACGCCGACGTGTCGACATGCCGACACCTCGACCCTTCAACAGCAGCGCGGTGGCTGGCCCTTGCCGGTGCCGTAGCGGCGGTCGATCCGGTTGCGGTGGAAGTCGGCGCGCGTCATCACCGGCGCATCGGGATGATGGTCTCGACAATGCGCGACATAGGCGTCGTAGTCGGGGACGCCGACCATCAGCCGCGCGGTCTGCGCCAGTCGGCGACCCGCGCTACGCCACCACGGCATCGCCGATCTCCTGCGCGGTCGGACGATCACTCGCCCATGCGCGCCGCGCGACCGCCACGCCATACCCGACGATCGCCAGCACCAGCATGACGAAGAACGCGCACACCGCCGCGTCCACCCGGTCGTTGAACACGATCCGCGCCATGTCGGCGGGGGTCTTGGCAGGGGCCAGCAGCTCGCCGCGTGCCATCGCCTGCGCGAACTTGTCCGCATGGGCGAGGAAGCCGATGCGCGGGTCGGCGTGGAACAGCTTCTGCCACCCCGCCGTCAGCGTGCAGATCAGCAGCCAGAGCGTCGGCGCGATCGTCACCCAGGCATAGCGCTGCCGCTTCATCCGGAACAGGATCACGGTCGCCAGCGTCAGCGCGATCGCCGCCAGCATCTGGTTCGAGATACCGAACAACGGCCAGAGCGTGTTGATCCCGCCCAGCGGATCGGTGACGCCCTGATACAGGAACCAGCCCCAGGCGCCGACCGCCAGCGCGGTCGCGATCAGGTTGGGCGCCAATTTCTCGGTCGCGCGCATCGCCGGGATCACGCTGCCGAGCAGATCCTGGATCATGAAGCGCGCCACGCGGGTGCCAGCGTCGACGGTGGTCAGGATGAACAGCGCCTCGAACAGGATCGCGAAATGATACCAGAAGGCCATCAGCGCCTGTCCGCCGACGACGCGGCTGAGGATATGCGCCATGCCGACCGCCAGCGTCGGCGCGCCGCCCGCGCGGGACAGGATCGTGCCCTCGCCGACGTCGCGCGCGATCTGGGTCAGCGCCTCGGGCTGGATGGCGAAGCCCCAGTCGCCGATCGCCTTCGCCGCGCTGGCGACGTCGGTGCCGATCAAGGCGGCGGGGGCGTTCATCGCGAAATAGACCGCCGGATCGAGCACGCACGCCGCGATCAGCGCCATCACCGCGACGAAGCTTTCGGTCAGCATCGCGCCGTACCCGATGAAGCGCAAATCGCCCTCGGTCGCGATCATCTTCGGCGTGGTGCCGCTGGAGATCAGCGCATGGAACCCCGACACCGCGCCGCACGCGATGGTGATGAACAGGAACGGGAACAGCGCCCCCGCGAACGCCGGGCCGGTGCCGTCGACGAAGCGCGTGACCGCGGGCATGTTGAGTTCGGGCCGGACGATCAGGATGCCCAGCGCCAGCCCCGCGATCACCCCGATCTTCAGGAAAGTCGACAGGTAATCGCGCGGCGCGAGCAGTAGCCACACAGGCACCACCGAGGCGATGAAGCCATAGGCCATCAACGCCAGCGCCAGCGTCGGCCCGGTCAGCGTGAAGATGGGCGCGAGGGCAGGGGAGGCCGCGACATGCTGCCCACCCATGATCGCCGCCATCAGCAGGACGAAGCCGATCCCCGACATCTCCGCGATCCGCCCGGGCCGCACGAACCGCCCGTACAGCCCCATGAACAGCGCGATCGGGATCGTCGCGGCGACGGTGAACGTGCCCCACGGACTGTCGGCCAGCGCCTTGACGACGACCAGCGCGAGGACTGCGAGCAGGATGACCATGATCGCCAGCACGCCGACCAGCGCGATCGTGCCGGGCACCCGCCCCATTTCGGTGCGGATCATGTCGCCCAGCGAGCGCGCGTCGCGGCGCGTGGAGAAAAACAGGATCAGGAAATCCTGCACCGCGCCCGCGAACACCACGCCCACCAGTAACCACAGCGTGCCGGGCAGATAGCCCATTTGCGCCGCCAGCACCGGGCCGACCAGCGGGCCGGCGCCCGCGATCGCCGCGAAATGGTGCCCGAACAGCACGTTGCGATCGGTCGGCACGAAATCCAGCCCGTCCGCGCGCCGCACCGCCGGGGTGGTGCGGCCTGCGTCGACCCGCGCGACGCGCGTGGCGATGAACAGTCCGTAGAAACGGTACGCGACCAGATAGGTGCACAGCGCCGCGGTGACGATCCACAACGCATTGACCGGCTCACCGCGCGACAGCGCCACGACCCCCAGCGCGCCGGCGCCGAGCAGCGTGACCGCGCCCCAGGTCAGCCATTCGCGCGGGCTCTGCGGTTTCATCGTTATCGTCGCCGCGCCGATCATGGCCATCGTCTCCCCGGTTGTCGTTTGACGACCGTCATCGCATCGGACGGCGAGGGGCGCCAGTACCTGGCGTCACGGAGGCCGCGGAACGTCCCGCCCTGTGCCGCAATGACGGATCATGGCCGTACCGGCCGATGGTTGCCGCGGACCGCGAAAGCTGATTTGAGGCGTGCCCCGGCGGGGCCTAGACGCCCTCCACGCGGCGCATACGAGCGTCGGGATCGGTCGCTGCGATCGGCGTCTCGTCCGGTCGTTCAGGCAAGGGCATATCGGCAGGGTTTCCGACGACATGAATTATCGCCATTCCTTCCATGCCGGCAACAGCGCGGATGTCGTGAAGCACAGCCTGTTGATCGCGCTGGTCCGCGCCCTGCAGCAGAAGGAGGGGGCGTTGACCCTGATCGACACCCATGCCGGCTGCGGGCGCTACGACCTTGGCAGCGAGCAGGCGCAACGCACCGGCGAGGCCGCGCTTGGCGTGGTGCGCGCCTTTGCCGATCGGGCCCCCCTGCTGGATGACTATCGCGCCGCGGTGCGCGCGGTGAATGTCGGGGCGGAGCCGCGCTTCTACCCCGGCTCCCCGCAATTCCTGGCGCAGCTCCTGCGCCCGCAGGACGTGCTGATCCTGAACGAAAAGCATCCCGAGGACGCCTACGCGCTGCGCGGTGCGATGCGTGGCACGCCTGCCGCCGTGCATGAACGTGATGCCTATGAGCTGTGGCTGGCATTGCTGCCGACCCGGACGGCGCGCGGCATGGTGGTGGTCGATCCGCCATACGAGCAGACCGACGAACGCGATCGCATCACCGCCACCCTCGCCGCGGCGCACCGCAAATGGGCGCATGGCGTGACGGTCATCTGGTATCCGCTGAAAGACCGCGCGACGCATCGGTGGTGGAAGGGCAATTTGCGTCAGCTGGGCATTCCGAAGTTCCTGTCGGTGGAACATTGGCTGTACGATGCCGATCGGGCCGGCATCTATAACGGCGCGGGCCTGTTCATCATCAATCCACCCTATGCCTTCACACAGGCGCTGCCGCCGCTGCTGGAGGCGCTCCGCGCCGCACTGGCGCCGGAAGGGCACAGGGGCGCGATCACGGCGGACTGGCTGGACGACGGGAGATAAACCTCGCCCCGGATCGCGCCACTTGGGTCGACGTGTCGACAGCCCGACACGTCGACCCGGTGCCTCACTTCTCCAGCGTCGCCATGTCGATGACGAAGCGGTACTTCACGTCGCTCTTCTGCATCCGGTCGTAACCGGCCTCGATATCCTTCATGTCGAGCATCTCGATATCGGCGACCAGCCCGTGGTCGCGGCAGAAGTCGAGCATCTCCTGCGTCTCAGCGATTCCGCCGATCAGCGAGCCGGCCAGCGCGCGCCGCTTGAACACCAGATTGCCGACCGAGGGGGAGGGGTGCGGCTCCTCGGGCACGCCGACCAGGGTCATCGTCCCGTCGCGCTTCAGCAGCATCAGGAACTGGTCGAGATCGTGGGACGCGGCGACCGTGTTCAGGATGAAGTCGAACGTGCCGACATGCGCGGCCATCGCGTCGGCGTCCTTCGATACGATCAGATCCCTGGCGCCCAGCCGCTTGGCATCCTCGCGCTTGTTCGGCGAGGTCGAGAAGACATGGACCTCGGCGCCCATCGCCGCGGCGATCTTGACCCCCATGTGGCCCAGCCCGCCCAGCCCGACGATCCCGACCTTCTGCCCGGGTCCGACCTTCCAGTGCCTGAGCGGCGAATAGGTGGTGATCCCGGCGCACAGCAGCGGCGCGACCGCGGCGAGATCCTTTTCGTCATGGCCGACCTTCAGGACGAAGCCTTCCTTGACCACGATATGGTCGGAATAGCCGCCGAACGTATGCCCGCCCAACACCGGGTCCGGCCCGTTGTAGGTGCCGACGAAGCCGGTCGTCTCGCAATATTGCTCCTCGCCATCGGCGCACGACGCGCAGTGGCCGCAACTGTCGACCATGCAGCCGACGCCGACGATATCACCGACCGCGAACCTGGTGACGTCGCTGCCGACCGCACGGACGCGCCCGACGATCTCGTGCCCGGGTACGCAGGGATAGAGCGTGCCGTCCCATTCGCCGCGCGCGGTGTGGAGATCGGAATGGCAGACACCGCAGAACAGGATGTCGATCGCGACGTCGTCGGGCTGCGGATCGCGACGCTCGAAGGAGAAGGGCGCGAGCGGCGCGTCGGCGGACGGCGCGGCATAGCCGTGGGCGGTGGTGGTCATGGAACCCTCGTGAAACGTAAAGGACGCGATGTCAGTGCCATGACGGCACGGATCACGCGCGCTCAACGATCGAGTGGCGCCGGAGTGCCGCGCGGCGCGAGGCAGATCGCGAGGCAGCCGACGATCAACATCACGAACTGCGCGAAATGCAGCATCCCGTCGAGCAGGCTCATGACCAGCAGGCAGTCCAGCATCAGCACGAACGGCAGCAGCGCACGCTCGGCGCGCGCGCGGCGATGCGCGGCCCATGTCCCCCCGATGAGTAGCGCCAGCGCGGGGAGGGTGGGGATCACACCCCAGTTGAGCAGGAACTGCACGATGGCGTTGTGCGGCTGAACGTGGCGATTGATGCCCAGCGGCACGAGCCACCAGCTCGACCCCGCCCCGGTGCCGAGCAGCGGATAGTCGCGCGCGACGGCGAGGGAATGCCGCCAGAAGGTCAACCGCAGCGAGGAGAAGGCATCCGCCGAGCGGGTTTGATCCGGGTTCAACGCGTCCAGAAAGGTAAACGAGGGATGGCCATAAGGCTGGAGCACGATCGCCAACACGACGGCGACGAGCAGATAGGCGGGTAGCGTCGTCAGCACGTCGCGCGACCGTGGCCGCCCCGCCATCATCCACGCGACGGGCAGCGAACATAGCCAGCCGAGCAGTGCGGCCCGCGTGCCGCTCCAGAACATCATCCCGAAGGCCAGTGCGATCGCGAGGTGGAGCAGACGGCGGTGTCGCGCATCACCGTCCTCCAGCCATGCGATGCCGGTCAGCAGCGCAAGCACCGCGCCGCACCACGATCCGAACAACCGCACCGAAATGAAACCGGGGATCGCGTTGCCCCAGTCGATCTCACGCTCCCAGCCGCGCAACGATACGGGCAACCAGAGGAAATGCACCGCAATGGCCACCGCCAGCGCCGCCAGCCCCAGCGCAAAGCCACGCCATATCTCCGCAAGCCGCGCGACCGGCACCGCCGCTATCAGATGCGCCAGCGCCGCCGCGAACAGCAGTTGCAGCGCCCACCCGATCGTCAGACCCATCGAGAAGTCGGGGTGCCGCGACACGACCGCCGAACTGATCCAGAAGGTCGACAGGAACAGGGCCAGCGCGCCCCGCGCCCAACGAGGAAGCGCCGTCCAGGCGGCGCGAACCGTGAAGCCGTGGCGCATCGCGTGGACGATCAGCGCCAGCTCCCCGAGCAGCCAGACATGCCCTAGCTGGCGTGTCTGCTCCAGCCATGGCGAACGCATGGAGATGTCGTAGGTGGCGTAGAGTGCCGCCGCGATCATCGGCAACGCGAAGCCGCCGACCAGCCCGAGCCACGCGGGCAACGCATCGCGGTCGGTCGCCGGCAGGGCGAGACGGGACAAAGGGGCGATGCTTGCGCTGGTCATGAGCGATCACCCTAAGGCGTCGTGGTAAAGGAAGGCTTAGGGCGGACGATCACGGGTCACCCGGTGCCTTGACAGGCAAGCGCGGGCGCAGGGAGGATCGGGTTTCGCCGCCCGCTTCACGATCGGACCCGCCATCCGCACGCCGCCCGTCGATCGTCAGCGCTTTGCGAGAGGCGCATGATGCGCGCGTTGCTGGCGGCGGTCGCGTTGTTGCAGGAGCCTGGGCCGGCATCGGTGCCCGGCACGCGCACCGGCGAGGACACGGAGGTGGTGGTCACCGGCGAGCGGCGACGCGGGTCGGCGATCGGGGTCGTGCCGCCGCTCGCCACGCTGGATGCCGCCGCGATCCGCGCGCTAGGGGCGGCGACGATGAAGGACGTGCTCGATCGGCTGAAGGGGGTCGCGACCTCGGCCACGGGGGACGCGCCGGTGTTGCTGTTGAACGGGCGGCGCATCTCCGGCTGGGAGGAGATGCGCAGCATCCCGCCCGAGGCGATCGAACGCACCGAGATCCTGCCCGAGGAGGAGGCGCCGCGCTTCGGCTTCTCGCCGACGGTGCGGATCATGAACTTCATCACCAAGCCGCATTTCCGCGCGACCACCGCAATGCAGCTCGCCGGCGTCACCACCGAGGGCGGCGGGGGTGCGACCGACTATAGCGAGGCGAGCGCGACGCGGATCGACGGCGACCGGCGCACGTCGCTGCTGGTCAGCTATTTCCGGCAGGATGCGGTGACGCAGGCCGATCGCGGGATCGTGCCCGATCCGGTCGCGCGGTTCGCGATCCCCGGCAATGTCGCCGGAATCGCGGGCGGGAGCATCGACGCGCGGCTCGACGCGCTGGCCGGGCAGCCGGTGGTCGAGGCGGCGGTGCCCGGCGATCCGGCGGCGCGCGGCGCGCTGGTCGATTATCTGGCGAGCGCGAACCGCCTCGCGATCACCGACATCGGGCGCTGGCGCACGCTCCAGCCGCGACGCGACCAGGTGCAGGTGGACGGAACGATCGCGCTGCCGCTGACGCAGCGGGTGAGCGGTTCGTTGAACCTGACCATGGAGGCGGGGCGCAGCCTGGGGCTGAACGGGCTGGCCGGCGCGACGCTGGTCGTGCCGGGCGGGGGAGGGGGGTTGCCGTTCGACGCGCCGGTGACGCTCTATCGCTACGTCCCGGAGGCGGTGCTGCGCCAGCGCTCCACCGACCTGAAACTGCATGCCGGCGGTACGCTGAACGGCAGCATCGCGACCTGGACGTGGAATGCGACCGCCAGCTACGACCGGGTCCGCAGCGCGGCGCGCGTCGAACAGGGCGTGCCGCTGGAGGCGGCACAGCGCGCGATCACCGCCGGGGGCAATCCGTTCGCCCCGCTGCCCCCTGCGGTCACCGCGACGCGGCTGGTCGATCGGAGCGCGACGCGCACCGGCACCGCGGGCGTCAAGCTGGTGGCGAACGGCGCGCTGCTGCGGCTGCCCGCCGGCGCGGTGCAGGCGACGGTGAACGCCGATTACGCCCGCTCCACCAGTCGCGGCGCACAACCCGGCACCGCGACCGACCTGCTCGAGCTGGCGCGCACCACGCGCGGCGCGAGCATCAACGTCTCGGTGCCGATCGCGGCGGCTGCGCAGGGCGTGTTGCCGGCGCTGGGGCGGTTGAGCATTGACGGCAGCGCCGGCCTTGCCGACGTCTCCGGGGTCGGGCGACTGGCCAGCGTCAGCTATGGCGCGAACTGGGCACCGTCGCGTCCGCTTCAGCTCGCGCTGTCGATCAATGACGCGCGCACCGCACCCGATATCGCGGCGCTGACCGCCGCGACGCTGGTGACCCCCAATGTGCCGCTGTTCGACTTCGCCACCGGACGCGACGCGGTGGTGACGGTCGTCACGGGCGGCAACCCGGCGCTGGCCTCCGATCGCCGCCGGATCACCCGGCTGTCGGCGGCGCTGCGCCCGTGGGCCGCGACCGAGCTGAGCCTGACGCTTGCCTATGTCACGATCGCCGAACGCGGGCGCAGCGCGGCACCGGGGACGACCGCGCTGCTTCAGGCGGCGTTCCCGGATCGCTTCACGCGCGATGCCGCCGGGCGGCTGATCGCCGCGGACCTGCGCCCGGTGAACATCGCGGCGGCGCGGAAGCGCGAGCTCCAGCTCACCACCAACCTGTCGCTGCCGCTGGGCGCGACATCGGTGCCCGGCGCCAAGGATCCACCCGCGGCGAAGGGCATGTTGTTCTCCTACCTGACCGGATCGTGGCGACTGGAGGATGTCGCGATGCCGCGCGTCGGTGGCCCGGGCATCGACCTGCTGGACGGCGGCACGCTCGATGGGCGTGGCGGGCGCCCGCGCTGGGAGGTGGAGGGCATGATCGGCGCGACGCTCGGCGCGCTGAACCTGTCGAGCTACTGGCAGGTGCAGGGGCCGACGCGGGTGCGCGGCCCACTGCCCGCGTCCGACCTGCGCTTTTCCGGGCGGACCTGGATCACGCTCGACGCGCGCGCCGATGTCGCGCGGATCGTGCCGCGGGCCTGGACGCGGCAGATGACGATCAACGTGACGGTCGAGAACGTGCTGAACGACCGGATCGACGTGCGCGATGCGACCGGGACGGTGCCGAACCGGTTCCAGCCGGCGTATCTCGACCCGGTCGGCCGCTCGATCCGGCTGGGGGTGCGCAAGCTGTTCTAGCGCCCGTCGAGGCGAAGGACGCTCGCCGGATCGCGATCGTCGTGGATCCGCGTCGATCAGGCCGCCGCCCATGAACGTGACGCGGCGTTAACCGTATCTCAGCAAGCATTTGTCATGGGGGAGCTACACCCGGCTCGTCCGGCGCCGCTACATGCGGATCTCCGGGGCGGGCGGGCCGCCCGCCGGCACAGGTGGAAGGAGCTTTGCGGATGACGTCACGTGGCCTTTCGGCGTGGCTGGCGGTCGCGTTCAGCCTGCTGGCGATCCTGGTCGCGGTCGATCGCCCGCACTGGTTCGGGTGGGAAGCGCGCGCCGCCGCAGCGCCGCAGCGGGCCGCCAAGGTCGCGCGCGAGACGCATCGCTCCTCGCCGTGGCTGATCCGGCGGGCGCCGGCGGAGACGCGCTGAGCCGCGGTTCAGCCCGGCGGCGTGTCGGAGCGTTCGAGTTCGACGATCTCGAAGCGATGGTCGCGCCAGCCACGCTGGCGCGCGGCATCGTCGAGCGCGACGCGCTTGCGCCTGGCCTCCGCCAGCGAGGCGGTGTGGCCCCAGAACACCTCGGTCTTGCCGTTGGCCAGCGTCGCGACGACCCGCCAGTAATGCGTGAACGGCGCCGGCGTCGGCCCGATCGTCTTCACATAGCCATCGGGCAGGCGGGCGGTCAGATAATGGCGGCGCCTGGCCATCGCGGGAGCGGGGCGAGGGCAATCAGTGCCCGTAGGTCTTGATGCCGCGCCGCCGCAGTTTTTCGCGGCGCCGCTTGCGCATCACCACGATCCCAGTCGGCACCGCGACGATCACCAGCACGCCGATGATCGCATAGGCGACCAGTTCGCGAGAAAGCTCGATCATGCGCGCTCCTGTTGCATGGATGGCGACAGGTGTCACCCCTGATCAAATCGCTCTCACCGTTCGTCAAACTCCGGCGCCGCAAAATCGCGGGTCGCTATCCGAACAAGCTTCCGACGGCTTGCCCGGCACGATCATTTCGCCTTACGCGTTGGAGCTCAATCCCGGAGTGCCTGCCGTGACACCTCTGATCCTCCTTGTAGCCCTGGCCACCCCGCAGATCGCTGTGACGTCCAACGCGGGCACCGATCAGGCGATCAATGCCGGAACCGCCAACAAGAAGACGTGCCGTTTCTCCAAGCAGGTGGGCAGTCAGATCCCGCAGCGCATCTGCCACACCCAGGCGGAGTGGCGCACCATCGACAATGCCGACGAAGTCAATCGATCCCGAATCATGGAAGGGCGTCGCTTCAGCGGGCAATAGCCTGCCTCGCGCTACTGCAGGCTCCGTACGCGGATCGCCGGCCCCGTTCCGATATTGGCGAGGAAACCGCCGATCATCCCGCGGCGGACGCGAAAACGGTCCCCCACGCGCGGTGTCCTGCCCAGCTCGACGGCTTCCGCCTGAATCCAGTCGCCACTCGCCTGCGTGGTGAACAGCCACTTGCCGCCGACCGATTGCACCCCGGTTAGCGTGGTATCGATCGGGACGAATGCGGGGCGCTCCTCCTTCGAAGGGGCGGGGGACGCCGCCGTGCGCTGACGCAGGTCGCGCTCCTGTGCTCGATCCAGCACCACGACCTCGCGACGGCGCTCGGCCTCGCGCAGCCGACGGGCCTCGCCTTCCAAGCAGGCCGCCCGGTCGGCCGCATCGGCGCGGTCAAGACAGGCGTACAAGCCGTCGAGCGGCCGGCGTTCCGCCGCCTGCGCGGCGCCCGCCACGAACACGGCGAGGATCATCCCCCAATGTACCGCCCTGGCCATGTCGATCTCCCTGTCGTCGTCGCGGAATGCCATCGGGTATGCCGCATCGTCCGACGGCTTCAAGGGTCATCATCGAAACAGGTGTGCTTAGATTGCAACACAAAATGTCATTTGTGACGATCCCGCGACGTGAAACTTACATTATCGTATCGTGTCGGGCATGCTTCGGGGATCGGAGGCGACGCGCAGGCGCCGTCCTCGAGGGGAGCTGTAACAGGGGCCCTGAATGGGCACGCATTCGGGAGGAATATTGTGAAGACTTTCAGCCGCATCGCCGGCCTGCGGGCCGGTGCCGCGCCGATCGTCCTGGGGATCGCGCTGATCTCCACGCCGGTCTGGGCGCAGACCCAGGGTCAGGAAGACACGCTGGGTGCGCAATCGAGCAAGGAAGACGCCAGCGGCGAGACGAACGAGGCGAAGGCCGCGGCCGGTCGCGGCACCGCCACGACCGAGAACCAGGACGTCGTCGTCACCGGCTCGCGCATCATTTCGCCGACGATCACGTCGGTGTCGCCGGTGCAGGTGGTCAGCGACGTGCAGATCGCCCAGGCGGGCGTCGCCAACCTCCAGGACCTGTTGCTGGAAAATCCGGTGTTCGGTTCGCCGGGCCTGAGCCGTACCAATTCGGCGTTCCTGACCTCGGGTACGGGCGCGGCGATCGTCGACCTGCGTAACCTCGGCTCTGATCGTACGCTGGTGCTGATCAACGGTCGTCGTGTGGTTGCCGGCCTGCCGGGTTCCGCCACGGTCGACCTCAACGTCGTTCCCGCACAATTCCTACAGCGTGTCGACATCCTGACCGGCGGCGCGTCTTCGCTGTACGGTTCCGATGCGGTCGCGGGCGTCGTCAACCTGGTCTACAAGGATAACTTCCAAGGTATTGAGGGCAACGCCCAGTATAACGTCACCGAGCGCGCCGACACGCACGACTTCCAGGCGAACGTGACGGTCGGTGGCAATTTCGCCGAAGACCGCGGCAACATCATGATGCATATCGGCTACACCAAGCAGGGTGAACTGCTGTCGCGTGCGCGCGCCAACACCGCAATCGACGATTCCGACAAGTTCATCAACCAGACTTTCGATCCGGCTGATTATGGCACGTCGATTTCGCCGACCTTCTCCGGCCTGCCGCCGCAGGGCGTGTTCACCGCTGGTGGTTGCCAGTTCACCTTCAACCCGTCGACCAACGCGCTGGAACGCGGCTTTAGCGCCAATGGCGGCCCGATTAGCGCAACCAACGCCCGCAACTGTGGCGTACCAACCGGCACGGTACTGCCGGCGCGCGGTTTCAATCGCCAGTTCTATCGCACGATTGCGGTGCCGGTAGAGCGCTATCTGTTCGCGTCACGCGCGCATTACGACATCAGCGACTCCATCCGCTTCATCGGCGAGGCTACCTACGCCAAGACCAGCTCGAGCCGTAACATCGAGCCATTCGGTTTTACCTCGGCGGGCGCGAACGGCGCCTATCCGTCGGGCGGCAGCGCACCGATTGAGACCCGCGTGCCCGGTGCGACTGCGGGAACGTTCAACATCATCCGCAACCCGTACGTACCGGACGCGATCTACAATGCGGCAGTGGACAGCAACGGTGACGGGCTGAAGGACATCGGCTTCTCCCGCCGTCTGCTCGAGTTCGGCACCCGTCGTAGCAGCACGTCGCGCGACTTCTATCGCTTCGTCGTCGGCCTTGAGGGCGATTTCGCCAGCGACCGGTTCCACTGGGATCTGACGTACAACTACGGCAACACCACCGAAAACCAGAGTGGCGACGGCCAGATCAACATTCCGAACTTCCGTAACGCCTTTGCGGTGGTAACCGCGCAGAGCGTCGGGCTGGCAGGCGGCGACACGCCGGTCTGCGCCGATGCGCAGGCGCGCGCCTCGGGCTGCGTCCCGGTCAACATCTTCGGCCAAGGGACGATCTCCCAGGCCGCGCTGACCTACCTGAACGCGCAGCAGACGTTCCAGACCCGGATTGCGCAGCAGGTAGTACAGGGCAACCTGTCGGGTTCGCTGTTCGATCTGCCGGCCGGTCCGGTCGGGGTCGCGGTCGGGGGAGAATATCGTCGTGAAACCAGCTCGTCCGACAATGACGCGCTGACCAACCTGGGCCTGAACGGCGGCAACGCGCTGCCTGACACGCGCGGGTCGTTCGACGTCAAGGAAGCGTTTGGCGAAATCAACGTCCCGCTGCTCGCCGACACGCCGTTCTTCCATTCGCTCAGCCTGCGCGGCTCGGGCCGTATCTCCGACTATTCGACGGTCGGTACGGTCTACAGCTACAGCGGCGGTGCGGAGTGGGCGCCGATCGAGGACATCCGCTTCTCGGGCACCTACGCACGCGCGGTGCGTGCGCCGAACATCGGCGAGTTGTTTGCCGGACGGTCGCAAACTTTCCCGTCGGTGGTCGATCCGTGCATCGGCGTCACGGCCTCGGGTGGCGGCACGCGTGGCGACGTTTGCCGTGCGGCACCGGGCGTGGCGGCCAATATCGCAGCGAACGGCGCGTTCGCGGTGACGCTGCTCGATCGCCAGGGCGTCAGCGGCTTCAACAGCGGCAACCCGAACCTGCGTGAGGAAGTATCGGACTCCTACACCGGCAGCGTCACGATCAACCCGCGCTCGGTCAACTTCCTGCGTAATACGGTGCTGCGCGTCGACTACTTCAACATCAAGATCAAGGACGCGATCACCCCGCCGCCGCGGCAGTTCATCCTCGATCAGTGCTATAACCAGGGCAACCCGACCTATTGCCAGTTCATCCAGCGTCGCGCGACGGCGACGGCGGTGAACAGCGCCGGCACGCTGGAATTCGTCAACGCGGGCGACGTCAACGCCGGCCGCCTGGCGACCGAAGGCCTTGATGTGACGCTGACCCAGCGCCTGCCGCTGGACGGGATCAACATGCAGGGCGCGCTGAACCTGCGCGTCGCCTACACGCACCTGTTCACAGGCTATACGGTGCCGTTGCCTGGCGCAGCTCGCGACAATTTCGCGGGTGAGATTGGCGCGGCCAAGGATCGCTTCACGGCGAACCTGGGCTACACGGGCGAACGCATGAACGTTAATTTCACCGGCACGTATTTCGGTCGGTCGGCGGAAGACGACCAGTTCCTGTCTGGCTTCGATCTGGAGCCGGGTGCGATCAAGGTCCCAGCGAAATTCTACCTGGACGGCCAGATCTCGTTCAAGGCGGCGGACCAGTATGAGTTCTACCTGGGTGCCGATAATCTGCTCGACACCTCGGCTCCGAACATCCTGTCGGGTTCGCCGAACAACACCACCGGCACCGACACGAACGCGGGCGTCTACGACGTATTCGGGCGTCGTTACTATGCCGGTGTCCGTTTCCGCTTCTAAGCGGACGCGCAATCGGTTATTTTCGGGGCGGCTTCCACGCGAAGCCGCCCCTTTTTGCGTCGGAGAGGATCTTCCATGATCGCCCGGATCTGCATGCTGCTATTTCTGGCCACGATCGCCACGGCAGGCGTCGCCCAGACCGATATTCCGGACGACGAAGTGACGGTGGAAGGCCTGACAGCCAAGCAAACCCACGCGCTGGTGCGCAGCGTGGTGGATGCGAAGCGCGGCTCGTTCATCCCGGCTTTCCGTGAAAGCCTCTGCGTCAGGGTGCAGGGGCTGCACCAGCCCTATGCCGACCTGCTGCGGACACGGATCGACGATACCGCACGCCAGGCAGGCTTGCTGGTGCGCACCGGCAATTGCTCGGCCAATCTGCTGGTGATCGCGCCGCCCGACGCCGACAAGCTGGCGGCAGGTTTGGTGAAGACGCGGCCGATGCTGTACGGCGATCCCGATTGGGGGATGGCGGACCCGTCGTTGCTGGCGACGATGCGCCGCCCGCATCCTGTCCGCTGGTTCGAAACCGTTCTGCTCAACCGCTGGGGCGACGGGCGGTGGAAGCTGAAAGCGAACGCGCAGGCCGACAAGGTCGCGGCCTATGTCATCTTGGATGCGCGCCTGATGGATGGGATGAGCTGGTCCAGCGTGGGCGATTATGTGGCGATGGTGGCGCTGTCGAACGCGCGGATGGATGCGCAATACCCCGCCAACACCACCATCCTGTCACTGTTCGACGATCGCGCGGCAGGCCGCAGCGGACCGACGCAGCTGACCAGCTTCGATCGCGCGACGCTCGCTGCGCTCTACAATGTCGACCAGAACCTGACGCCCGATTTCCAGCGTTATCAACTGATCCGCATGATCGCCGGCAAGGCGCCGATCATTATCAAAAAACGCTAGAGTTACCGAAGCTTAGCGATCGACAGACCGTCCTCCTTGGCGCGGTCTTTCACCGATTCCTCGCTGCGGGTCAGGGCCTTGGCGATCGCTTTCAGCGCCATGCCCTTCTTGGCCAGGGTGTGGAGCTTCTGGATCTCGTCGGGGCGCCACGGCTGGCGGTGGCGTTCGAAGCGTTCGACCATGATTTACCTCAACAATTCCGGATCGAGCACGACGTGGCGGATGCGCGTGCGGTTCCAGGTGTAGGTGATGTGGACGCCGCCGTCGCGCGTCTGGATCACCGCGGGATAGGCATAGCCGTCCGGCAGGGGACGCGTTTCGAGCGTCAGAACGCGGCGCCAGTGCACGCCATCGTCCGAAATTACCACGCCCAGGGGCCAACGCGGCCCGTTTCCAGGGGTCTCGGGATCGTGCGCGGCATCGTTATAGACGAGCAATTGCCGCCCGTCGGCCAGCGTCACCGCATCGGTGCCGGCATTGGGGTTGGGCACCGCCAGCGCGGCGAGCGGCGACCAGGTGCGCCCGGCATCGCGCGAGCGGCTGACCGCGACCACCCCTTGCCGCGTGCGTGCGACCAGTTCGAGCGTGCCGTCGCGCAGCGTCAGCACGCTGGGCTGGATCGCCTCCAGCCCGACCGGCGAGGCGATCTCCGGTCCGGCGGTCCATGTCCGCCCGGCGTCGGCGGAGCGCTCCATGCGCAGGAACCAGCGATTGTGCTCCGGCGTGCCCACCTCGCGGCTGGACGGCGACAGCCACGTTCCGTCGGCGAGCACCACGGGCTTGTTCTTGATCGGGCCGAGCACCCCGTCGGGCAGCCGGCGCGGCGCGCTCCAGTGGCGCCCGCCGTCGGTGGAGGTGATCTCCATCCCCCACCAGTCGCGCGGATCGGGGCCGACCTTGTAGAACAGGTGCAGCGCGCCACCCGGCGGCTGGAACAGCACCGGATTCCACGTCGGATAGCGGGCGTCGCGCGCGACCGCGACCGGCGTTTCCCAACGCGTCGCGGTCCGGCGCGCGAACCAGATCGCGACATCGGGACGCCCCTCGCCCGATCCCCCGAACCACGCCGCCGCGATCGTGCCGCCCGGCAGCGCGACGATCGTCGAGGCATGCGCCTGCGGATAGGGCGGGGCGGGATCGATGAACTCCGACAGCAGCACCGCCGATCCGCGCGCATCGGCCCCCGTGGCGAACAGCGGCGCGCAGGCGAGCGCGACGCGACGGAGCAAGACGGAACGGCGGATCATCACCGCCCGCCTTAGCACCTTCGCCGCGCCGCGCGAGTGCGATCAGATGGCGGAGCTGCGGCGCGGGGTGGGTCGGCGGCGCATCGCGTAACCGACCACGCCGAAGCCGAGCAGCATCAGCGCCCAGGTCGCCGGCTCCGGCACCGCGCCGTCGGGGGCGTCGACGCGGGTGATCGTCACGCCGCTGCCGGGCGTCAGCGCGGTCGAATAGCCGAATTGGCCGAGCGGGCCGCTGGCGCCGACCCGGGTCGCGACGTTCGCCACGGTGCTGGCGGAATTGTTGTAATCGTAATTGGTCGGCAGATCGTTCGGATCACCGACCGGGCGATCGGCGAAGAAGAAGTTGTTCGCGCGCCCGTCCAGCGAAGCGGTGGCGATGCCGGGCACCCAGGTGCCCCGCGCATCGTCCATCCCCGCCGCGACGAGCGCGCCGTTGCCGGTGAAGGCGATGCCGTTCGCGAACACGCTGATGTTGCGCAGGTTGGTGATGAGCGTGCCCGCCAGATCGCCGTCGAACGATCCGGTCGCGGTGACCGCCTGCGCCTGTCCGGCGTGGAAACCGAGCCCGAACGTCTCGATGAAGGTGAACGAGGCCGCGTGCGCGGACGGCGCGGCGACGGCGGCGAGCAACGTCGCCAGAACAAGCGTCTTCATATCCCGGTGATCCCCCCGATGATGGTGCGGGGGCGGTTAGCCGGGGTCGGCTGGCGTGGTGCAGGTCGGCGACCTACGCCGCGCGCGATTCCGCGGCGAGCCAGCGGTTCGCCTCGTCCAGGTCGAGGAAGGTGCGGCACCTGGCGCCGACCAGATAGCGTTCGGTCTGCAGCTTGGCGAGGTTGCTGGCGACGACCGCGGCGATCGGCAGCGAGGTGACCTTCAGCGCGCGCGGCATCATCGCGGCCAGCGCATCGACGACCGCCTGCGGCTGGATCGCGGCGCGGCGCAGATCGGCGAGCACCGTGAACGGGCCGTGGCGCAGCCGGGCGGCGGTGCCGCGCGCGAGCAACTCGGCGGTGAAGGCGGCGGTGACGCCGGGCGTCCAGAAGCCCTGCGTGACGATGGTCAGCCGGCGCGCGGCGGCGTCATGATCGATCGTGTACATGGGCGGGCGGCTTTCTGGTCGAAGCGCCCGCCCCTAATATGTCTTTGTCGATGAAGGATTAACCGCACCCGTCACGGGGCGGGGCGGGGCGGGTGGCGGTTCACGCCAGCATGAACGTGCCCGCCAGCCCCTCCGCCTCGGCGGACGGCGCGACCCACAGGCGGAAGGCGCCGGGCTCGACGGTGGGGGTCAGGTCGCGGCCCGTGAACAGCAGGTCCGCGCGCGTCAGCGTGAAGCTGACGTCGCGGCGCTCGCCCGGCGCCAGCGTGACGCGCGTGAACGCCTTGAGCAGCCGCACCGGCTGCGTCACGCTGGCGGCGACGTCGTGGACGTAGAGCTGCACCACCTCGGTCGCGGCCATGCGCCCGGTGTTGGCGATGGTGGCGCGGATCGTGAGCGGGGCGGCACTGGTCAGCGTCCGGTCGCTGAGCGACAGGTTCGCATAAGCGATCTTCCCATAGGTCAGCCCGTGCCCGAACGGGAACAAGGCGGTGTTCGAGAATTCGCGGAAATGCGCCTTATAGGGCTGCAGCGCGCCGGGCGGGTTGGGGCGACCCGTGGCACGATGCGCGTAATAATAGGGCACCTGTCCGGTCGCGCGCGGGAAGGAGACGGGCAGGCGCGCGGACGGCGACACCGCGCCGAACAGCACGTCGGCGATCGCCGGGCCGTCCTGCGACCCCAGGAACCACGTGACGAGCAGCGCGGGCGCATCGTAGACCGCGCCGGTCAGCGCCAGGGCGCGACCGGTGCGCAACAGGACGACATAGGGTTTTCCCGTGGCGGCGACCGCTTCGGCGAGCGCCTGTTGCTCGGGCGGCACGACGATCGCGGACCGCGACTGCGCCTCGCCCGACATGTTCTGCGTCTCGCCGATCGCCAGCACCACGACGTCTGCCGCGCGCGCCGCTGCGACCGCGCCGGCGATATCGCTGCCGTCGTTGACGGTGACGCCGGGGACGATCGCGCGCACCGCCGTCTCCAGGTCGACCGCCTCGCGATCGGTGCCATAGACGTTCCACGGCCCGATCAGGTCGTGGCCGCCGCCCGCGAACGGGCCGATCAGCGCGATCTTCCTGCCCGAACGGGGCAGGGGGAGCAGGTCGCCGTCGTTCTTCAGCATGACGATGCTGCGCGCGCCCGCCTCACGCGCCAGCGCCAGCGCCTGCGGCGTGCGGACGCGCGCCTTCTCGCGCGCGGGATCGATGCGGCGGAAGGGATCGTCGAACAGCCCCAGCGCGACCTTGAGCGCCAGCACGCGGCGCACCGCCTCGTCCAGCCGCGCCAGCGGCACCTCGCCCTGTTCGACCAGATCGGGGAGGTGCTTCAGGTACAGCCCGCTCTGCATCGACATGTCGACCCCAGCGAGGAAGGCGAGCTTCGCGGCGTCGCGCCCGTCGGTGGCCAGGCCGTGCGCGATCAGCTCCTCGTCGCCGGTGTAATCGGAGACGACCAGCCCGCCGAACCCCCATTCCTTGCGCAGCACCGTGTCGAGCAGCCACGAGTTCGCGGTCGCGGGGATGCCGGACAGATCGTTGAACGCCGCCATCACGGTGGGCGCGCCCGCCGCGAACGCGGCCTGGAACGGCGGGAAATAGACGTCGCGCAGTGTACGTTCCGACACGTCGACACTGTTGTAATCCAGCCCGGCCTCACCCGCGCCATAAGCGACGAAATGCTTGGCGCAGGCGGCGACCGCGTCGGGCGACGCGATGCCGCTGCCCTGGAAGCCGGCGACGCGCGCCGCCGCGATCATCCGGCCCAGCAGCACGTCCTCGCCCGCGCCCTCGACCCCGCGGCCCCAGCGCGCGTCGTGCGCGATGTCCACCATCGGCGCGAAGGTCCAGTCGATGCCCGACGCCGATGCCTCGATCGCGGCGGCGCGCGCGGTGCGGCGGACCAGATCGGGATCGAAGCTGGCCGCCTCCGCCAGCGGCACCGGGAAGACGGTGCGCAGCCCGTGGATGACGTCGGCGGCGAACAGCAACGGGATCTTCAGCCGCGACCGGCGCACCGCCTCGGTCTGCATCCGCCGCGCCATCGCGGCGCCATTGCCGTTGAACACGCCGGTCAGCTCGCCGCGCCGCACCATCCGCAATTGCGCGTCGAAGCTGGACGCGGCGCCCGCCGGGTTGAGCGAGATCGCCGCGCCCCCGGCCCAGGCGGCGGCGAGCAGGTTGAGCTGCCCGGCCTTTTCGGCGAGCGTCATCCGGCCGATCAGCGCCTCGACCTGCGCGGGCAGGGGGCGGGCGGCGACGGTGGCCAGCAGCGCGCGCGCCGGGCTGGCCGACCATGCCAGCGCCGCGCCGGCCCCGGCGAGCAGCGCCCGCCGCGAGAGGTGCCGATCCTGTCCGTTGCCCGTCTGCGTGCTCATGCCGTTTCCGCTCCTGCACCCGCCGTCGTTACGCGCGGGGTGACGCCATCCGTGGCCGGATCACCACACCCTGGACGGCGTCGCCACGCCCGCGATGACGGGTGATTGATTATCATCCCGGCGTCATGTAAGCGGTTTCTGTAAGCGGTTACAAGCCCGCTGATCGGAGAGGATTTTTTACCGCGCCATGCCGCCGTCGCCCGCCACGCATGCCACGATCCACGACGTCGCGCGCGATGCCGGCGTGTCGGTGGCGTCGGTGTCGCGCGTGTTCAACGGGCGCGATCACGTGCGCGCGGAAATGCGCACCCGTGTCGAGGCCGCGGCGGCGCGGCTGGGCTATGTCCCGCATGCCGGCGCGCGCAGCCTGAGCCTGTCGCGCACCGGCGCGATCGGCGTGGTGCTGCCCGACCTGCACGGCGAGTTCTTCTCCGAATTGCTGCGCGGCATGGACCGCGAGGCGGGCGCGCGCGGGCTGGGGCTGTTGCTGACCGTGCTGCACGACGGGCGCGGGCTGGAGACGCTGGCCAAGCTGCGCGGGCAGGTGGACGGCGTGGTGGTGATGGCGCCGCAGCTCGATCCGGCGGTGCTGGCGCGGCACATGCCGCGCGGGCTGCCCGCCCTGTTCCTGGCGTGCGCGCCGGAAGGGGCGGGGGCGAGCCTGCGCATCGACAATCGCGGCGGCGCGGCCGCGGCGGTCGCGCATCTGGCGGCGGGGGGCGCGACGCGGATCGTCCACCTCTCCGGCCCGTCGGGCAACCTGGACGCCGACGAACGCCGCGCGGGCGCCGAACAGGCGGCGCGCGCGGCGGGCGTGGCGCTGAGCGTGGTGGAGGGCGATTTCCGCGAGGGCAGCGGCGCGATCGTCGCCGAATGCATCGCGTCGGGCACGCTGGAGGCCGACGCGATCTTCGCGGCGAACGACATGATGGCGATCGGCGCGCTGATGACGCTGAAGCGGCGCGGCGTGTCGGTGCCGGGGCAGGTGGCGGTCGCGGGGTTCGACGACATTCCGCTCGCCCGGCTGGTCAGCCCCGCGCTGACCAGCGTGGCGATCGACATCGCGGCGATGGGCGCGCGCGCGGTGGCGCGGCTGGCCGAAGGGATCACGCGGGCGCGTGACGGGTTTGTAGAAGACGCAACCACGGACGCGGGCGACACGATCGCCGCGCAGCTGGTGGTGCGGGAAACGACAAGAGAAACGGACAGGGGAGAAGAGCGATGACGAAGCGGGCTTTCCGGCTGGCACTGGCCGGCGCGACGATGCTGGCGGGTGCCGGCGCGGGGACGATGTGGAGCGTGCCGGCCATGGCGCAGGTGGGGCAGGCGTCGCTGCGCGGCGTGATCCGCAGCACGCCTGACAATCCGGTGCAGGAGGTCGCGCTGGTCGACACGGCGAGCGGATTTCGCCGCACCACCGCGACCGGGCCGGACGGCAGCTACAATTTCGCCTCGGTGGGCGCGAGATCGTACCGGCTGGAGATCCGCACGCAGAAGGGGACGCGCAAGTCCGACACCTTCACGCTGCGCGTCGGGCAGAGCGCCGGGCTGGACATCGACCTGACCACCGCGCCCGCACCGGCGCAGCCCGCGCCCGTCGACAACACCACCGGCGACACCGCGCCGCCCCCGGTGGATGCGCAGGCGGGCGACATCATCGTCACCGGCAGCCGCATCCGTTCGCTGTCGGGCGGACAGGTCGGCATCAACATCACCCAGCGGCTGATCGAGCAATTGCCGCAGAACAACCGCAACTTCCTGGCCTTCGCCGACCTCGCGCCGGGCGTCCGGCTGGTCGAGCAGGGCGCCGACGGGCAGGTCGCGATCCAGGGCGGCGCGCAGCGGTCGAACAGCGTCAACGTGTTCATCGACGGCATCAGCCAGAAGGACTACGTGCTGAAGAACGGCATCACGGGGCAGGATTCCACCCCCGGCAACCCGTTCCCGCAGCTGGCGATCGGCGAATATCAGGTGCTGTCGTCGAACTATAAGGCGGAGTTCGACCAGGTCAGCTCGGTCGCGATCGTCGCGGGCACCAAGTCGGGCACCAACGAATTCCACGGCGAAGGCTTCTTCGACTATACCGACCAGTCGCTGCGCGACCTGCGCCCGACCGAGCTGTTCCCGACGCGCATCGCCAAGGTGAAGACCGAGGACAAGCAGTTCGGCATCGCGCTGGGCGGCCCGATCATCAAGGACGTCGCGCACTTCTTCGGCAGCTACGAGGGCAAGCGCCAGCAGCGCCCGGTCGACGTGAACCCCGGCAACGGCGTGGCGGTGAGCACGCTGCCCGCGCAATACCAGCCGCTGTTCGGCACGTTCAACAACTCGTTCAAGGAAGACCTGTATTTCGGCAAGATCGACGTCGAGCCGACCGATGCCGACCTGATCGAACTGTCGGGCAAGTATCGCGACGAAAGCGGCTTCCAGCTCGGCAACGGCATCAACACCGTATCGACCGGCACCAACAACCGCGTGAAGGAATGGCGCGGCCTGGCCCGCTGGCAGCACACCGCCGACAAGTGGATCAACGACCTGCGCGTCGCCTATGAGGACGTCACCTGGTCGCCCACGCCCGCCACGTTCGGCAACGGCCAGCTGTTCCAGGCGACCGTCCGCACCGCCGGCACCGTCAACCGCTTCGACCTGTTCCGCACCGGCGCGGGCGGCAATTTCCAGGACAAGGGGCAGAAGGGCTGGACGATCCAGGACGATTTCACCTGGACCGGGTTCGACGGCCACACGATCAAGGCCGGGGTGAAGACGAAGTTCGTCAAGCTGCGCACCACCGAGCAGAACCTGCTCAACCCGCTGTTCACCTATGACACGAACCTCAACAGCCAGACCGATTTCAACGCCACGATCCCGTATCGCCTGCAATTCGGCGCGCCCGGCGCGTTCGGCACGCCGGAGGTCCGCTCGAACAACTTCCAGCTCGGGCTGTACGTGCAGGACGACTGGGACGTCAGCGACCGGCTGACGCTGAACCTCGGCGTGCGCTGGGATTACGAGCGGACGCCGGCCTATCTGAACTTCGTCACCCCGCAGTCGAACCTGGATGCGGTGTCGGCGGCCAATTATCCGAACCTGGCCAAGGCCGACTATAACATCGCCGACTATATCTCGACGGGGAAGAACCGGAAGGCGTTCACCGGCGCGTTCCAGCCGCGCATCGGCTTCACCTATCGCCTCGACGAGGCCGGGCGATACACGGTGTTCGGCGGCTATGGCCGGTCGTACGACCGCAACCAGTTCGACTTCCTGCAACAGGAGCTGAGCTTCGGTGCGTTCCCGACGCGCACCTTCCAGTTCCTGAACGCCAACAGCATCCCCGGCGAGCAATGCACCGCCTCGCCGACGTGCATCGCCTGGGATGCGGCATATCTCACCCCCGAAGGGCGGCAGCGGCTGCTGGGCACCACCACGGGCGGCGGGCGCGAATTGCGCTTCATCAACAACGACCTGAAGGTGCCGTATTCGGACCAGTTCAGCCTGGGGCTGCGCTCGCGCTTCAACCCGGTCGAGCTGGAGGTGGGCTATACGCACATCGCCAGCCGCGACGGCTTCGCCTGGCTGCTGGGCAATCGCCGCACCGACGGCAGCTTCTTCTTCGACGATCCCAACAGCACCACCGACACGCCGGGCGCGCCGTTCGGCTTCGCCCCGCCGGGATATGGCGCGATCATCCTGGGCACCAACGGCCTGCAGACCAACGCCGACAGCGCCTATGTGAAGCTGACCAAGAGCTATTCGGCGGAATCGCCGTGGAGCCTGGACGCCACCTACACCTTCACGGAGGCCGAGGAGAACCGCCAGTTCGGCGAGAATTTCTCGCTCGATTACGCGCAGATCGGCGATTATCCGTTCCGCCGCTCCTCGGGCGTGCCGCGCCACCGCTTCGTGACGGCGGGCAGCGTCGACACGCCGCTGGGCATCACGCTGTCGGCGAAGTTCCAGATCGAGAGCCCGCTGTACCAGGTGGCGTTCCTCGACACGTCGGTGCCGTTCCGGCGCGACGTGGTGGGCGCGTTCCGCCGCGCCAACGGCGGGCGCTGGGGCCGTCGCCAGCTCGACTTCGCGGCGACCAAGTACGTGCCCCTGAAGTTCATCAGCGACGAGACACGGGTCCGCATCCGCGTCGACATCATCAACCTGATGAACGACCGCAACTACGTCGACTTCAACAACAGCCCGCTCGACAACAGCCGCACCGACGGATCGACGAGCATCTATCGCGAAATCTCCAGCTACAGCATCGGCGGCAACCCGCCGCGCACGATCAAGCTGTCGGCGGGGTTCAACTTCTGATGATCCGGTCGGGAAGGGTGGCGTGCCATTTCTTCCCGTCACCCCGGCGCAGGCCGGGGTCCAGTGCCGCGGGCGCTGGTTCTGCTTGGCTCTGGACCCCGGCCTGCGCCGGGGTGACGGCATAAGGGACCGCATGACGTTCGACCGACGCGATATCCTGCGCGCCGCATCGCTGGGCGGCGCGGGGTGGCTGGCCGGGTGCACCGCCGGGCCGCTCGCCCCGAGACAGGCGCCGCGGCTGGCGTTCCCCGGCGTGCTGCCCGCGATCGGCACCACCCCGGCCAGCGCCAGCGACCCGTTGATGGACGACATCCAGCGCCGCACGGTCAGCTATTTCTGGAACACCACCGACCAGACCAACGGGCTGGCCCCCGATCGCTGGCCGACGCCCAGCTTCGCGTCGATCGCGGCGGTCGGCTTCGCGCTGACCACCTATCCGATCGCGGCGACGCGCGGCTGGATCACGCGCGCGGCCGCCGCGCAGCGCACGCTGGCCACGCTGCGCTTCTTCGCGAACGCGCCGCAAGGCCCGGCGAAGGAGGGGACGAGCGGGTACAAGGGCTTCTTCTACCACTTCCTGGGCACGACCAAGGGGCACCGCTTCGCCAAGACCGAGCTGTCGACGATCGACACCGCGCTGCTGCTGGGCGGCGTGCTGTTCGCGCAGACGTGGTTCGACGACGCGGGCGATCCCGCCGAGAAGGAAATCCGCGCGCTGGCCGACCAGCTCTACCGCGCGGTCGAGTGGGACTGGATCACCCCGCGCAAGCCGTTCGTGTCGATGGGCTGGCACCCCGAGAGCGGCTTCATCGGCTCCGACTGGAACATCTACAACGAGAGCCTGATCCTGTACGTCCTGGCGCTGGGATCGCCGACGCACCCGCTGCCGCCGACCACCTGGGACGCGTGGACCGCCAAGTTCGACCCGTCGTGGGACGAGAAATACGACAATCCCTTCACCGCCTTCCCGCCGCTGTTCGGGCATCAATACAGCCAGGTGTGGATCGATTTCCGCGGGCTGATGGACACCTATTCGAAGCGGCGCGGGTTCGATTATTTCGAGAACAGCCGCCGCGCGACCTATGCGCAGCGCCGCTATGCGATCACCAACCCCGGCGGCTGGCGCGGATACGGCGAGAACGTGTGGGGGCTGACCGCGTGCGACGGCCCGGGCGATTTCGTGCGCGAGATCGACGGGCGCAACCGCGAGTTCTTTTCCTATTCGGCGCGCGGCCCCGGCGACCGCGACGACGGGACGATCGCGCCGACCGCCGCGCTCGGCTCGATCGCGTTCGCGCCCGAGATCGTGATCCCGGCGGCACGCGCGATGTATTCGACCTATGGCACCGCGATCTACGACCGCTACGGCTTTCGCGACAGCTTCAACCCGACGCTGACGCTGACCGACGTGAAGCTGCAGCACGGCAAGGTCGTGCCCTATATCGGCTGGGTCGACGACGATTTCCTGGGGATCGACCAGGGGCCGATCGCGTGCATGATCGAGAACTGGCGCAGCGGCCTCATCTGGAAGACGATGCAGAAGAACCCGTATATCCGCGCCGGGCTGGAACGCGCCGGGTTCGCGGGCGGGTGGCTGTCGGGCGCGGCGCCACGCACATAGGTAAATGTTTCTGCACTTTTCGCTGCTAGGCGAAGGGCCATGACGACGCCTCGCATGTCCTTCGACGTCGAGCCGCAGCGGAACCTCGTGCGTATCACGCTGGCCGGCTTCTTCACCCCCGACGATGTCGCACGCTTCGTCGCGGCCCGCGACGAGGCGCACCGTCGGCTCACCTGCGCCCCCCATGGGCATGTCACGCTGGTCGACATGCGCACGATGCAGATCCAGTCGCAGGAAACCGTCGCGGCGTTCCAGCGGGTGCTGGCCAACCCGGACGCCACGTCGCGGCGGCTGGCGTTCGTCGTCGCGCGCTCGCTGGCGCGGTTGCAGATCAAGCGTGCCGCCTCGGAACGCGACGCGGCCTATTTCACGACGCTGGAGGAAGCCGAGGCGTGGGTGACGGCCGCATGATGGTGCGTGATTCGGAACGAATCATCACATCGCCATCATCGGCATTTCACCCCCATGACGCCGGCGAACGTTTATGTCGTGGATCAGGTGACACTATAACCTGATATTGCGCGGATAGCGGATCGTTGACCCATTTTGGCCAGATGCGCGGTTAACATCGGTTAGCGATGTTGTTGCGTCCCCTGGCGGTCCGTAGCGTCCCCCTTGCTCGAGCGACCTACATCACCGCCACCTTTCGTGTTCGACGATCCGGTGAGGGGTGCCGCGCGGCCTGTGCCCCGCGGACCGCTCGCCGACGCGTTCCTGGAAGATGGCCTCCACTGGGAGACAGGACGCATGACCCGCATTTCCACCTCGGGCGGTCGCCTCGCCGCCGCGCTTACCGACCACATCCTGTCCGATCGCCTGGCGACGGGCGTGGACGACATGCCGGCCGGTCGCGGCGCCATCGGAACGCAGGGACCGGGGGGCATCGCGCCGTCGCCCTGGAGCCAGGACCAGGCGATCACCGCCTGGCGTGCCGGCGCGCTGCAGGCCGAAGGCCGCTATGTCGCCTCCACGATGCCGATGCCCGACCTGGGCATCGCCGGGTCGTCGACCGTCGCGCCGCCGGGCGGCGGCTCCCCCACGTATCGCGTGTCCGACCGTGCGATCGTGAAGACCGCGTTCGAAACCTACCAGATCACCGGGATCGAGGATCCGCTCGTCGCCAACCAATGGCACCTGCCACGGCTGGGCGACATGAACGCGGTGTGGAAGGATTATACCGGCAAGGACGTCCACGTCGGCGTTTACGACAGCGGCGTGCAATATGCCCACTGGGATCTGGCCAGCAAGTACGATGCCTCGCGCGAGGTGGTGGTCGACGGGCTGAAATACGACGGCGACTATCGTCCCGCGTCGGGCGGGCACGGCACGTCGGTGGCCGGGTTGATCGCCGCGGCCCGCAACGGCGAGGGCGGGGTGGGCGTCGCCTATGGCGCGACGCTGACCGGCATCAACATCTTCGACCCCTATTCGGAGGACGATTCGAAGCCCGGCATCTTCGTCAACAGCGAAAATCCGGCCAAATTCTACGAGGCGGTGCGGCAGAGCGCGCGCTACGACGTCACCAACCACAGCTGGGGCGGCGCCTCCGGGATGGGCACCGCGGCGTCGCGCACGATCGCGGGCACGTTCGGCTACGAAATGGTCAGCGCGCTGAGCGTGGGCACGTCGACAGGGCGTGACGGGCTGGGCACGATCCACGTCGCGGCGGCCGGCAACAGCGTGTACGACGGGCAGAGCGACGCCTGGAAGACCGATCGCCACACCGTGACGGTCGGCGCGTATCGCGAAGTCGACGGCAGTTCCTCCTATTACGTCAACAGCGGGGCGCACCTGCTGGTCTCCGCCCCGTCGAACGATTTCGCGGAGTTGGGCGGCACCGGGCAGGTGACGACCGACCTGCTGGGCCGCGACGGCTACAACACCGTCGCCAAGCCGGGCGGCAAGGAAGACTATACCGACGGCTTCGGCGGCACCTCGGGCGCGACCCCGGTGGTCTCCGGCGTCGTCAGCCTGATGCTGGACGCCAACGAGAAGCTGGGCTGGCGCGACGTGCGCGACATCCTGGCCTATTCCGCCAAGCTGCCGGTCGCGTTCGACACCGGGCAGACCGCGTTCGATTACAGCGGCCGCACCTTCATCCTGAACAACACCAGTTTCAAGCTGAACGGCCAGGCCGCCAACTGGAACGGCGGCGCGGCGCATTACAGCAACGACTACGGCTATGGCGCGGTCGATGCGTATAACGCGGTGCGCATGGCCGAGGTGTGGTCGCTGTTCGGCCCCGCCAAGACCAGCACCAACGAGGCGAGCATCTCGACCGGCACGATCGCGGTCGGCCTGACCTCCAACGCGAAGCTGGCGAACACCAGCGCGACGCGGTTCAGCGATTTCGTCGGCACCCCCGAGACGTTCCGCTTCAACGTGACGCAGAACATCGCCGCCGAACATCTCGACCTGACGCTGAACACGGCGACCACCCTGGGCCTGTACGGCAGCCCCACCGGACTGACGATGATCGGGCTGAAGATCAAGATCACCGCGCCGGACGGCACGACGGGCTTCATCGACACCTCCGACAATGCGGTGACCCTGGGTGATGGCGGGCAGAGCTACACCTTCGGGTTGAGCGGGTTCCGCGGCGTCGAGACGCTCGGCACCTGGACGTTGCAGTTCGAACAGATCGATGGCTCGAACGGCGCGTTCAGCGGCGGCAGCGCCACCGTCAACTCGATGAAGCTGGACGTCTACGGGACGCAGACGTCGGTGAACGACGTGTACACGTACACGAACGAGTTCTTCACGATGGCGGCGATCGCGGGGCAGGGCGGTCGCAAGACGCTGTCCGATACCGATGGCGGGACGGACTGGATCAACGCGGCGGCGGTGTCGAAGGACGTGGTGGTGTCGCTGCGCGAAGGCGGGACCGCGACGTTCGGCGGGGTCGCGGCCTTCACGATCGCGACGGGCTCGCGGATCGAGAACATCGTGACCGGCGACGGCAACGACACGATCCGCGGCAACGCGCTGGCCAACGAGATCCACGGCATGCGCGGCAACGACCAACTGTTCGGCGATGCCGGCAACGACAAGCTGTACGGCGGCGCGGGCAACGACCGGCTGGACGGCGGATCGGGCGCCGACCTGCTGGACGGCGGCGCGGGCGACGACACGTTCATCGTCGACAATGGCGGCGACCGGGTGATCGAGGGCACCAACGGCGGCACCGACAGCGTCTATGCCGCGGTCGACTATACGCTGAGTGCCAACGTCGAGAACCTGTACCTGACCGGCAACGCGCGGATCGGCACCGGCAACGCGCTCGATAACGCGCTGTACGGCACCGGCGGCAACGACACGCTGTCCGGGCTGGACGGCAATGACGTGCTGCGCGGCTATGCCGGCAACGACCGGCTGTTCGGCGGCGCGGGCCGCGACACACTGTACGGCCACGAGGGCAACGACTGGCTGGACGGCGGCGCGGGCGCCGACGTGCTGGACGGCGGCAGCGGCAACGACGTCTATATCGTCGACGACGCCGGCGACCAGGTGATCGAGTTCTTCCAGAACGGCGCCGGCGGCATCGACAGCGTCTATGCCGCGATCGACTATACGCTGGGCAACCATGTCGAGAATTTGTTCCTGACCGGCACCGCGAACCTGAACGGCACGGGCAACGCGCTGGCCAACACGGTGCGCGGCAATGCCGGCGCGAACACGCTGCTGGGCGGCGCGGGCAACGACGTGCTGATCGGGCTGGGCGGCAACGACACGCTGTTCGGCGGCTCGGGCGCGGACACGTTCGTGTTCGGTGCCGGTTCGGGCAAGGACACGATCGGCGACTTCGGTGTCGGCGACACGATCGACCTGTCGACGCTCCAGCTCGACACCGCCCCGACCGTCACGGACCTGGGCGACGACACGCTGATCGACCTGGGCGGCGGCAACACCATCCTGCTGATCGGCATCGACCCCGACCAGCTCACCTTCACCGGCAACGCCTTCGGCTTCGCCGGCTGACACCCACGCGCAACCGGTGCGCCGCCCCGCAACGGGCGGCGTGCCGGATGCAGGCCCGGCTTTACATAACCTATATTACCGAGACGTGCTGCGCATCGGGTACTGGTTGACGGCGGGCATCGCCGGCAGCACATTCCGGATACGGGAAAGCGGCGCATCGCTTCGCGTATCATGGGAGCAGGTGATGAGGGTCGGTTCCTTTGCACAAATCGTGATCGCCGCCGGCGCGGTGCTTCTGGCACCAGCCGCCGCACAGGCCGGGCCGGTCCGCTCGACGGCCGGTACGGTCGTCCGCGCATATCCCGACCAGATCGCCTTTACCTATCGCCAATCCCTGCGATCGCTGCGCACCGCCGCCTTGCAGCAACAGCAGCGCGACGGCGGCACGCTGTCGCCGGATAGTCAACGGATGATCCAGGCCCGCCTCGACCGCATCAACGCGCGGGTCGCGCGCGCGCTGCGCAACAACGATCCGCTCAGCATCGATGGGACGGGGCACCCGCACGCCACGCCAACCACGTCGGACTGGACCAACGCGGATCTCTTCGTCACCGGCCGGCAGTGACGCTGGGCGGCGTGCCGCTCCCGCCGGCATCGGCGCGGCATATTGACGACACCGCCGAACCCGACGACACTCGCCTCCCGAGGAGACATTCGATGCGCATCGTAACACTCGGGCTGGGTGCTTTGGCCATGGTCGCGGCGACCGCGTCGGTCGCGCGGGATCGCAAGGCGGAGACGAACGCCGATCCCGACAAGATCATCTGCAAGTCGGAGCAGAACACCGGCAGCCGCCTTGCGCAGACCAAGCGCTGCATGTCCGCGCGCGACTGGGCGGCGGAGAAGGCGACGAACCAGCAGGATATCGAGCGCATCCAGGCCAATCGCTACAAGACCGGCAACTGACGCTCAGTCGCCGCGATACCCCAGCGCGTCGATCCACGGCGCCAGGATCGGCATGACCGGTGCGAGATGCGGGCGATAGCGTTCCCAGCGCGCCACCGCGCGGGTGTAGAGCGGCTCGGTGATCTGCGCATAACTGGCCGTCTTCACCGGCCCGCGGGCCTGGGCGCTGGCGCGGTGGTCTGCGAAATGCGGCTGCCATTCGAGATCGAGGAACGCGAGCAGCGCGCGCAGTTCCTGTTCGACGTCGGCGATCATCCGTTCGTAGCGCACGCGATGGATGCGCAGCGCCGGTAACAACGCCGTCGCCCGCTGCCAGATCGTGAAGGCGGCGTCATAGGTGCGCGCGGCCTCGTCAAGATTGGTGAAGCTGCGCATCGCGGTGTTGAGCCGGAAATTCGCCATGAAGCAGCTGAGCACCGCGTCGCACGGATGCCGCTCGACCAGCACGATCCGCGCCTCCGGAAACAGCCGGTGGATCGTGGCGACGCGCGTCATGTGCAGCGGGTGCTTGTCGACCACGATCCGCGCGCCGCGCGGCACCGCCGCCGCGATCCGCGCGGCATAATCGTCGCGGATCGCCATCGCGCGCCCATCATCCAGCGTCGCCACGCCCTCGTCGGCGAGGCCGAGCGGTTGGGTCGCCTGCGCGAGGAACGGCTGCTCCTCCAGCACGTGCACGCCCGGCACGTTCATCAGCAACGTATCGAGCAAGGTGGTGCCCGAGCGCGGGAAACCGACCACGAACACCGGCGCGACGTGGCGCGGATCGGGCGCGAGCGGGCGCCACGCCGCGACCTGCGCCGGGGTCAACCGCGCCGCGATCGCGATCAGCCGGTCGCGATAGCCGGGACCGGGCGGCGCGGGGTGCAGCCCGGCCGCCGCCTCGTTCATCGCGGTGAAGGCGGCGAAGGCGGCGTCGGGCTGTCCGGTACGATCGTACAATTCGCCGAGCAACTGGTGGCGGCGCAATGGATGGATCACCTCCGGCACCTGCTCGGCCAGCGCCAGCGCCTCCGCGACCTGCCCGCGGCGCCGCGCGACCCAGGCGCGCAGGAAACCAAGCTCGACCGCATCGGGCGCGCGCGCCTCCAGCGCGTCGACCACCGCCGCCAGATCGTCGATCCGGCTGACGCTTTCGAGCAGCAGCCCGAGCTCGACGAAGGCGGTCGTATAGCCGGGGGTCAGCGCAATCGCGCGGCGCAGCGCCGCCTCGGCAAGCGCCGGCTGCTCGCACGCGGCCTCCGCGATGCCGAGTTCGAGCTGCACCTCGGCATCGTCGGGGGCGAGCGCCGCGGCGTCGCGCATCACCCGCTGGCGAATGTCGAACCGTCCCGCCCGCTGCAACGCATTGGCAAGGTTGAGATAAAGCCGCACATCGCCCGGCGAGCGCGAGGCGGCCTCGTCGAGCGCGGCGATCGCGGCGTCCAGGTCGCCGGCGGCGAGGCGGGCGGTGCCGAGGTTGTTCCACGCGCGATAATCGCTGGGGTCGGCGGCGACGATCGCCTCAAAGTCCGCGATCTCGCCGCTCCCCGTCGCGACACGGGCGTGGGCGGCAAGGTGGCGAAGCTTCGGATGATCGTTATCCTGCGCGATTCCAAGCGCTTCGGCAGGACGGCCGGCGACCATCAGCGCGGTGGCGAGGTTGACGCGCGCGGACAGGCTGGACGGATCCTGATCGAGCAACCGCGCAAAGAGCGCCGCGGCACGATCGACCGCCCCCGCGCGCGCGGCAAATAGTCCCCCGAGTTCCAATAGGTTACGATCGTCCGCGTGATCGCGCAGCGCCTGATCGATCAGCGCCAGCGCACCGGCGAAATCACCGGCACGGGCACGGGCGGTGGCCGCCGCGATCACCTCTGAAGAGACTGTCATGCGCGCGTCCTAAAGCGGCGGGCGGGCGATGTCGAAGGCGACGGTCAGGCGCTCCCCGGACGTGAAAGGGAGCGTCCGGTGCCAGGCCCAGGACGGAAATAACACCAACTTTCCCGCCCGGGGTGCAATCTGGCGCCATTCGGGCAATGCGGTGCCGATCAGGGACGGCGCATCGCCGACACTGAGCCAGCCGCCGCGCGCCGGATCGTCCGCGACGCCATCGGGCAGCGCGACATAGCAGGCGGAACTGATCCAGCCGGCGGGATGGACGTGCTCGACGTGATGGCCGCGATCGGTGAGCCGCACCGACCACGAACCCGCGAACCGCACCCGATCGCGTGGCAGACCGAGCCAGGGGTGCGCGGCATCGGGCGCCGGCAGATCGGCGAGGTAACGCGCGACGGCAGCGAGCACCGCGTCGCGCAACCGCACGATCGCGGGATCGAGCCGCGCGAACAACGCGCCATCGGTCTGCGTCCCGCCACGCAGCGATTGATCGAGCGGCGCCGCGACCGAACGATGGAGCGCGCGCAGCGTCGCGGCGAGATCGTCGATGGGCGCGACCGCGTCGGCGAGGTCGAAGACGCGGACGAACGCGCCGCCCCGTTCCAGCCAGTCGCCGCGCGGATCGCCGGTCAGCCGCCAGGCGAGCGCGGCGAGCGGCCATAGATCGGGGGTGCCATGGCCGAGGCGCCCGTCGAGCGCGGCGCGCGCGGCATCGGCGCGACCGGCGCGCAACAGGTGGCGGACATGCCCGGCGAGCGCATCCGCGTCGGCGATGGGCAGGTGCGGACGATACAGACGGTCGGCCGCGGCGATCTCGCCGTCCTCGGAGAAGGTGCCGGCCTCGATCAGGTCGAGCGTGCGGCTTTGCCCCAAGGCGCGGCGCGCCTGTGCGATGATGCGGCGCGCGGCCTCCCCCTGCCCGGCGCGCGCGACCGTGGCGGCATGGTCGCGCCAGAGCAGGCCGTCATTCGGGTGAGCGGCGAGCGCGGCGGCATAGCCGGCGGCGTAGGTGACGCGATCGCCCGCCTGCCAGCGCAGCCGCGCGAGCGTGGCATGCCCGTCGTACCAGCCGGGATGCTGCCGCAGCACATCCGCGAGGAACGAGCTCGCCGCCGCCCCTTCCCCCGCCGCGACCAGCGCGGCGGCACGCCCCAGCATCACCCCGGCGTCGCGGGGGGCAAGCGCGAGCGCCCGGTCGAACAGCGCCACGGCGGGTTCACCCGCCTCGGCGGCGATGCGCGCCAGCGTGTGCGCGACGAGCGCGTCGTGCGGGGCGAGCGCGGCGGCGCGCCGCGCAGCGGCGAGGGCGGATGCGGTGTCCTGCGCGGCGCGATGCGTCGCGGCGAGCAACAGCCACAGACGCGCGTCATCGGGCGTGCGGTCCCGCGCGGGGGTCAGCGCGGCGACCGCCTCCGGTTCACGCCACGCGGCGATGGCACGGGTGACGATCTGGGTCAGCGCGGCGACGCTTGGGAGGGCGGTGGGCGGGGTCATGCGCGTGGGTGTCGGCGCGCCGATTGCTTCGCTCAAGCGAAAAGACACACGCGCCCCGAGATCGTGGTCCAGGATCACGGGAAACGCCGGACGCCTGTCATCGGCAGCAGCAGGATGCTGCCGACCGATGACGGGCTTGCGACGTTACAGATACATCTCGCTCATCGTCTCCACATGCCGATGGATCCCGATCGGCTCGGGATCGGCGCCAAAGGATGAAACATCATTGGCGAAAGCATGCTGGATGTGCCCATCATTTACGTCGGCCGAATTCACATCGACCATCATGATATCATCGTCCGACAGCGCCGCATTTCCCGACGGACCGCCGGGCAGCGTGCGGGGCCCAGTGTAGGTGCTATAATAGTCAGGCCGAAAAATCGGGACACCACTATAATATAGGCCCAGGACGAAATCGGTAAGGCTCGGGCTCGGAGCTTCCCGTGGCGGGACATACGCTATGTCTTCATACGATTCATAGATCGTCCCATTTTCGTGCCAGAACCCCCGCCTGTTAACGTTTGTTACCTCGTAATAGGTGACGCCGTTATAGGTGAAATCGATAGACTTGATACCGGCGGCTTCCTGCTGCGTCAGTGGCATATCGATCTCCCGTTTCGGCTAACAATGATAGCCGGACGGAGTATTGGCGCAGTCGTTACAGTGGAAAAGACCAACACCATCCGCGTTGGATCATTTCGATATGTTTCCGAAGCGACCGGAAAAGCGTCAGTTCGTCATTCGTGATCATGTCACGTTCCGGCATGGCCGGGCGCGAGAATGAGGGCGTTGAAACGCGGCACGCAAAAAAGGGCGGGTCCGAAGACCCGCCCTCCCTTGGTCGGTTGTGCTGGCGGCCCGATTACAGGTCGAGCGTGACGCCGGCGTAGATGTAACGGCCGAGCGCGTCGTAGACGCCCGGGAAGGTGTTGCCGTTACAGACGACGCCCGGGCATGCCTGCGACCCCGTCAGCGGCGGCTCGCGGTCGAGCAGGTTGTTCGCGCCGAGGCGGAACGTGTACGCGTCGCTGACACGGAACGTCATCGCCAGGTCGAAGTAGCTCTGCACGCCCAGCTCGGCGAGACCCGGACGGGCGACGCCACCCGGCGCCGGTCCGGTCGAACCGGTGTTGTTGAGGTTCGAGTTCTTGTCGGTGGCATCGATCTTCACGTTGCCGAAGTAGCGCCAGCGCAGCGACATCCCCACGCCCGACGGCGAGTTGAAGCTGATGCGCGCGTTGTGGCGCCATTCCGGCGACGGCTGCAGACAGGTCGGGCCGAACAGGCCGACGCAGTCGTACGAGCCGGTCACGCCAGTGTCGGTGACGAGACGATCGAGCCAGGTGCCGTTGAAGTTGAACCCCAGCGAACCGAGGTCGCCCAGCGGATAGGAATAGCTGGCGCCGACGTCGATGCCGCGCGTCGCCAGACCACCGATGTTCTTGGTGGTGTTGACGACATAACCCTGCGGGGTGAGCCACAGCGACCCTGCCGAGTCACGCTTGATCAAGCCGCAATATTCGGCGTTGAGCGTCGTGTTGCAGGCGTTGAGGATCGTATCGACGCCGATCGACGTCACGGCGTTCTTCACCTTGATGTCGAAGAAATCGACGGTCAGCGCGAAGCGCGGCAGGAACGACGGCTGAAGCACGACACCGGCGGTATAGGTGTCGGCGACTTCCGGCAGCAGGTTCGGGTTGCCGCCGAGCAGGCCGTTATACTGCGCCGACGGGTTGGACGCGACGCGCTGACCGATACGCAGCCCCTGTGCCAGACAGCCGCGGTCCGCAGCAGTCAGCACCTTGTCGGCGCAAGGATCGCCATTGCCGCTGAGCGCGACGCGCGACGGCGAGAACAGATCCTGCACGGTCGGTGCGCGGACGGCGCGGTTGTAGCCGCCACGGAAGCGAATGTCGCGGATCGGCGCGAATTCGCCCTCGATCTTGTAGGTGTCGGTCGAGAACGTGCGGCCCGCCGACGTCTTGTACGACGAATAGCGATAGCCGCCGGTGAACGACAGGTTGTAGATGAAGCTGTCGAAGACGATCGGCACGCGCAGCTCGCCGAACACTTCCTTGACGTCGAACGACCCGCGCACCGGCAGCGTCGCGGCGCCCTGCCCCGCCAGATCGCCGGTCTGGAACGCGAGGTCCGACTTGAAGTCGAGCGCTTCCTTGCGATACTCGGTGCCGAGCGCGATGCCGAGGCCTTCCGCAGCCCACGGGCTCTTGATCCCGTATTCGCCGAGCTGGCCCGAGAAGCTGGCCGAAGCTACCTGCTCGCTGACGACGCCGCGCTGGAAGCCCGGGGTCGAGAGATACGCGACCGCCTGCGGCGAGACGCTGTTCAGCGAGAAGACGTTGTAGGGGACGCAGTTCGGATCCTGACCGGTCAGCACCGAGCGGCAGACGGGTGCGCCGCCGTTCGGGTTGCTGACGACGTCGAGCGCACGGCCGAGGCGCGTGATCGAGAAGTCGTTGGTGTAGGTTTCGGCGAAGTTGGTGCGACCGTACTGATAGTAAGCGTCGTAGGTCCACGCCTTGCCCAGATCGCCGCGCGACCCGATCACGCCACGGAAGCTGGTGTGCTGCAGGTCGTCCTGGCGCGGGCCGCCCTCGACGTTACGACGCAGGATCTGCGCGTAGCCGCGGTTGTACGCCGCGCCGGTGGTCGGATCGAAGAAGACAGCCGGATTGGTGTCAGGGAAGATCTTCGGCGTGCTCTGATCGAATACGCCCTGACCGACGACACGCTGGCCGAACTGATTATTGGCGACCAGCAAGTTGTTGCGCGCGCAGATCACCGACCGTTGCGCCGCCGACAGCAGCGGATTGTCGCAGTTGATCGAGGTGGTGTTGCCGAAATTGCCCGACGGCGCGATCTGCGCCACGGTGCGGTCGTCCATGAACATGAACTCGGCGTAGGGCTTGATCGAATCCGACACTTCGTAGTTCGCGAAGAAGCCGGCGGTGTAGCGCTCGTCGGGACGCTGGTAATAGTTCAGCGGGTTGAAGTTGAACGGCGTGCGGCCCTGCGCGAACGTTCCGCCTGCGCCCGGCTGGAAGAACGTCGAGGTGAAGTCCGACCCGGTGCCGTCGAACGCGATGAACGAGCCCTGCGGCGATGTCGCCGAGCCGGCGCAGGCATAGGGCCGGCCGGTGCTCTGCGCCACCGAGGCAGTGTTCGCGCTGAGCGAGCACGACGAATAGTCGCGGTTCGCCTGGATCACCGCGTTGATCTTGCGATAGCCGCCGTAGGCGGTGATGTGGCCGCGACCGTCGTCGAAGCTGGTGCCGAACGCCGCGGTGACGTCGATCGTGCCGCCGTCGGTGCTCATGCCCTTCGGATAGCCGGCGGGGGCGCCGTAGGGCGAGTTGCTGTCCAGCGCCGAGCGGATGCCGCCGCCACCACGGTTGTTGTGGTTGAACAGCGAATACTGGCCGTCGAGGCGGAAGCCCTCGAAATCGGTGTCCATCACGAAATTGACGACGCCGGTGACCGCGTCGGCGCCGTACACCGACGAGGCGCCGCCGGTCAGCACGTCGACGCGCTTGATGATCGCGGCGGGGATGACGTTGATGTCGACCGCGGCCGAGCTGGGATCGCCCGGCACGACGCGGCGGCCGTTGACCAGCACCAGGTTGCGCTCCGGCCCGAGGCCGCGCAGGTTGATCGTCGCGATGCCGCTCGACCCGTTCGAGATGTTGCCGCTCTGCCCGGCGAATGCCTGCGGCAGCGAGTTGATCAGATCCTCGGTACGGGTCGTGCCGGTCAGCTTGAACTCTTCGCTGTTGACGACGGTGACCGGGCTGGTCGCCTCCAGATTGGGCGAGCGGATGCGCGAACCGGTGACGACGATGTCGCCGCCCTGCGCGGCCTTGTTGTCGCCGTCCGCGTTCGCGACCGGGGCCTGGCCCTCCAGCGGACCGGCGGAGGCCTGCGCGGGGTCGTTGGCGACCTGCGCCAGCGCGGGCAGGCTGCCCAGCATCGCGCCCGCAACGATCGTGCTGGCGAGCAAGCGACGCCTGATCGAAATCGTCTTCATACGGTCCCCTTTTTGCAATAGCCGTGTTGTATCGCGCCCAGTTTTCGACAGGCGCCCTGACCCATTGCTACGAAGGACGGGAATGATGGGCAATCAGCCAGACACGCGCCGGCTTCGAAATTTAGTACCTGTTGCAACAACGTTACACTTTGCCCGGCTCCGTGAACGCAAGATGATGAAAAGCGCGGTGGTTTGGGGTGCGATCGTGCTGGCCGGCGCGCCGGTGCTGGCCGCCGGCCCGACCGCGCCCGAACGCAGCAACGCCGCCGACGCGGTCATCCGGTGTCGCGCGATCGCCAACGACAAGGAACGGCTGCGCTGTTTCGACACCGCGGTGCGCGCGTTCGATGGCGCGATCACGACCCGCAGCGTGGTGGTGGTCGACCGCGCGCGGATCGAACAGGAACGCCGGCTGCGCTTCGGCGAGCGTCGCCGCGCCGCCGACCTGCCGACGCTGCAGGATCCGGCGGGCAACAGGCTGGAATCGGTGACCGGCACGCTGGCGCAGGCGTCGCAGGCGGGCGACGGGAACTGGATCTTCGCGCTGGCGGACGGCTCGCGCTGGCAGCAGACCGACGGGCTGCGCTTCGCGGTCGCGCCGCGCGCCGGCGAGCCGGTGGTCGTCAAGCGCGCGGCGCTGGGCACCTACAAGCTGACGGTCGGACGCCAGCCGGCGGTCAGGGTGCGGCGCCGGGCATAGGCGGGATGCGCCTACTCTTCCGCCCCGCCCTATCGCTTCTGGTGATGACGGCGCTCGCGGGGTGCGGGGGGCGGTATCGGGCGGTCAGCGATACGCCGGTGGCGATCGGGCGGCCCTATGCGGTGCGCGGGGTCACCTATGTCCCCGCCGCCGATCCCGCCTATGACATGCTGGGGCGCGCGAGCTGGTATGGCGGGGAGAGCGGGAACCGCACCGCGCGCGGCGAGAAGTTCCGCCCCGGCTGGATCACCGCCGCGCACGCCACGCTGCCGCTGCCCAGCTATGTCGAGGTGACGTCGCTGGACACCGGGCGCGTGATCGTGGTGCGCGTCAACGATCGCGGGCCGTTCGCGCGCGGGCGGATCATCGACCTGTCGAAGGGCGCGGCGCAGGCGCTGGGGCTGCGCGATGCCGGACACGGTGCGGTGCGGGTGCGCGTGGTGGAACCGCCGGAGCGCGACCGCGAACGGCTGCGCCACGGCAAGCCCGCCGCGCCGCGCCCCGATGCCGACCCGCGATCGCTGGCGTTCTGGCGATCGCAGCTCGCCGCGTCGGGGATGTGAGCTGACGGCTGCGGCGTTCCCGCAGCGCCTTGCCAACCTCGAACATTCCCCGTTCGTCCTGAGCTTGTCGAAGGGCGTGTTCCGGGCACGTGTTTCGACAGGCTCAGCACGAACGGGCAAGAGGGAGCGGACACTGTCGACACGTCGACGGATCGACGTGCCGACAGCGCGCGGATCACAGCTTCAGCGAGACGCCCGCCACGATCTGCCGGCCGAGCAGGTCGTAGCCCATGATCGTGTTGCCGCGCAGCAGCCCGATCGTCGAGCGGCTGTCGGGGACGAGCGGCGGGTCGCGATCGAACAGGTTGTTTGCCGCGATCCGGAACGACATCCGCTTGTTGATGTCGAAGCCGACCGCCAGGTCGATCCAGTTGTACGCGCCGATCCCGGGATACTGATCGCGCCGCGCGCTTTCGTCCTGCCGCGGGATGCCGGTGTCGGCGGGCGAGTAGAAGGTCAGCGGCATCGGGCCGCGGTGCCGCCAGTTGACCGAGACGTTGGCGATGCGCTCCGGCGCGAACCACGTCACGCGCATCTGGTGCGCCCAGCGCGGCAGGCTCTCGCCGCACCCGCTGCCGAAATAGCCGGTGCAGTCGCGCGCGACCGCGGTCGGCGAGGATTGCGACCCGACGCGCGTCATCAGCGTGCCGTTGAAACCGACGTCGAGCGACCCGGCGTTGCCCAGACGCACGTTATACTGACCCTGGAAATCCCAGCCGTGCGATTGCGAGCGGTAGCCGTTGGCTGATCCGCGCGCGACCCAGCCGGTCGCCGGGCGGCTCGCCGGCGCGCTCGACAGCGTGCCCGTGCCCGGATTGCGCACGATGCCGCGGCAGAAATAATCGAGCCCGGTGGTCAGGCATTCGTTGATGATGTTCTGCGGCTGAAGGAAGTCGAGCTGGTCCTCCAGATCGATCAGCCAGCGATCGACCGACACGACGAGACCGGGGATGAAGCGCGGGCGCAGGACGATGCCGAACGTCTTGGTATAGGCGGTTTCCGGCGCCAGGTTGAACCCGCCCTCGCGCACGGTGCACGCATCGTTCGGGCAGATCAGCGTCGCGCTGCCGTACAGGTTGGCGGGCAGCCCGGTGTTGGCGCATTGCGCCTGTGTCGCGCTGGGCGCCAGCCGCGGCCCGGTCGGGTTGGCGGGATTGATGCGCGGCGCGCACGGATCCGAATAGAAGCCCTGGTTCCAGAAGATGTTGGCTGCATTCGCGGCCGCGCCGACGCCGGGTGCCGCCTGCGCCTTGTTGTACGATCCGCGGAACGAAATGTCCTCGATCGGCGACCACAGCCCCTCCACCTTCCAGGTGGTGAAACGGTCGGCGAGCAGATTGTACTTCGACACGCGATAGCCGCCGTTGACCTGCAGCAGCTTCGTCCACGACTGGTTCTCGACCAGCGGCACCTGGACCTCGGCATTGGCCTCCAGGATGTTCTGCGTGACGCGCGTCGCCTCGCCGCCGTTGTTCGCGATGAACACCTCGTTGGGATCGGTGCGGTCCATTTCCGAGCGATATTCGGCGCCCAGCGCGATCGCGACGCCCTGGTCGGCGAGCGGCGAGGTGATGCCGTACTTGCCCAGATCGCCGCTGGTCGTCGCCAGGAACTGCAGCATCCGCGGGATGCGCGTGCTGATCCCGCCGGTCGCGCCGCCGTAGAGATAGTCGTTGGTCGCCTGGTCCTTGTTGAACGGTAGGAAGGCATTGAAGGGCACGCAGCGCGGATCCGAGCCGTTCACCACCGAGCGGCACGTCGGCACCCCACCCACACTGACGACGTCGAGCGAGCGGTTGACCCGCTCGGGCGCCGCGAACGGGAAGTCGATCGTGGTGAGCTGCGCGCGCGAGATCATGCCCGCGACGTCATAGGTCCACACGTCGTTCAGCGCCTTGCCGCGCAGGCCCGCGACGATGCGATAGCCTTCGTTGGTGAACTCCTGCCGGGTGAGCGGCAGGCCATCGAAGCGATAGCGCACGTCGAGCGGCGCGAACTGCCCCGCGACCCCGGCATTGGCGCCGCACAGGGTGGTGGCCTGCGACGGCGACAGAAACGGATTGTCGCAGTTCACGCGGTACGGATCGCTGCCGAACGCGGAGTAGGACAAGGTCCGGTTGAGCTGGGTGTTGTACGATTTGTCGCGGTAGAACAGCGCGTTGGCGTACAGCTCGATCTCGTCGGTGATCTCGGCGGTCAGGAAGCCACCGACGTTGACGCGCTCGAACGGACGCTGGAACGCGAAATCGTCATAGGGGTTCGCCGACGAACCGGACGGTCCGCTGTTGATCGGGATGAAGGTGCCGTTGCCGTTGGGATTGTTGACGAGCTGCTGCCCGGCGCGGGACCCGCTCTGCGGGATGATCGTGCCCGCGGGCGTGTAGCTGGCGCGGCTGCACCCCAGCGGGGCGGTGTTCGACGACTGGAGCACCTCGCAGATCGAGTAGGACCGGTCGCCCAGCTTCACCAGGTTGGCCTGGCGATAGTTCAGGAAGCTGCTGAACCGGACGCGCCCGTCGAACAGGCTGGTGCCCGCCGCGATGCTGAGGTCGCTGCGCCCGCCGTCGTTGGTCAGCCCGTTGGGCGAGGCGAAGCCGGCACGGCGCGCCGCCGCGGTGACGTCGTTGGCGGTATTGTCGTGGTTGAAGAAGTTGTAGTTGGCGTCGATGCGGATGCCTTCGAAATTCTTCTTCAGGATGAAATTGACGACGCCCGCGACCGCATCCGAGCCGTAGACCGACGAGGCGCCGCCGGTCAGCACGTCGATCCGCTCGACCAGCGCGTTGGGGATGATGCTGACGTCCAGCGAGTTGGGCAGCCCGATGCGCAGCCCGTCGATCAGCGTCAGCGTCCGCTCATAGCCCAGGCTGCGCAGCTTGATACGCTGGCGCCCCTCGGAATCGCTGAAATTCTGTTCGCTGTTCACCTGCACCTGCGGCAGGCGGTTGACGACTTCCTCGATCGTCGTCGCGCCCTGTGCCGCGATGTCGAACGCGGTGGTCGTGACGATCGGCGCGGCGGAGCGGGTGTTCGGGCGCGTGATGCGCGTGCCGGTGACGACCACGTCCTGCGGATCGTTGCTGGCGGTGGTGGTGTCGCGCCCGACATCGGCGGCCAGTTTCGCGGAGGCGACCGGATCGCCGATCGCGGTGGCCGGCGCGGGATCGGTCTGCGCCATGGCCGGCAGCGGCATCGCGACCAGCGCGGCCATGCAGCAGCCGCCCGCAAGCAACGTCTTCTTCAACATCGTCAGCAACTCCCCTTTGCACGCCCTGCCGCATCGGGGACGACCGGCGTCGCCTGTCTTTTTCGACAGATCGCACGCCCTTCGACTGGCCACGCTCCCCGACGTCAGCCGGGTGCCGGTGTGTCACCGGGCCGGTGCTTTAACAATACCAATTTCATTTAATCATCACCTTTTGTGCGCCACCTAACCCGCTGACGTCGCTATTGATCTGATGATAGCGATAACTTGAACGTTGCTTGGACGACGCCTTGGCGCACACGAACGAACGGCGCGGGAAGGCTGC
This sequence comes from uncultured Sphingomonas sp., assembly GCA_913777325.1. Lineage (GTDB taxonomy): Bacteria > Pseudomonadota > Alphaproteobacteria > Sphingomonadales > Sphingomonadaceae > Sphingomonas. The sequence goes on along the minus strand of CAJYSA010000073.1, from coordinate 37,228 downwards.
CCTTCCCGCGCCGTCATGAGGCCGGGGCGCCGCGCGCGGCGCCCGGGACCGGATCAGGCGAAGATGATGTCGCTCTGCGTGATCTTCACGTTCACCTGGATCGAGAAATCGGCCACGCCGTCGCCGTTCACGTCGCCTTCCAGATAGTTGATGCCGCCGTCGGTGAAGAAGCGCAGCTCGCCCGCGGTCTTCGAGAAGGCCTGCGCCCCGATCCAGTCGAACGGATCGACCGCGCCGCCGGTCTTGGCGTCCAGGAAGCTGAGGTCGATCTGGTCGGTGCCGCGCGTGAAGTCGCGGATGACGTCCTTCACGCCCAGCTCGGTGAAGCGGAAGATGTCCGCGCCACCGCCGCCGGTCAGGCTGTTGTTGCCCGCGCCGCCGATCAGGATGTCGTCGCCGGCGCCGCCCGACAGCATGTCGTTGCCGGCCCCGCCAAACAGCACGTCGTCACCGATCCCGCCGTCGAGCATGTCGTCGCCGTCGCCGCCGTACAGCGTGTCGCTGCCGTTGCCGCCGTACAGCTGGTCGGTGCCGATCCCGCCGTCCAGCCAGTCGTTGCCGTCATGGCCGTAGATGATGTCGTTGCCGGCCCCGCCGAAGATCGTGTCGTCGCCGCCGTTGCCGTACAGCTGATCGTTGCCGCCGTTGCCGAACAGCGTATCGGCATTGTTCGACCCGTAGAACGTGTCGTTGCCGCTGCCGCCTTCCAGCGCCTCGATGCTGAACAGCCGGTCGCCATTGGCATCGCCCGCGGTGCCGAGGCCCGAGTTGAGCGACACCGTGACGCCGACCGTCGAGGTGCGGTAGCTGACGGTATCGAACCCGCCGTTGCCGATCAGCGTATCGGCGCCCGCGCCGCCGATCAGCAGGTTGTTGCCGTTGTCGCCGGCCAGCACGTCGTTGAAGCGGGAGCCTTCCAGCCCCTCGATGCTGATGTAGCTGTCGCCCTTGGCATCGCCGATGGTGCCGCGCCCGGTGAGGAGCGAGGCCTGCACGCCGGCGGTCGCATCGCGGTAGCTGGCCAGATCGGTGCCGCTGCCGCCGTTCAGCCGGTTGGCGACCGCATTGCCGATCAGCGTGTCGTTGCCGCTGCCGCCGATCGCATTCTCGACGATCGCGCCGTACGCGATGCCGACATTGTCGGTCAGCCGCAGGTTGCGCGTGCCGGCCAGGAGCTGCGCATAGAGCGCGTCATAGCTGGCCTGGTCGATCGCGGCATAGCCCATCGCGGCGCGATTGGCGTTGACGCGCGCGAAGGTCAGCTCGTTGCGGACCTGATCGATCGTCACGCCGCCCATGCTGCTGAGCGAGCCCGGGTTCAGGTTGATCTCGGAATCGGTGGCGAAGCCCGACCCGTCGAGCGTGTCGTTGCCGCCGGCATCCCAGATCGTCACGATCGGCGCCTTGTTGACCGTGAAGTCGAACACGTTCTTGCCGGCGGTCGAATTGAAGCCGTAGACCGTGTCGCCGGTGCGCGTGGTGGTGTCCGCGCCGTACATCTTCTGCACCGCCAGGATATCGTGGATCATCGGCGTGCCGCCATAGGCACGCGCCATCGTCGTCCAGTCCACGTCGCCCGCGCCGATGCTGCGCGGATCCCAATAGGACATGATCGTGTAGTTGCGCGAATCCTGGTAATATTCGGCGCCGTTCTGGTAATTGACCGCGAAGCCCGGGCCGAAATTGTAATTGCCCGGGTGCGACAGGCCGATCGCATGGCCCAGTTCGTGGGTGAGCGTGTTCAGCCCGTAGCCGCCGGGCATCAGCTGGAAGTTGCTCGGCTGGCTGGCCGAGATCCACACGTCGCCGACCACGCGCTCGATATCGCCGTTGACGGTCGCGTCGCCCTCGAAGACGGTGCCCTGCGGCAGATAGGCATAGGCCTGGGTGTTGGGCGCATTGGCCAGGTTACCGAACGCGATATCGGCCTTGTAGACGTTGCTGACTTCCTTGAACGACACCGAGACGACATCGTCCCAGAAGCTCATCGCCAGCCGCGCGGCGTCGCGCTGCTCGCTGTTGAAGGCGGCGAAGTTGTAATATTCGTCGAAGTAATAGGTGTTGCCGTCGGGCCAGCGATAGGAATAGCCGTTGTCGGCCAGTTCCGCCTGCGAGGTGTGGAAGCCGAACGTGATCTCGCGCAGGTTGCTGTCGCTCTGCCGGCCCGGATCGCTGCCGCCGATCCAGCTCGCGCCCGAGCGGTTCAGATAGGCCGCGATCTGATCCGCCGACCAGATCGCCTTGCCGTTGGCCGCGGTGGTGCCCGCCAGGTAATCGACCGACCCGCCCTGCGTCGTCAGCGTCAGCCCCGCCATCGGATCGATCAGCCCGACGTCCTTTTGCACGCCCCCGGTGCAGGCCGGACAGGTGCAGGCCACGCCCTTCAGCAATTCGGTCTGATGCTCCGAATGCTGGATCAGTTTCTCGATCTCGTCCGTGATCCCGATCGCCATCTACTCAACTCCCCTCTTGGTGTTCCCTGATTGAACCTGTCGTCTTGAACCTGTCGTCTCGAACCCGTGCGTCACGATCGCGGCGGGCGCGGATGCCCCGGTCGCGCCCCGCCCGCCTGCGACGGCCCCGCCTGCCACGGCAGCGTCTCCGCCAGCAGCGCGGCGACCGCGCGGTCGAGCGCGGCGGCATCCCCCGCCGCGACGACGCGCGGAGCGGCGCCGAAGAATTGCCCGGCATCGGCGGCGTTGCGGAACGGGCGGACGCTGAGCGCCATGACGTCGGCGCCGCACACCCGCTCGACATTGGCGTGGACCAGCAAGGTGACGCGCCCGGGCGCGAGCGCGGCGGCGCCGGGCGCGGCGACCTCGACCGGCACCGGCGCCCCCTTGGCCGCCTGCGCGCGGAACGCCGCGCAGAGGCGATCGTGGAGCGCGCCGTGATCGACGCCGTTGCCGGTATGGACGAGGCAGGCGACGCCGAGCGCGGTCACGTCCTGCCACAGCAACGACGGCGCGGCGGCGGGGACGGGAGCGGGGGGCTGGACGGTGCCGGCGGGTCGAGCCACGGGTTGCGGCGCCTCGGCGGGGCGGGCGGCGGCATCGGTGGCAAGCAGCACCAGCGACGATGCCGCCGCGATCCGTGCCCCTGACCGGTAATCCACCGCCACTCCCGTTCTCCATAGGAAGTTTCGACGGAGACTGTCGTTTCAGCAGGATAGCGTCAATGGGATTTTAACCAACGCGTCACGAACGCATCATTTTTGTGTCAAAGGCTTTGGCGCCGCGACGATCGGCCATGATCCTCCACCGCACGCAGGATCGCCCGCCCATAAGCGGTCTTGGCGAATTTCTCGCCGGCCTCGCGCGCCTTTTCCATCGAGATGAACCCCATCTCAAACGCGATTTCCTCCAGGCAGGCGATCTGGATACCCTGCCGGTGCTGGAGAGTGCGGACGAACTCGGCGGCCTCCAGCAGGCTGTCGTGCGTGCCGGTGTCGAGCCAGGCATAACCGCGCCCCATCTGCTCGACATACAGGTCGCCCGCCTCCATGTAGAGCCGGTTGAGGTCGGTGATCTCCAGTTCGCCGCGGGCGCTCGGTTTCAGGTTGCGAGCCATGTCCACGACACGATTGTCGTAGAAATACAGGCCCGTGACCGCATGGTTCGACTTCGGCTCCGTGGGCTTTTCCTCTAGCGACAGCGCTTTGCCGTCCGTGCCCAGCTCGACCACGCCGTAGCGCTCGGGATCCTCGACGCGGTAGCTGAAGACGGTCGCGCCCTCGGTCCGCGCCACCGCGCTCGCCAGCAGATCGGTCAGATGCGCACCGAAGAAGATGTTGTCGCCCAGCACGAGGGCGACATTATCGTCGCCGATGAAGTCCGCGCCGATCGTGAACGCCTGCGCCAACCCTTCGGGACGCGGCTGCTCGGCGTAAGCGATCGCCAGGCCGAATGCGCTGCCATCGCCGAACAACCGCTGGTAATTGCCGAGATATTCGGGGCTGGAGATGATCAGGATATCGCGGATCCCCGCCAGCATCAGCACCGACAGTGGATAATAGATCATCGGCTTGTCATAGACCGGCAGCAACTGCTTGTTCACCGCCAGCGTCGCCGGGTGGAGCCGCGTGCCCGATCCGCCCGCCAGGATGATGCCCTTCACTTGCCGTTCTCCTTGGGGACGATCAGTTCGTCGAGGATGTCGCCCAGCGCCTCATTCCATGCGCGCGGGATGATGCCATAGGCGCGCTCGATCGCATCATGCGCGAGCAGCGAATTGGCCGGGCGGCGCGCCGGCGTCGGGTACTCCGCGGTCGTGATACCCTCGACCGTCGCGGTCGCGCCGCCGCGCATGGCGGATTGGCGGAAGATCTCTTCGGCGAACCCCGCCCAGGTGGTCGCGCCGGCATTGCTGAAATGGAAGGTGCCGGTCGGCGCGTCCGCATCCTTCACCAGCCGCATCGCAATCGTCAGCAGCGCGGCGGCGAGATCGGCGGCGCCGGTCGGGCTGCCGTGCTGATCGGCGACGACCCGCAAATGGCCCCGCTCCGCTCCCACCCGCAGCATCGTCTTCACGAAATTATGCCCGTGCGCCGACACCACCCAGGCGGTGCGGACGATCGCGTGGCGCGCGCCGCTGGTGCGGACCGCCAGCTCGCCGCCCAGCTTCGACGCGCCATAGACGCCGAGCGGCGCGACCGGATCGTCGACGTGCCACGCGCCCTCCCGGTCACCGGGGAACACGTAATCGGTCGACACCTGCACCAGCGGCACGTTCGCCGCCGCGCACGCCGATGCGAAAGCGGCAGGGGCGACCGCATTGACCTGCCATGCCGCGACCTGGTCGCTTTCGGCCTTGTCGACCGCAGTATAGGCGGCCCCGTTGATGACCGCCGCCCACGGCCGCTCCGCCACCTTGGCCGCGATCGCAGCCGGGTCGGTCAGGTCGAGTGCCGCGCGGTCCAGCGCCACCACCCGCCAGCCATCGGACAGGCGGGCGCGTTGCAGTTCCTGCCCAAGCTGCCCGTTGGCACCGGTAACCAGCAGCTCGCGCATCACGCGATTCCGCGCCGTTCGGCCGCCTTCGCCGCGACCAGCGGGCGCCACCAATCCTCATTGTCGAGGTACCAGCGGACGGTCTTCTCGATGCCGGTTTCGAACGTTTCCTGCGGGTGCCAACCGAGTTCGTCGCCGATGCGGGTCGCGTCGATGGCATAGCGCTTGTCATGGCCGGGGCGGTCGGCGACCGAGGTGATCTGCGCGGCGTAGCTTGCCCCGTCTTCGCGCGGGCGCAGCCGGTCGAGGATCGCGCAGACGGTGCGCACCACCTCGATGTTCTGCTTCTCGTTATGGCCGCCGACATTGTAGGTCCGCCCGACCGCGCCGCGCTCGAACACCGCCTGCAATGCGCGGACGTGATCCTCGACGAACAGCCAGTCGCGCACCTGATCGCCCGCGCCGTACACCGGCAGCGGCTCGCCCCCCAGCGCCTTGGCGATCATCAGCGGGATCAGCTTCTCCGGGAAGTGATAGGGCCCGTAATTGTTCGAGCAATTGGTGATGAGCACCGGCAGACCATAGGTATGCCCCCAGGCCGAGACGAGATGGTCCGACCCCGCCTTCGACGCCGAATAGGGCGAGCGCGGGTCGTAGGGCGTCTCCTCGGTGAAGAGGCCGGTATCGCCGAGCGACCCGTACACCTCGTCGGTCGAGATATGATGGAAGCGGAACGCCGCCTTGGCATCGTCGGCGAGCGTCAGCCAATAGGCGCGCGCCTCGGCCAGCATCGTGTAGGTGCCGACGACATTGGTCTGCACGAACGCACCTGGCCCGTCGATCGAGCGGTCGACATGGCTCTCGGCGGCGAGATGCGTGACGATGTCGGGGCGGAACTCCGCGATCGCGGCGCGCACGGCTGCGGCGTCGCAGATGTCGCCCTGCACGAAGCGATAGCGGTTCGATGCCGCGACCCGCTCGACCGTCGACAGCGTACCCGCATAGGTCAACTTGTCGAAGTTGAGCACCTCATGCTCGGTGTGCTCGATCAGGTGGCGGACCAGCGCCGAGCCGATGAACCCGGCGCCGCCGGTGACGAAGATGCGCATGTGTCGGTCGTTCCTCAGGCGAGCGGCGTCAGCGGACGGCCGTCATAGGCAAAGGGGCTGTCGAACGCGGCGAGCGTCGGCTGCACCTTGTCCTTGTCGCTCAGCTCGGGCGTGGTGCCGGCGGGGATCGGCCAATCGATCCCGACACTGTCCCACCGGATACCGCCGTCATGCGCGGGGGCATAGGTGTCCGAACATTTGTAGGTCACCTCACAATCGGGCTCCAGCGTGACGAAGCCGTGCGCGAAGCCGACGGGGATGAACAGCTGATGCCCGTTTTCGGCGGAGAGCTCCGCGCCGACCCACTGGCCATAGGTCGGCGACCCTGCGCGTACGTCGACCGCGACGTCGAAGATACGGCCACGGATGCAGCGAACCAGCTTGTCCTGCGCGCGCGGCGGCGCCTGGAAATGCAGGCCCCGCAGCGTGAAGGCAGGTGCCGAGAGCGAGTGATTGTCCTGCACGAAGGTGCAGGCAATCCCGAGCGCGGCGAAGGTGTCGCGGTTGTACGTCTCGGTGAACCAGCCGCGGGTGTCACCGAAACGGCGAGGGCGGATAAGTTGGATAGGTGCGGAAGGCATGGCGCTTCGCGTACCGTTGCGGTGGGCCGCTCGCAATGCTGGTTTGCACCGCTGCGGGCGCGGCAGCGCCAGCTTCACTCCGTTGGCGCGCCAGTGCCTGATATCCTGTGCATGCGCACGGGTAGCCGATTGCCGCCCACCTTCAGCATTTCATATTGCGACCTTTTTCCCATCAACACCAAAAACGACGGCGACGAGCCTGCCACGATATTGGCAGATACCGTGAGATCACAGAGCGTCCTCGGTGTCTCGCCGGTGGCTGGCGCCAAGATTATTGGGGTGAGCGGGCCGTCAAATGTGTTGTTCACGATCGTGCCGGCAACGACTGTAGCGAGGTAGTCGGGCTGGTGATAGGCTGCGCCGAATGCGATCCTGACTCCTGTGCCGGGCTGGTTAGATTGCAGCGAATTGCCGTCAATCACGAAGTCGTGGACATTCGCGTCAAAGGTGGACGCGCCGTAGATGTTACGCATTGCCTGCAACAGGATGGCGGCATAATCAGGCCCGTCCGCAGACCGTTCAAGCGCGAAACGATTGTTGCGAATCGTGAGGTTGGATACGCCGTCTAATCGGACATTCGCGCTAAGGGCTGCATGATGGGGCTTAAAGTCATTGTCGAGGATGCTTACACCGCTTAGCACAGCCAGCCAGACGTTGACGTAACAGCCCGATACGACATTACGTGCTATCGTAATGTTTGCGCTTGCTTCAACCGCAAACGGTCCGATCGCGATGCCTGTCTGCGTTACACTGGCGATCCCGGTGAAGCGCTCGCCCTCATGATTGCCGATGATGCGATTGCCCGTGATTACAACGTCGCACGACGTTTGGCCCTCCGGATTTGTGGCCGCATTAAAATCCCTCAGCAATGCAATGCCGCTGTCGCCGAAGCTGCTGGCGGCCCCGGCCTTGCCGACGATATTGTCGCGGATAACAATTCCTCGTCCGCTGCCCTGCAAAGCATCGCCAGTCCGACAATTGTAGACAGCACAGCGCTCAACCACAATATCGCTAGTATCGGCGAAACTGTTCCCCCAACAGATCCCCGATCCGCCAACCCCGTGCACAATCAGATCGCGCAGCACGACCTGTCCGGTTCGATAAAAGTCGATCGCCCGTTGCTCGCGATGTCCTGTCAAGACACTGCCACCGTCGATCTCGAAGCCTTGGATCAGGATGTTACGGTTCACCCGCTTTGGGTCAATGACACTGCTGTCACAGATGATCGACTGATCAGGTGGTCCCTTCCAGACAATTCGGGCTGCCCCACTACCGATCAGGCGCGTATTCCCCGATAATATCAATGTTCGGGAGATGACATAGGTTCGGTTAAGACGGACGATGCCGCCGCGATCGAGCGCATCCTGCAACAGATCGTTGTCGTCGCCCGAGGCGTGCCCCCCGGGCGGTCCGGCGGGCGCGGCGCGGCAAGCACTCAAGCCTATTACACCATAACCCGCGATTGCCAGCGTGATCGACGATGGCAAACCCCGCAGCAGCAAGCGTCGCGAAATCGGGCTGGCGGGCGAGCACGTATCATCGGTCATGGTGCAGCCAATGGACAGACGATGATCCGCGACGCGCTCACGGAATGAGAGACAGACAAAAAATCGCATCTGCCTGCACCAGATAGGCCCGTCATGATCGATCGCCCCTTAATTCTGGTGAATGGACTCTTTATCCTCAGCCCCCTGCTTTTTGTCGCGAATCTTGGCGACGGTCCGCTGGTTGATCCGATCGCGCTCGGCATCCAGTATCCAACCCCATTTGTTGAAATATTGGCTTAGGCTGGTTAAGGCATAAACCCATTGCCGCCAGCTGCGTCGCTTGAGACTACGATATTCATGCGTAATCGATACGCCCGGGTAGAAGAGCGTCTCCGACACCATATGCAGGCGGCGCGACAAATCCAAATCCTCGGCATACAGGAAAAAGCGCGGATCAAATCCTTCTACCTTATCCAAGGTGGTTCGACGTATGAACATGAAACAGCCAGAAAGAAATGGAAAACTGGCGACTTTGTTATAGGTCCAATCGTGAAGTTCGTAGCGATCGTTGAGCCGTCGCGCCCATTGTGTGCCGCCGAAGAACCTCCGACCGATCAGCGTTACGGGATTCGGCAACAGGCGACACAGATATTGCAATTCGCCGTCGGGATAGCGCACCATCGGCATAACCAACCCGGCCGTCGGGCGCGCATCCATGAAGTCGACCAATGCGTCGATGACCGAGGCGTCGAACTCAATGTCGGAGTTGAGTACCAAGTGATAGCGGCAGCGGTCGCGCGACTGAGCGATGGCCAGGTTATGTGCCCGACCATAGCCTAGATTGCGACCAGGCGATAGCCGCTCAATCGCCATCATGCCGGGCAGCCGCAGTGCGTGGGGCAGCGTACCGGCATTGTCGACGATCGTTAGCGCCACCGACACCCGCGTATGCGCCAGAGTAGCGGCCAGACGTTCGATTTCCTCAGCGGGCGTCCTGTATGCCACAACCGAGCACCAAACATCGACCATGCCTTTTGGAACCACGTCCTTGTGGGTCACGCCATCAGGCAAAGAACGGACTCCTCTCAGGTACGGCTTGGGCAAGTCGAGGCGCAGTAGCGACTGCTGGCGGACGCACGTCAACGATGTGCCTCAGCAACGCGACCCCATCGTCAAAGAAGATGGCATGCTCACCAAAAAATTCGAGAAATACCGGCGATCGCAACAGGAACAGCGGCACGCCGAGTGCCGCTGCCAACCCCATCGGACGACCATAGCCCTCCGCACGTGCGACACTGACCAAATAGTCGATCTTATCAAAAAATGCGATCGGTCCGATGTCGTCCGACGACACGACAGTTAGATTTATTGTGGGAAAGTCGGCCCGCAATTCGCGAACATACTCGTTGTCGGTGCCGTACAGTTCGAATCGCACCTCGCGTTCGTGTTCCAGCGCAACGGTCGCCGAAAAGAGCTCGTGATAATTCTTCTTGCGTGAGTCGGTACCGACCAGTCCGATCCGCAGCGGCGTTCCGGGGATGGGAGACCGCGGCGTTGCTTCGCGCAAATCGACGGCCGGAAACGCACTGTCAAAAAAGATCCTGTCCACACCGATGCCGCATGCGGTCAGAAAGGGTATTGCTAGTGATCGATTGACGATCCCGACTCTGCACCCCGACGTCCATGCCGCCAGAATAAATAAAGCACGCTTCACCCGCCCAATTTGCCCAATAAATGGATAATCATCATGGAAGGCAATCGTCTGATCTCTTACAAACGGCAGCGGATGAGATGTGAATGCAACAACACGTTCTGACGATCGCTGCAATAATTTCTTAAAAATTATAAAATACGCCGCCTTAACTTTACTTATTTCGCGCACCTGAAAATGAGGCAATTCCCTGCGCACCAGCGGGGCCAAACGAGGACTTACTAGAACAGTAGTTGGATTTGTGTTAATTGTCTTCATCTTATCAATGGCATACCAAAACATGCCATTCGACGCATTGAGATATGTAATGTTCACGATCATGCCGTAATTTCCGATTTATCCGTCAACGGCACATGCTCTGCCGACCGAACGATCTTGCCGACTTGTCGGAAAATATAAGAGACCACGAAAACAACGAGAACCATGTTCCAATAGGTTGCCGGCGAGCTTTTGATCGATAGAATGGCAATGAAAGATCCTATCGGAAACTCGGCGGTATCAAACAAGCGCTTAGTGACAACGAAAGCGATTGTCATGTACAGTGCTATACAAATCATCCCGAACCATCCGGCGCGGATGAATTCCGACAAAATGAAAAACCCGCCCATTGGGGGATAGGGCTGGTCGGTCAATGCCTCGATATAGTTCCCGAGATAAGTACTCGAATCAAAAAGGTCGACCGGGTAGTCCAACCGCTTAGCGATCACTGTTATCAACGCAGTCATCGGTGCGAACAGCGCCTGCATGGAAGGAATCCAGAAGTTCACGCCGCCATCCGGCAATGCCAGTACTTGAAACACGCCCTGACTACCCAGATACCCTTCGCCCCCGACCGCAAAAGTTATCGAGTGCACAAAGCCTTGGTTTTGACCCGAGCGGATCGCCGCGACCATCAATCCCGACACGATCGCAGGGATGATCGCAATCCAGTTGAAATTGGTCAGAAGGACCAGCAGCGCAATTAGAAAGTAGGTCCGGGATTGATCAAAAAACATCAAAATCGCTGTCGCTAGAACATATACCAATCGCTTCGGCCAGTTGAGGTCGCTCTGCCGTAGATTGAGCACTATAACGAACCAAAAAACCCGAAATACCGCCGATATACTGCCTTCTATCCCCTCCCGGACATCGACCCACGGATAGTCATGCAGCCAGAAACATCCCCCAACAAAAACTATGATTGCCAATATCGGATGCACCGGTACCGGTTCACGCGTCGAGGTCCTGGTTCGAGTGAGATAGCCAACGCCGGCGACGATCCCCGCCAGGGGAAGCGCACTACGGACATATTCCGCGATCATGAAGGTGGGCCAGGGAGGCACCCCAAAAATCTCCGGATTGGCTGGCACAATGGCATAAATCATCACCAACGCCACCCCGAGTCCTACGGCCAGGAGATGCGCCGTGTAATTCCTGCCGTGAGTCATCGTGACATCGCGTCCATGGCGCCTCGCAGAAAGACGTCAGCATAGCATTCTGCCGTCGACCGCCATCGGAATTTATCCCGAGCGCCCCCAACAAACCGCGCCGGCGCTGGATCGGTCGCAAGGAAGGACGCGATTGTGCCCGCCGCAGCGTCGGGATCGTCGAAGTCAACGAATTGAACTCCCTCGACGAACCGTGCCAGCTCGCGAAAAACCGGGATGTCCGCCGCGATAACAGGCGCCAAGCCGACCGCTTCGATCACCGGCAACCCGAAGCCTTCGTAATGTGACGGCATGACAAACGCCCTGGCACCGGCCATCTGCGTCGCAAGTTCAGCATCACTCACAAATCCCAATATCTCGCATGCTGGGTCCCGGGCTATTGCCGCCAGTGTTTCTGACGCCCCCCAACTGTGGGCGCCGGTCAATCGCAACGTTAATTCGGGACACCGTTCGCGCAAACGCATGAAACAACGTAACAACCCGTCGATGTTTTTGCGCGGTTCGATTGATCCCAGCGCGAAAAGGTAATGATTGCGCTCCCGCGGGGCATCGCGCGGCCGTGTGACGCCTACGCCCATGTAAGCAACTTGAATGTCAGTTCTACTCGGGCACACCAATCGAAGCATATCATTGCGCGTTGCTTCGCTGACCGCCACAATCCGATCAGCGCGGTGGATGGACGCCTCAACCAGCCAAGTCGACACCCAGCGGTTCCAGGTCCCCATCGACTCCGGCATAATACGGTAAACCAGATCATGGACAGTCAGCACGCTACGCAACCCAGTATGCCGCGGTGGCAGGACATGCGCCGGCCCCCATACTGTATCAGCGCCGACGCGCAACGCCAGCGCGTTGAGCCGAGCCATCATCCACAGCGTGCCTGGGACTCGTCGCCAGCCATCGTCGATGATAGTGTCGATCGGTAAATCGTGGTCCGGATGGAGCGGACGATTGCTAAAAAGGACAAACCTGAGGTCATCGCGACCTGCCAGCACACGCAGCGTTTCAGAAAGAAAGCGCGGAACGCCCTTTCCTGTTTGTGTCAGCGTGCGCGCATCGACGGCAACGACACGGCGCGGACGTCCCGTTAACGACTCATCAGCACAGAAAGCAGACATCAGGCAAACGCGGGACCGGAAAAGACTGACATTTGCGTCATCCCAGCTATCTGCCGTCCAAAACTCGAGACGGACTGCGAACGACGCTCCATGGAATTGCCCTGCACGCAATTGGCGATAATGGCAACCGGCGTCAGTTAGCGTCCCCTCCGCCCGCTCCCAATTCCGTGCCCGATACGGCACGATCTGCCATTCGTCGCTTATGCGAATACGTCGTACTCTAACAACGCGGCGGGCGCAAACGCGGTCAGTTACGACAATAGGGCACCGTTTTACCCTCGCCCGACCCGCTGATTGCCCAACGAAGCGTACGGATTGATGAATGAAGCGCCATGTCAAGGATATGTTCCAGATCTGACTCCTACCAAAATGACTGAGCAGACCAGAGAGTATCGCTTTGTTCATCCGCGATGGCGGTGTACACGATACTTTATCTTACCTACCAATCTACTGTAATTTTCGGCTGTCGAGCACGTCCGTAACAATTCACAATTTATCGTCGTAACAACGCTCGGCGCAAACCGTTACATTCATGTCTAAGGCGCGGCGCTCACCATAGAACAACCCCCCTAGTGCAATCTCCACGAGCCGTCGACCGGCGAGAGTAATCGGCTTGACGATCGATCGCAGCAGGCCCTCGCCCCGCCAACTGACAGCCGAATTCCAACCGCCAACGACATCCAACCCCGCGATCCTACAAGCTTGTGAAAAAGACGTGATGGATAGCAAGGTAAGATGCGTGAGGTCAGCCGATTGGTTCATTGCACCAAATGGGCTCGCACCGTTAGGAAAGCGCGCGAGCAAGCGTCCGCCGGGCTTGAGGACAGTGCGCACCTTGCGCAGCATCGCGATGATGTCGGGCTTTTCAAGATGCTCGAACACATCCATCGCACACACTAAATCGAAGTGCTCGCTTGGCAGATCGGACATTTCACCGCTGCGAATCGTGAGACCTAGCCGTTCGAGTTCCGCATCATGCTCGTCTCGTCGCTCGATCCCCCAGCATTCAAAGCCGAGCGATTGGAGATAGAGCAGAAAAGCGCCGCTGCCAAAGCCGATCTCCAGCACCCGAGCCGGCGGACTGACACCCGTGCGTGCCAACTCGATGTCAATAAGCCGGCGCTCCTGCGCCGAAGTGCCTCCGGACCAGCCCTTCCAGCTATCGTAATCGCGGTAAACATCGTCGAGCCACGTCTCTTCGTCCATCACAAACCCCTAGTATCGCGGCGATAATAGCGGCGGAATATCACCACCGTCCAAGGCAAATTGAGAAACAGCGTGACACAGGCATAGGCGAACACCACCGCGTCGCCACCGAGCCGCGCTCCAGCAGTTGCAGCAAGCAATGTCATGCCGCCGATAACCAACGAGGAAAGCACCAGCGGCTCTTCTTTATGGGCCCGCATATACGCCGCCATTGCATAGATGCTCGTGCCCAGCACGGCGACACCTGCCAGCAGCACGGTCACCTGCATTGATGGAATACGCTGCGCCAGAAACACGCCCGTACCGCGCGCCAAGGCGAGGACCGCCACAACCGAGAATGCCACAACCGCTGACATCCATGTGGCACTCGTTGCGGCACGTACGAACTGCTCCTTGAGCACATTGTAGTCCCCGCGCGCGATAAGATGACCAAAACGTGGCACACGTGCACTAATCCAGCTCATGCCCAGTGCCTGCACCGCTCCAAAAATCTGCAGCCCAAGGCCGATCCGGCCGGCAGGTTCCGGACCCTGCAACGCAAACACCACTGGCACGATTACCTGCGAAGCAAAGTAGCCGCCCAACCAAGCTATCGCGACGCGCCATTGCAAACCAAGGATCTCGGCGCGCCACCGCTCATGATCATGCCCGGCGGACGGATAAGGTGGAATGGCTCGATAAGGATTAGGTCGCCCACGCAGCCAGACCGCGGACACCAGATTCGCCGCGAGCGGCACCATCATTGCGCTCCAGAGTCCGGCGCCAGCGGCAAGCGCGATTACCAATAAAACATAGCCCATTATACTTTGTACAAGTCGGACGGTTGCCACCGCGCCGGTCCAGCCCGCGCCTTCGACGATCGCCAATCGTGGGCTCAGGATGAGGTTGATGCCGGTCGTGACGACCAGACCAATCCATGGACCAAGCCAATGGCCATCAACTTTCGCCCCGAACAATCCAAAATAGCCCACACCGACTAAGGCGACGATTGCGATGAACGCCCCACCTACCCAGCGATACCAGCGAGTAATTGTCGCCTTCACATATGCAAGCTTGGCCACGTGTGGCGTGAAGTCTACCTTCTCTAGAAGATCAAGGTCGACATGCGCGAATTCATGGCTCGAAACCTGCGCTACCGTTTGCGAAAGGCCAAGATCGAAGAGCGCCTGTAGCGCGACAATGCTTAAGAAGGTATAATAATACCCTTGACTCTCCCCGTTCAGAAAGCGCGGGATAGCAACAACTGTGACGATACCGGCAAGGATCGTCCAGAGCCGGAAACCCAGTACCTTGAGTACGTTGCGATCGAGGTCGAGAGTGCGGCGAGCGATCGTCAGCATGGTACGGAAAAAAGACCTCAATTGCTAGGAGCGCTTACCGCCGTCACGGCGACGGGCTGTTAGCGCAGGTTTCCATAATGGCGCAACCAGATGGGAGCGAACCGCGCTGGCTATGTTGGAAAACCATTGAAGGGATGATGCCTAGGTGTTCAGTCCCGGCATCTGGTGGATCGGGCTGATAACGAACCGGTCCGGCTCTGACGTCCAGATCTTGGTGATGTATTCGTAGGGGGTGAGCCCGCTAAGCGTCTTGAGCCGGCGGGCAAAGTTGTAGGCGGCCATGAAGTCGGCGAGGTGTGTCCGCAGTTGGTCGTGGCTCTCGTAGTGGAAGCGTTTGACGGTCGCCTCCTTGATGGTCCGGATCATCAGTTCGACCTGCCCGTTGGTCCACGGATGGTTCGGCTTGGTGAGCCGGTGCTCGATGTCGTTGGCCTCGCAGATCATTGTCGAAGCGCATCTGGCGGGACCAGACGGTGTTGCGGTTGCGGGGCTGCGCGGCGAACTGGATGCCCCCTTCGACATCGCTCAGGACAGGATGGTCGGTGAGGATAGTGTGGATGCGGTAAGGTACGGCCTTCAGCAGGTGTTCGAGGAACTCCCACGCTGTTCGGCGATCAGCCTCGTCGACCAACTGCGTGACCGCGAATTTTGCTGGTGCGATCGATGCCAACGAACAGGTACAGCTTGCCTTCGGCGGTCTGTACCTCTGCGACATCGATGTGGAAGAAGCCAATTGGGTAGCGCTTGAAGCGTTGTCGCTTCGGCTTATCGCCTTCGATGTCCGGCACACGGGATATGCCATGTCGCTGAAGGCAGCGGTGCAGCGCTGACCGGGTTAGGTGCGGGATGGACGGCTGCAGGGCGTAGAGGCAGTCGTCGCGCGGCAGCAGCGCGTGGCGCCGGAACGCCACAACCATCGCTTCCTCCGCCCCGGACAAGGTCGTTGAATGAGGGGCCTTCGACCCGGTCTTCAGGTCCTCAACCGTCGCCCTCTTACGCCATTTCGCGACGGTCTTCGGGGTGATCCCCAGCTCCCGGCTCAGCGTCGCGAGCGAAACTTGCGATCGCTGTATTGCTGCTCGGACGGCGTGCGTGGTCGTGGCGCTCCCGTGACGCACCTGTCCCATGCGGCTTCCTTCCATTCCAACGAAAGAATCACACCATCAAACCGTGGCATCAAACACCTAGCGCCGCGTCGAAACACGCAGACGCATAACTCAACAATTAGCCTGTTCGGAAATCCTGATTGTCGATCCGACCTCGGGCAACACGTGAAAAGGAGGCATCGCAGAGCAGTCAGCGTGCCCCATGCCCGCTCACCATCGTCCGCAAGGTCCGGACCGAGATCAGCACATCAAGCCAGAACGAGAGGTTTTTAACATAATAGAAATCAAGGTGGAGCTTCTCGCGCACGTCGGCGACGTCGGTCACATGCCCCTGGTTTATCTGAGCCCAACCGGTAACGCCCGGCTTGATAAGATGGCGATAATGGTAGAACGGAATTTCCTTCTCGTACCATCGACTCAGCGGCACCGCTTCGGGGCGCGGACCTATCAGGCTCATCTCACCACGCATGATATTGACCAATTGCGGCAACTCGTCCAGCCGACTGCGACGAAGGAATTGACCCAGCCGGGTGATTCGCGGATCGTCGACCTGCGTCATCGCATTTTGCAGCACCTGCACGTCCGAAGTCGCAACCGTAGGCGTATCGACGCGCATCGTCCGCATCTTATAAATAGTGAATAGCTTGCCACGATAGCCTATCCGCTGCTGCCGAAAAATGGCGGGACCTGGTGAATCGATCTTCACCATCATCGCCGTCACCAACATTATCGGCGACAACACCAAGAAGAGAACCGTCGCGGCCAGTATGTCCGCCGCCCCTTTCAACTTCAAATAAACGTCGTTTGGATTGAGCGCCCCTAGCGTGTTCTCGGAAAGGTGCTTGATCTCCACCCTACCCGATAGCTGCTCAATCACTTGCTTAAAATGATAGACCGGAATTGCCCGTAATACATAGTGGGTAATCTGTGTATCCCAGCAATCCTCATGGTCTGCACGTAGGTCTACAACGATCGCGTCGACAACGATCTTGTCGGGCGCATCTTGAGGTTCAAGCAGAATCCAGTCGACATTGTCAAACGCCGGCAGCCGCAACGTCGCTTCGCTCGGCACCACACCAACACGCAGGCGGCGGTGCAGCGCGATCTTCTGATGGATATACAAATACAGTGCCAGCGATAACAAATAGCTGCTTAGAAATTGAAGCCTACTGTAGTCGATCCGCATCATAAAAAAACTGACCGCCAAGACCGCAAATGTCGTCGTCAGCGCCATAAAGACATAACTACCCGCAACGATACCGGGAAAGATGTGCAGTCGCCGGTAGCTGAGCACACCGAGCAACAACGCCATAACTCCGCCTAGCGCCGTATTATATTGAGTTGCTTGGGTGATCGGAATCCCGGTGGTCCATTGTCTCACCAGCATCGGCAGCAAGATAGCGATGACGAAACCTACTAGGATCATGTAGCGCAACCGGAGCAGGCAACCCGCCCCGGTTCGCGGATGCCGGCCTTTGGAGACGGCATACGTAGCTGATGGCGATAGCGGGGGTGCAGCGGGTGGAAGCCGGAGGGTCATCAATACTCAACTGGAGTAGCGAAACAGCCGCTTCGCCCTTTTGCGAGCGCGCCAGCTATCAAAGTGACGGCTGCAACGCAACATTTCGGCTCCACGTACCCTCCCGCGTAGGGGTGGGATTTTTCCAAATGCGGTTATAGAAGGCGATCGCCCGAGCAGGTTAGTGGGGATTCCGAGACGTGGTACATCATCGATCGAAACGCGGGGTTCTGCCCGGCCCGGCGTTCCTGATCCTCTGCGCGCTGTTAATCGTCGTTTGGATCGCCGGCGGCGGTTCGCGCGCTGACCTGATCGGACAGGTCGTCGTGCGCGGCGCGACCTGGGTGCTGGTAATTATAGCGGTACTAGTCGGGGTGCGCCCAGCCCCGTCAGCGGTCCGCCCCATATTGCTAATCCTTCTTATTGCGCTGGCACTGGTTCTTTTCCAGCTGATGCCCCTGCCCCCAGGGTTGTGGCAAGCGCTGCCGGGTCGGTCTGCGCTGTCTGCTGCGGCCAAGCTGGCCGGAGAGGCCCAGCCTTGGAGACCTCTGGCGATCGTTCCCGATGCCGCGGTCAATGCCGCGTCTTCGTTGGCCACCCCAATCGCTGTTCTTCTGCTGTTTTCGGCATTGGACGAGGCGGAAAGAGCTTGGCTGCCCGGATTATTGCTGGCGTTGGCCACAGCTGCAATGCTGGTAGGATTACTCCAACTCTCAGGCGCAGGCTTCAACAACGCTCTAGTCAATGATACTCCCGGTGAGATCAGTGGAACCTTCGCCAATCGCAATCATTTTGCCCTATTCCTTGCCATCGGCTGCCTGGTCGCGCCGGTCTGGGCTTTTTCTGGCGAGCGCCGCTTGACTTGGCGCGCACCAACGGCGGTTGGCCTAGTCCTTTTGTTCGAGCTAACCATCTTAGCTAGTGGCTCGCGCGCCGGAATGCTGGCTGGGGCGGTGGCATTGGTAATCGCGTTGGCTTTAACGCGCCACGGCATCCGGCGCGCATTCGGCTCTCCCCCACGTTGGCTATTTCCGGCGATCGCAACCACCGTCGTAGCTATATTCGCCGTTCTCCTAGTTATCAGCATCTCGGCGGATCGAGCGGTCTCGATCAACCGAGCTGCATCGCTCGGCACCGGACAAGACATGCGCGCGCGGGGCTTGCCCGTCGTTCTTGCCATGATCCGTGATTATTTCCCCGCTGGCGCCGGCATGGGCGGCTTCGACCCAATATTTCGAATGCACGAGCCGTTCAATCTGTTGAAGCGCACTTATTTCAACCACGCCCACAACGACTTTTTAGAAATCGCGCTGGATGCCGGGTTGCCAGGGCTTCTGCTGCTCGCCGCGGCTATTGGATGGTGGGGGCTGGCAAGTGCGCGGGCCTGGCGACGCCGGCCAGACGCGGTGGTGGTGCTGGCGCGGCTCGGGTCAGCGATCCTGCTGCTCGTATTGGGCGCCAGCCTCGTCGATTATCCGACGCGCACTCCGCTCATCATGGTGACGATGGTACTGGCCGCCATGTGGTTGCATTGTGGAACCGGTCCGGCTTTACCGCGCCCGCCTCAACACCTATAGCCGCCTGATCCATTCCGATCGGATCCCTAAAAGCACATGCGTTATCTTTGTGCCGTTCTGCTGCCGGCCATCCTGCTGACCGCCTGTGTCAGACGTCAACCCCTGCAATCCAGCGGCCAGTTGACGGTGGTCCGGAACGAGGCGATGCTGCCCGCACCAGATCGTAACGACCTGACCGCCGGAGACCGCCCGTCGTTGATCGGGCCGCTCGATACGCTTCAAGTCGACGTCTTCAACGTCCCCGAGCTCAGCCGGGAAATGCAGGTCGATGCAAGTGGGCGGATTTCAATGCCGCTAGTGGGAACTATCGACGCTCGCGGCAAGACCGCTGCTGAACTTGGCTCGGCGATCGAAAGTGCGCTGCGTGGCCGCTACGTCCGTAATCCGGACGTCACGGTCAATATCCGCAGTTCGGTCAGCCAGGTTGTGACCATCGATGGACAAGTCGTCGAACCAGGACTCTATCCGGTCACCAACCAGATGACGCTGCTGCGCGCCATCGCTTCGGCGAAGGGTCTTTCGGAATTTGCCCGCGACGACGATGTCGTCATCCTGCGCACCGTCAACGGTCGCAAGATGGCCGGGCTCTACAATGTCGATGCCGTTCGTCGGGGCATCTATGCCGATCCGGCCATCTACGCCAACGACGTCGTCGTCGTCGGAGACTCGCCGCAACGACGCATGTTCCGCGACCTTGTGTCCCTAGCACCGGTGCTGGCGGCGCCGCTGATCGCTATCCTGAATTAAGGTCTGCCGGTTGTCATGAACATGTTCTCGAACCAGCCGCGTAGTGCTCTGCTTTCCAGCGGTAACACTACTATTCCCGGCATCGTTCAAGCCGATGTCGGCGATCGCATGCCATTATTGCGTCAGTATCTCCGGATCGCGATGCGGTGGCGTTACGTAATCTTGGGCACGGTCGTGGGGTGCATCTTGCTCGGGCTCGTCATCACGTTGCTGATGACACCGAAATACACAGCTACCGCGACAATCGAAATTTCTCGTGAGTCCGACAAGGTCACCGACTTCCAGGCCGTACAACGCGAAGCGACAATTGGTGATCAGGAGTTTTACCAAACTCAATATGGTCTTCTTAAGTCCCGCTCACTCTCGGAGCGGGTCGCCACCCAGTTGCGATTGGTGGATGATCCGAAATTTTTTGAAATGTTTGATGGCTCACTTAGAACTCCCGCATTCGAGTTGATCAACGGCCGCTATAATGCCACAGGACATGCATTGCGCCAGCGCGTAGCCGGGCAGATCTTGCTAAAGAATTTAAGTATTGATCCGACGCGCTTGTCTCGACTGGTTGAGATACGCTTTACCAGCCCCGACGCAGCCTTTTCTGCAAAGGTTGCGAATGCCTGGAGCGAGAATTTCATTCAGACGAATTTAGAGCGTAAGATTCAAGCGACCTCTTATGGTCGTAATTTGCTTCAGCGTCAGCTTGCCGAATACAAGGGGCGATTGGATGAATCGCAGCGTCAGTTGGTAGGCTACGCGTCTGCGCAGCAGATAATCAACCTGCCGTCGCAAACCACCGGCGATAACCGCTCGACATCGGAACGGTCGATTGTCGCTGACGATTTGGCGACGCTGAACGCGGCACTGTCGCAAGCGACCGCTGACCGTATCCAGGCCGAGGCACGCTTCCGCCAGACCAATAGCGGGGTGTCGACCGAAGCGCTCCGGAACCAAGCGATCAACAGCCTACGCCAAAAGCGCGCAGAACTTGCCGCCGAATATCAGCAGCTCATGGTACGTTTCGAGCCCGGTTACCCAACCGCGCAAGCGCTTAGATCGCAGATCGAACAACTCGATCGTTCGATTGCCCGCGAGGAAAGTCGCGTGTCGGGGTCGTTGGGGGTCGACTACCGTGAGGCTGTAGGACGTGAGGAGGCGCTGCGACAGAAGGTTGATCAGCTCAAGGCCAATTACTTGGACTTGCGTCGCCGTTCGATACAGTACAACATCTATCAGCAGGAAGTGGATACTAATCGTGCGCTGTACGACGGGCTGCTGCAACGCTTTAAGGAAATAGGTGTCGCTGGTGGTGTGGGCGTCAACAACATCGCGGTGGTCGACGCGGCTGAAATCCCGGAAAAGCCTTCCAGCCCGCGGATGGTGCTCAACCTAGTCATCGCAGTTATATCGGGTTTGGTGTTGGGGGCGGGGCTCGCGCTCGGGCTTGAGCAGATCGATGAGGCCATCGCTGATCCGGCAGAGATCGAGCGGCGGCTCGGCCTACCGCTACTCGGCTCGGTGCCCAAGGTCGAGGGTGAGACGCCTAAGGACGCGCTGCTGGACCGCAAGTCAGAATTAGTCGACGCCTACCTTGCGATCCAAACAAATTTGGCGTTCACTACCGAACATGGGGTCCCGCGTTCATTCGCGGTAACGTCGACACGCCCCGCCGAAGGCAAGTCAACGACGGCTCTAGCGTTGGCAACCACGCTGGCGCGAGCGCAACGCCGCGTGATCTTGGTCGATGGCGACATGCGGTCGCCTTCAGTGCACCATCTCGGTGGTGTCACTCACGATCGCGGGCTCAGCAATTTTCTCTCGGGGCAAGACGATGTTGCTTCGCTGACTTTTGCGATGCAAGATCTGGGCTTTACTGCTATGTCAGCCGGGCCGTTACCGCCGAACGCCGCGGAATTGCTGACTGGGAATCGGTTGTCGCTCCTGCTTGAGCGGCTACTCGAACAGTTCGACCATGTGGTGATCGATTCACCACCCGTCATGGGTCTGGCCGATGCCCCGCTCATTGCTGCGCGGGTCGAGGGGGTAATCTACGCCGTTGAATCACACGGCATTCGCGCCACGCTCGTCAAAACCGCCCTGTCTCGCTTGGCAGCAGCCAACGCGCGGGTGATAGGCGGCGTGCTGACCAAGTTCGAAACGCGCAAAGCACATTATGGCTATGGCTACGAATATGGCTATGGTTACGGGCGGGACCGCCGTGATGGCGCCGCATCCTGATGCCGTCTGCGGCGCATCGACCGACTAGGCCGCGGCAAACGACGTTTGTCGTACGGATCGTAGTGGCGCTTCTCGCAGCGATCCTAGGCTACTTCAGCGTCACCCGCACCTTAGCGGAGGTTCTGGAGGCTGGCGATCCAGTGCAGGCTCACGCTATGGCTCCTGGTAACGGGCGCGTGACAGCAGCGCTTGCTGAGAAGCGCTTCGCCGATCATCCCGACGGAGATCCGCTTTCTATGACGGCGCGACTTGCCCGGCGCGCACTTCTCCAAGATCCGACAGCAGTGAAAGCAGTCTCGACCTTGGGTCTGCAGGCGCAGATGCGAGGCGACGCAAGACAGGCACGACAATTCTTCGATTATGCGCAGCGACTTTCCCGGCGGCATCTCCCGACGCAACTGTGGGCGATCGAAGATGCAGTGGCGCGTGGTGACGTCGCGCAAGCACTTAACCACTATGACATCGCACTGCGGACATCTAATCGTGCACCCGACGTACTTTTCCCTGTTCTTGGCAGCGCGATTTCGCAAGCCGATGTCCGACGCGACCTGATTGCATTATTGCGGCAGCGGCCGCTCTGGGCTGGTGAATTCGTGGGCTTCGTCGCGGCGGGAGGCCTTGATCCGAAGGCCGCCGCCCTCGTCTTACAAGGTGTTCAGAACTCCGGTGTACCGATCACCGCTGAAGCAGTAGCCTTTCTAATAAACCGCTTGCTCGATGCAGGTGCAACCGACGCTGCATGGGATTTTTATGCCTCTGCGAGAGGGGTTAAGGACCGGCGAACTTCGCGCGATCCGCATTTCGTGGCGAACCTATCGGCGCCCTCGGTATTCGATTGGACCCCGATCAATGATGCTGGAATCGTTACCTCGATGCAACGGGGGCCTGCGGGGGGGCTATTCGATTTTGCAACCTCCTCTGGCGCTGGGGGCACGATACTTCAGCAATTTGAATTGCTGCCGCCAGGAACCTACCGCTTGGAAGGACGCAGTGCTGGGATCGAACAACCGACGAGCTCACTTCCTTATTGGATGATGTCGTGCCAAGACGGTCGCGAGACCGGGCGTGTGGCGATACCAAACTCGACGCATGCAGGCGGACGTTTCGTGGGATATTTCATCGTACCACAGGCCTGTCCTAGGCAGATACTCGCTTTGGTCGTACGATCGTCGGCCAACACCGTAGGCGTAACGGGTCAGATAGAGACGGCATCGCTTCGGCCAACCAACGAAAGTCAAGGCCACTGACGTGATGAAAGTTGTATCATCATTGATTGCTCTGCTGTTTGCGGGAGCTGAGTTCGCGGGGACGCAAATTCAAACTGACTCGGATTTGGGTGCCACAACTATCGTTGCGGCACCCGACGCTGGCTCCTCCACTGTCAGCACTCAGGGGCGCACTGCTACAATCGGGGAAGTGCAGGTCGGGGAACGCCAAACCCGTACACGGGCTGTGCACGGATCGCGGCCACTTGATCGTGTTCAGAACCGCATCGTCACCCGCATTGACAACCGATTGCGCACCCGCATCGATCGCAATTACGATCCAAATGCCAACACGCAACCTTTGCTGGGAATCACTACGGCGACCGATGCTTCTCGCGAAAGCCGTTCCAAGTGACTTAGGTACTTGGAAGACCTGATCAATACCTCACTATCAACGTGGCTGGGGCCATTAGCCAGTCGAAGCCTCCAGCGCGGTGATCCGCGATTAAATCAACAAGGGAAGCAAACGCTTACGGCACCCCGTTTCCATAGCAACTACAGATTGGTAAGTGAGAAGAAGTTGCGCAAAACCGCCGTTGCGCCCCCATCGGCGTCGACGTAGACGTCCGCTCGGTCCACCGCCGGTGGACACCCCTCCAGTAGCATCAGTAACTGCGCTGACGTCAACGTCACCATGCCTACCGGCGAGACGAAGCGGCCACGCTCGAGTCGCTTGCAAAGCAGGCAAAGCCCCTGATCGTCGAACCACAACAGCTTGAGCAGATGTCGGCGTTTGCCAATGCGGGTGCTGCGCCGACGCCTGCTGCACCAGCGCTACCAAGGCATCGAGCCTCTTACGCATGTCAGTCATCCCGTGAACACCTGCGTCGGCAATGCCACCGGGCTCACCGCAGGACCGACGACACACGTATCGGTGTGCGCGCCTCCACGCCGGTGACGAGGCCGGCAGAGCAGGCCGTTGCGAATCACAAAGGTGGTCTCGCTGACGATCCGCCGATCCTCCATGCACGGCGCACCACGTGACGACGGAAAGTACGGTTCGATCCGGCACATCTGATCGTCACCGCCAACGCACCCGTCTCGCTGGCAGGCAATGCCAGCGGGTTCGAGACGAACGCGCTGGCCGGCAATATGCTCAACATCGCTGGTACGCTATGCGCGACCGGCGACGCGATGACGCTCGGCGACGGCACACAGGCGGTGTCGCTGGCGAACGGCGGCACGCTGACCGGCTCCGTGGCGGGCGGCGCGGGCGACGATATCGCGACCGTCGGCGTGGCGGGCGCGCGCACGCTGGCGGCGTCACTGACCGGGTTCAAGACGCTGGCCAGCACCGGCACGGGCACGCTGACGCTGACCGGCGCGCAGAGCTATGGTCAGGTGCTCGCGGGCACCGACCTGACGATCGCGAGCGGCGGGTCGCTGACCAACGACGCGGTGCGGATGGGCGGCGGCAACGAGCGGCTGCAGGATAGCGTCTATCGGATTTGGACCAACGCGTCACGAACGTATCATTTTGTCTCGCTACCCTGCCCGCGCCGCGCGGCACCCGTCCCTGAATCATCATGCCGATCTCATCATCCGGCTGGACGGCGGCCCGGCCGCCCCATACGATCGATGCGCCAGGCGAGGGGCCGCCGGCCAACAGGGGTGGATTCATAAATGACGATTCAGCGTTCGGTGCGGCTGCGCCGCTGGTCGCTCGCGCTCGGCACGAGCATCGCGGCAATGGGAGTGGCATCAAGCGCGCGGGCGCAATGTTCGCCGGATCCGGTCCCCTATTACGGGCAGTCCAACTGCACGGGCGTCGATCCGAACGGATTGATCGTCGATGGCCCCGGATCGCGCGTCACTGTCGCGCGTGGCGCCATCGTCAACGCCGGACCGGCCGCGGCGGCGATCACCACCCGCAACGGTGCACAAATTATCGTGAACGGCACCGTCGACGGGCAGAGCAAGCTCGGTCTCTTGATGGACACAATCTTCGCTCCCACCAACTACATCAACATCGCCATCAATGCCGGCGGGTCGATTTCGGGAACGAGCGCGATCGTCCGCCCGCACATAAACTGGACGTCGTTCCCGCCCGGGGCGCTCAGCATCTCGATCGAAAACGCGGGCACCGTGACCGGCACGAGCGGTGCGGCGATCGATACCGATGGCTATTTCTATGATCGCCGCTACGGCCTTACCGTCGTCAACAAGGCGGGCGGGTCGATCACCGGTGCGCAGGGCACCGCGATCAACACGTACGACGGTCTCGTCCTGACGAACGCAGGGACGATCAACGGCTCGGTCGTCGCCGCGACCAGCGACAGCTACAAGCAGAGCACGATCGACACGCTGGCCGGCACGATCAACGGCGATCTGACCTTGGGCGGCGGCGACGATGTCGTGCAGGCACGATACGATGCCGGCCGACTGGTGACCGGCGTGACCGGCACGATCAACGGCGGGGGCGGCGTCGATACGCTGCGCGTGCGGATCGGTGCCGATACCTCGCTGGGCGCGCTGCCGCTTCCGACCGGCTTCGAGCGCACCGGGCTGGTGGTTGCGGGCGGCGCAACCGTCACGCTGGTCGACGGCTTCACCGGTCCGATCGCGCCGGAGGGTGACGGTACTGTCATCAACCGCACCACGCTGATCGGCGACACGCAGGTGGTCGGCCGGCTGGAGCGCGCCGACGGCAAGGTGAGTTTCCGCAACGCCGGTCGCCTGCAGACCAATAACGGCGGGCGCTTCGCCGTCGATCTTCTGGACGTGAAGAGCTTTCGCAATGACGGCGATATCGTCGCGGCCGGCGACGGCGTCAGCGTCGCCTTCTGGCCGCAGAGCTTCGTCAACACGGGCACCATTCGCGCCAGCGGCCTGGGCGTCTCGTTCCTGGGGGATGATTTCGACAACAGCGGCACGATCACGTCGCTGAGCGGGATCGGCGCCAGCGTGCGCGGGCGCGGCCGGAACAGCGGCACGATCGGCGGTGCGCAGGCCGGCGTATCGCTGGCCTCGACGCTCGTGAACACCGGAACGATCGGTTCCGCCAGGACGGGCGTCCTGCTCGACCGGTACGGCATCCTCGACAATCGCGCCGGGGGACGCGTTTCCGGCACCGCGGCGGCGATCGCGCCGCTCACCCCCGGCAGCCCGATCATCAACGCGGCGATCTACAACGCCGGCATCATCAATGGCGACGTCGTCCTGAACGGCCAGGCGCCGGTCGCCGACAACAATTACACGTTCAACATCAACCGCTATTTCGCGCTGCCCGGCGGCGTGCTGAACGGCAACCTGTCGCTTGGCACCGGCGACCAGCTGGTCACCGAACTGACCAACGACGGACCGGGCGCGTTTGCTGGCATCACGGGTCGCGTGATCGCATCCAATGCGCTCCTGCGCTACCGGGTGCGCAGCGACGCGAGCGCGAGTGGCGCTACGCCCGCGGGGTTCGCGGCGATCGGCTACGACCTGTATGACGGCGCCGCGCTGACGCTGACCGATGTGTCCGCACCCGTCGCCTTCGCGGGATCGGGGACGGTCGATCTGACCGGCAGCATCACGACGACGCAGCGGGTCGCCATCCAGACCGTCGGGCTGGCACTGACATCGAGCGAGACGCAGCCGACGACCCCGGGCGCGGTGACGATCACCAGCCGCGGCACGATCGCGCTCAGCCGCGCCACCGCGTTTCAACCCTATGGCTTCACCGCCGTGGCGCTGTCGCAGCGCGACCAGTTCGTCAACACCGGCACCATCACCGTCCGCGATGGCGCAAGCCCCGGCGCCACGCCGCTGTCGGCCGTCTCGGGCGGCACGGTCGTCAACGACGGCTCGATCATCCTGGATGGCGCATCCGGCATCGTCGACGCGATCAAGGTGACCAACAACGGGTCGATCGTGCAGGCCGCCGGGGGCAATGCGTCCAGCGCGATCACCGGGCGCTTCTCGATGGCGAACCTGGTCAACACCGGCACGATCGCGGTTGCCGGCGACGCCGTGAGGGGTGGCGGGGTGCAGGTCGACAACAGCGGCCGCATCGCCAGCGCGGGCGGCGTCGCGATCGGCATCGACTCCTATGGCACCGGTAACATCACGAACCGCAGCGGCGGCACGATCGCGGGCAACGGCACCGCGATCCGGCTGAGCGGCGGCGTGGTGGTCAATTCCGGTACGATCGCCGGGTCGGTCGATCTGGGATACGGCCCGTTCAACCGCTCGTCGCTCGGCGCGACCTATGTCGCGCAGGGTGGAACGATCGACGGCGACCTCCGCTTCGGCGACGGCGACGACCGGTTCTTCGTCTATGACGACGCGACCGGCGTCAGCGGCACGATCGACGGCGGCCTCGGCTACGACACCCTCGTCCATGCCCGCACTTCCAGCGGGACGGTGACGCTGGGCGCGACACCGATCCTGAATTTCGAGGCCGAAGGCGTGCGTGCCTATGGCGCGGACACCGTGGTGACGCTCGCCGCTGCCAACGCGATCGTGACCGGACTCGACGTGGGGGGCACCGGCAGTGTCATCAACACCGCCACGATCGGCGGAAAGGTGCTGATCGGTTCGCGCTATGCCCCGGTGCCATCGGTCGACACGCCGATCCTGACCTCGTTCGAGAACCGGGCGGCCCTCAACGACGGTTTTCAGGGCACGACGCAGCGCTTCGTCAATGCACGCTCCGGTACGATCACTTCCCGGACAGCGCCCGACGCCGCGCTCGACATCGCGCAGGTCGGCGCGATCGACGTCGTCAACGACGGCATGATCGACCTTGGTGCGGGCGACGTCGCGATGTCGCTCTTCTCGGGCACCCGGATCGACGTCGCCAACAACGGCAACGTGCTGGGCGGCGTGTCGCTCTCCACGCAGAACCGCACCAACACGGTAACCGCGCAGCCGCTGACGGCATCGCTGGTGAACACCGGCACGATCCGAGGCGAGGGCTTCAGCACGCCGCTGGAGATGCTGGTCATCGACGATGCCGGCGGCGACATATCGATCGCGCTCAACAACAGCGGGACGATCGAGGCGACCGGCGTCAGCGCCCGCGCGGCCCGGATCGAGGCTTCTGGCGGATACGTCGACCAGACCGTGGCCGGCACGCGGCAGGTGTCGATCACCAACAGCGGCACGATCCGCGCGAATGCCGGCGGTCGGGAGGTGACGTACTCCTGGCCATTCTCGGATGAAACCCAGACCTATATCGACCAAGCCAGCGCGCTTGTGCTGGATCTTTCAAATCAGACCAACACGACGACCGGCAATATCACCGTCACCAATACCGCGACCGGCCTGATCGAGGCGACCGGCGTACTGTCGACCGCGATCTCCAGCTTCGGCGGCACGCTCGACCTGACCAACGCCGGCACGATCCGCGGCGGCGCGGGCTATACCGACAACGGCTATGTCATCGCCGGCGCGATCGACGCGCAGTTCGCCGGTGGCAACGACCGCATCGTCAACACCGGCACGATCATCGGCTCGATCGCGACCGGTGCGGGTGACGACCGTGTCGAGAATTACGGCACGCTCACCGGCGACGTGTTCCTGGGCGAGGGCGACGACACCTTCCTCCATCGCGCGTCGGCGACGCTGACCGGCACGGTCGACGGCGGGTTGGGCATCGACAGCCTCATCGTCGACGCGACCGGGGGCGGGACGGTGCGCGCCAGCCAGTTCGTCAATTTCGAGCGCTTCAGCCAGATCGGCAACGGCGCGGTCGATTATGTCGGCGCGTTCCAGGCGACGACGATCGGGGTCAGCGGCGGCACCGTCACCGTGGGCGCGGGCGAGACGCTGAGCAGCACCGGGCCGGTCACGATCACCGGCGGCGACGCGGCCGAGACGGTCGACAATGCCGGCACGATCACCGGCGCGGTCGCGCTGGGCGCGGGCAACGACACGTTCGTCGAGCGCGCGGGCAGCCGCGTGGGCGGCGGCGTGGACGGCGGCGCGGGCGTCGACACCTACCGCGTCGCGCTGTCGGGCGACCGCAGCGGGATCGGCGCGCGCACCGGGTTCGAGCAGCTCGCGGTCACCGGCACCGGCACGCTGGCGCTGACGCTCGACCAACGCTTCGACAGCGTCGCGCTGGCGGGCACCGGGCTGACGCTCACGCTGGCCGGCAACAGCGTCGGCGCGGTGACGGGGTCGGACGCGGCGGAGACACTGAGCGTGGACGGCGACATCGCGCGCGTCGCGCTGGGCGGCGGCAACGATACGCTGGCGCTGGGCACCGCGATCGCGAACGGCACGTACACCGGCGGCGCGGGCAACGACACGCTGCGCTTCACCAACACCGCACCCGTCACGCTGGCGGGCAATGCCAACGGGTTCGAGACAATCGCGCTAGCCGGCAACACGCTCACCATTGCGGGCACGCTGGGCGCGACCGGCGACGCGATGACCCTGGGCGACGGCGCGCAGGCGCTGGTGCTGGCGAACGGCGGGACGATCGCGGGCACGCTGGACCTGGGTGCGGGGAACGACAGCTTCACGCTGGCGCCGGGCGGCACGCTGACCGGCACCGTGGCGGGCGGCGCGGGCGACGATATCGCGACGGTCGGCGTGGCGGGCGCGCGCACGCTAGCGGCGTCGCTGACCGGGTTCGAGACGCTGGTGAGCACCGGCACGGGCACGCTGACGCTGGCCGGCGCGCAGAGCTATGGCCAGGTGCTCGCGGGCACCGACCTGACGATCGCGAGCGGCGGGTCGCTGACCACCGGCACGGTGCGGATGGGCGCGGGCAACGAGCGGCTGACGATCGCGGGCGGCTTCGCCGGCGCGGTCGACGGCGGCGCGGGCAGCGACACGATCGCGGTATCGGGGGGCAGCGCGAGTGCGCCGGTCGCCTTCACCGACGTCGCCAATGTCGAGGCGTTCGGGATGAGCGCGGGCTATGCGACCGTCTCGGGCACCGCCGCGCTCGGCAGCGTCGCGCTCGCCGGCGGGCGGCTGGTCGGGCTGGCCGGCTCGACGCTGTCGGCCAGCCGCTTCGACGTCGGGGCGGGCGCGACCTTCGGCTCGGCGGGGACCGTCAACGGCAACGTCAACGTTGCGGGGATCCTCAGCCCCGGCGCGTCGCCGGGGACGATGACCGTCAACGGCAACGTGACGCTGGCCAGCGGTTCGCTGTCGGTGTTCGAGCTGACCCCGACCGTCTCCGACAAACTGGTCGTCAACGGCGCGCTCCAGATCGCCAATGGCGCGACGTTGCAGATCGTGCCGATCGGCAATCTGCGCGCGGGCACCAGCTACGACCTGATCACCGCCAGCGGCGGGATCACCGGCGGGTTCACGACCATCA
Source organism: uncultured Sphingomonas sp. (assembly GCA_913777325.1). Taxonomy (GTDB): domain Bacteria; phylum Pseudomonadota; class Alphaproteobacteria; order Sphingomonadales; family Sphingomonadaceae; genus Sphingomonas. The sequence continues at coordinate 6,587 of CAJYSA010000073.1, read as the reverse complement.
GCAAGCCGGCGTCGCTGTTCGGCGTGATCGTCCAGCGCGCCGATCGCATCCAGTTGCTCGGCCAGTTCCTGACCGACGCGCGCTTCTCTCCACAGGTCGCGCGCAGCATCGCCTATGCCAATGCGACGCTGGCGGTGCAGCCGGCGACCAGCGCGCTGTTCGGCAGCCTGCCCGCGCTGATCGACGCATCGGGCGCGTCGAACGCGCGCGCCTTCGCGCAGCTGACGCCGGAAGCCTATGCCTCGGCGACGCAGCTGGGCATCGACCATGCGCTGTCGCTGGCGCAGGTGGCGCGCGGCAACGCCTTCGCCACCGACCGCGCGGAGGCCGGCGCCTTCACCTTCGCGCAGACGATCGGGCAGTGGCACACGCTGGAGGGCGACGCCGCACGCGGGAGCAACGCCGCGCGCGCGCAAAGCTACGGCTTCCTCGGCGGCCTGGGCTATGGCGACCGGACGTGGATGGTCGGCGCGTTCGCGGGCTATCTAAACGGGCGGCAGCAGATCGGTGCGCTGGGTGCGCGCACCAGGGCCGACGGCGTCGTGGCGGGCGTGCATGCGCGCTATGGCGCGGACAGCGGCTGGGGGTTCAGCGCCTCGGTGCTGTACGACGGCGGCAAGGCGCGCACCGACCGTGCGCTGCCGGGCACGGTTTCGGCGACCGGACGCTACGACCTGCACAGCTGGGTCAGCGACGTGGCGGCCTATTACGGGATCGACGCCGGCGAGGGCTGGTCGCTGCGCCCGCGCCTCGGCGTGACGTACATCCGCACCACGCGCGCGGGCGTCGCGGAAGAAGGCGGCAGCCCGTTCGCGCTGCAAGTCGCGAGCAACCGCCACGTGGCGGGCTTCGCCGACGCCGGGATCACGCTGGCGCGCAGCGATGCGAGCGACGCGGCCTTCCGCCCGTTCGTGACGCTGGGCGCGCGCGCGCAGATCGAGCAGCAGCACGCCGACGCGCTGGCGGGCTATGCCGGGGGCGGGCTGAATCTCAGCGCGTTCGGCGCGGCGCGCGGCGCCCTGGTCGGCACCGCGGCGGGCGGGGTCGCCTATCGCCTGCCGAGCGGGCTGGACCTCTATGCCTCGGCCTCGGCGCAGACCGGGCGCGACGACCATCAGGAGACGATCACCGCCGGCGTGCGGCTGCGCTTCTAAGCCGATCGGGGAGCGGCCGGTGCCGCTCCCTCCCCCGTCCCCTCACCCAACCGCGCCCAGCCGGGCGCGGCGGGGATCAGCGTTTCGAGGAAATTGGCGGCGCTGGCGCGATATTCCGCGCGTTTCTCGTCGGAAAACCGGCCCCAGGTGCCATACATGTTGCGCATCCGTGCGTTGCCCGCGAACCGCTTCTCGTGGCGCGCCAGGAAATCCCAGTAGAGCGCGTTGAACGGGCACGCGCCCTCCCCGATCTTCTTCTTCACGTCATAGGCGCAGCGCCCGCAATAGTCGGACATGCGATCGATATAGGCGCCGCTCGACACATAGGGTTTCGACGCGACCATCCCGCCATCGGCGAACTGGCTCATGCCGACGACATTGGGCAGCTCGACCCATTCATAGGCGTCGAAATAGACGACCAGGAACCAGTCCGACACCGCGCCCGGATCGACGCCCGCCAGCAGCGCGAAATTGCCGAGCACCATCAGCCGCTGGATATGATGCGCGTACGCCTCGCGCTTCGTCTGGTCGACGCTTTCGGCCAGGCAGCGCATGTCGGTGTCGCCGGTCCAGTAGAAATCCGGCAAGGGCCGCGTCGCCTTCAGCGCGTTGCGCTTGGCGAATTCCGGCATGTCCCACCAATACATGCCGCGCATATATTCGCGCCAGCCGATGATCTGCCGCACGAACCCCTCGACGGCGTTCAGCGGTGCGTCGCCGCGCGCATAGGCCGCGACCGCCGCCTCGCACACCTCGACCGGCCCCAGCAGCCCCAGGTTGAGGCACAGCGACAGGCTGCTGTGGAACAGATAGTCCTGCCCGGCGATCATCGCGTCCTGATAGCGCCCGAAATCCGGCAGCGCGGCGGCGATGAAATGATCGAGCGCCCGCAGCGCCTGCGCGCGCGTCACGGGCAGCGCGAACGGTTCGAGATCGCCGAAATGGCCGGCGAACCTTTTGCCGACCAGCGCCAGCACGTCCTTCGTGATCGCATCGGGCGCGAAGCGTTCGGGGGCGGGATAATTCACCCCGCGCGGCGGCGTGTCGCGATTGTCGTGGTCGTAATTCCACTTATCCCCCTCGGGCTTGCCGTCGGCGGTCATCAGCAGGCCGGTGCGGCGACGCATCTCTCGGTAGAAATACTCCATCCGCAGCTCGCGCCGCCCCTGCGCCCAGGCGTAGAAATCGGGGAGCGGGCAGACGAAGCGATCGTCCTCCAGGATCTCGACCGGCAGGCCGGTGTCCGCCGCCCAACCATCCTGCGCCTGGCGCACGCGATATTCGGCCCCGGCCACCACCCGGATCGCGCGTGCACGGTGGCGCTTCGCGGCACGCGCGACCTCGCCGGTGAAGCTGTGCGTGTTGCCGCGCGCGTCGAGCGTCACATAGTCGACGGTCCAGCCCTGCTCACGCAATTCCTCGGCGAAATGGCGCATCGCGGAAAAGATCAGCGCGATCTTCTTCTGGTGATGGCGCACGTAGGTCGCCTCGTCCCACACCTCCATCATCACCACGACCGCGTCTGCGCGATCGACGTCGCGCAGGCTGGCGAGCGTAAGCGTCAGCTGGTCGCCCAGCACCGGAATCAGGATCGTCATGTCCGCCTGAACGCCCGACCCACGCATCGGGAACCGGCATTATCCCGTTTCCCCGCGTCGCCCCGCTATGCCATAAGGCGGCGGAGCGGCAGGGAGTGATGCGTGCCGAACCGATTTATCTTCCGGCAGGTATGCAGCCGCGATCTCGGCACCTTCCTCGGCGATGGCGAGATCCGGGCGAAGAACCATCCGCGCGGGCAACATGTCCACCAGACGTCCTATCCGACAATCGTCGCGGCGCGCGGCACGCCGATGTTCGCACTGCCGCACGGTGGCGTCGTCAACGACTACGTCCCGTTCTATTTCTCGCCATTGACCAGTTTCACCTACACCATCAGCCTCGGCAACGTCGAATTGCGCGATCCGCGAGGCAATGTGCTGGGCAAGGCGAGCGACGACGAACGGATCTTCTTCGTCTGCGCCGTGGCACCGTTCGCGGCGAGCGGCCTTCGATATTGCTTCAGCGACCTGGCGCTGAACACCGCTGCGCCGATGCCGAAGCTGGAGGACAATCTCGCCAACTTGGCCACGCACGTCGCCTGGTCGATGTTTGATGATCCGCCGAGGACAGCGCACATTCCGGAAATCGGCTATGCCGGCGTGTGCCGATATTTCGCAAACAGCGCGGCCTCGGCGCGTTACCACAACCGTTCGAAACAGCGGATGGCGGAATTCCTGATCAAGGATGCGGTGCCGCTGTCGATGGTGACGTGCATCGTCGTTCGCGACCAGGCCATGAAACAGCAACTGGATCGCATCGTTCACGCCTCGCGCTGGAACATCCCGATTTTCGTCAAGCCCGGGTGCTATTTCTGATGACCATCACCTTCAAGATCGGCGACATGTTCGCGGAGCCGGTCGAGGCCATCGTCAACACCGTGAATTGCGTCGGCGTCATGGGAAAGGGGGTCGCGCTCGCCTTCAAGAAGCGCTGGCCGGCCAATTTCAAGGTCTACAAGGCCGCGTGCGATGCCGGCACATTGGTGCCCGGCACCGTCCTCACCTACGAGCAGCACCAGCTGTTCGGGACAGGCGAACCGCGCTTCCTGGTCAACTTCCCGACCAAGCTCGACTGGCGCGACCCGTCGCGACTGTCGTACATCGAAACCGGCTTGGACGCGCTGATCGCCGATATCCGGCGGCTGGGCATCCGCTCGATCGCGCTGCCACCGCTCGGCTGCGGCAACGGTGGCCTGGACTGGGCTGACGTCAAGCCGATCATCGTCGAGAAACTGTCGGTGCTCGACGATGTCGACATCATCGTTCTCGCGCCGCGCGACAGCGCCGACGAGCCGGAATTCGTCGGCAAGACGACACTGGCGATGAACGCAACGCGCGCGACGCTGTTGAAGACGCTGTCGGAACTGGAGATCCAGTTCGACGGCGCGTTCGACCGGCTGTCGCTGCAGAAGATCGTCTATCTCCTGCAGGCGTTCGGAATCGACTTCAAGCTCGACTTCCGGCGCAATCTCTACGGCCCCTATTCGGAGACGTTGAAAAAGGCATTTGGTGCGCTGGAACGGCACGGCATGATCGCGGGCTTTTTCGACGGAGAAAAGCGCGCGCACGTCACCCCCGCCGGATGCGCAGGCGCCGACGAGTTCCTGATTACGCGCGGGATCGCGACCGACCCGGTCATCCAGAATCTGTCGCGGCTGATCGAAGGATATGAAAGCCCATACGGCATGGAATTGCTGTCGTCGGTCCACGCGCTCGCCAGCGACGGGGAAGCCCGGACGGCGGAAGACGTCGCGGTGGCGCTAAGCGGCGGACGCGACCATCGGAATACATTCGACGACCCATCGATCCACGCCGCGTACGACCGGCTCGCCAACGACGGGCTAATCACGCGCGGCTGAACCGCTCCGATAGCCCCTCGGAAACACATGCGGCGCTGGTGGGCGACTGCCGAAGGCCGTCGTGACGGGCGCGCCATGGTAGCGGGCAGTGCGCAGCGTTGGATTTGTTCCTTTTTTGTTCTGTCCTACATCGTCCTAACCTGCTGATATGGCGGCAGGAAAGGAATCGGAACATGTCGATCGACACGCCAATGCTGCTGGCGGTGGCCGCCATCCTCACCGCGCTGGCCAATGTCATCTGGGCGATGCGCCGCAAGCCGTGAGCGGCGTGTGTCATCATCGCGTCGCGGCGCGGCCCTAGCGGAGACGCCCCGAACGACGCGTAGAGGAGACGTACCAATGCCCGTATGGCGCCCGCTGCTGACGGCGATGCTCGCGTTGGCCGCCCTCCCCGCCGGTGCGGCGCCCTTCCCCGCCCCCGCCCGTTCCTCCGGGCCGCGTGTGGAGCGGGTGGTGATGGTGATGCGCCACGGCGTGCGGGCGCCGATCGACGGCGAGGTGCCGGCCGGCACGCTGACCGCCGCACCATGGCCGCGCTGGCCGGTCGCCGCCGAGCAGATCACGCCGCACGGGATGCGTGCGCTGCGACGGCGCGGGGCAGCCGATCGCGCGTGGCTGGCCGCGCGCGGCGTGTTGCCGGCGACCGGCTGCCCCGCGTCGGGCGCGGTGCGCGTGTGGACCAACGTCAGCCAGCGGACGATCGACAGCGGCACCGGTTTCGTCGCGGGGTTCGCGCCCGATTGCGGCATCGCGGTCGGCCATCGCGCGCCGGGCGAGGTGGATCCGCTGTTCGAGGCGCTGCGCGCGCGTCCCACCGATTTCCGCGCGGCGGACGCGATCGCCTCGATCGAGCGTTTCACCGGCGGCATGGACCGGCTGGTGGCGGCCCATGCGCCCGAGCTGCGGCTGCTCGATCGCGTGCTGGCGTGCGGCGCACCGACGTGTAGCCCCGGCGCGCCCGCCGGCCTGCGCGCCAGCGACGACGGGCGCGGCATCGAGCTGACCGGCCCGATCCGCCGCACCTCCGGGATCGCGCAGGTGCTGCTGCTGGAAGCCGCCGAGGGGATGAAGCACCCCGGCTGGGGGCGCGCGACGCCGACGGTGCTGGCGCGGCTGGGCCGGCTGCACGCCGCGCTCTTCGACGTCTTCACGCGCGCGCCGTACATGGCCGCGCACCAGGCCGGGCCGCTGGGACGCCGCGTGATCGCGTCCCTCACCGCGAAGGATGCCCCGGCGCTGGACCTGCTGGTCGGGCACGACACCAATGTCACCGCGCTGGCGGCGGCGCTGGGGGTCGACCTGGTGTCGCCCGGCTATGCGAGGAACGACACCGCGCCGATGGGCGCGCTGGTGATGGAGCTGTTGCGCGATGCGCGCGGGGCGCGCTTCGTCCGCCTGTCGTACCGGACGCAGACCCCCGCCGAACTGGGGCGGCTGGGCACGCGGGTGACGACGACGCCGATGACGGTGCCCGGCTGCGCCCGGCGGTGCCCCGTGGCGCGGTTCGCGCGGTTGCTGAGCGCACGGCTGGCGCCCGAGCTGAACGGGTAATCGCTCGCGCAGGCATTTGAGCGAGCGGCTGTAACGGCTAGCATCGGGAGATGAGCATACCCGCCCCTCGCACCATCCGCATCGCTGCGGCCTTGATCGATGACGGTGCCGGGCATCTGCTGCTGGTCCGAAAGGCGGGAACCGCGTGGTTCATGCAGGCCGGCGGCAAGATCGAGGATGGCGAGCGTCCCATCGGCGCGTTGCGCCGCGAACTGGCAGAGGAGATCGGCGTGGTGCTGGTGGAGGACGACGCCCGCCATCTCGGTCGCTACACCGCACCTGCCGCGAACGAACCCGGCTGTATCGTCGATGCGGACATCTTCCACGTGCGGACACCGCAAGACGCCGCGACCACGCGAGCGGAGATCGAGGAAGTCGTCTGGGTCGATCGGGTCGCGGCGCGCGCGCTGCCGATCGCCCCGTTG